>NZ_CP064760.1:2637332-2966998 GCF_015565955.1 Microbacterium schleiferi | reverse complement strand
CGATGCTCGCGGAGCTGCTCGATGTGCCCAGCATCACGAGCATGAACAGCGTCGCGATCACGGAGTCCGAGGTGTCGGGTGAGCGGTCGGTCGACGGCGGGTCGATGACGGCATCCGCCGCGCTTCCCGCCGTGATCTCGATCACCGAGCGGCTGCCCGATG
Organism: Microbacterium schleiferi; assembly: GCF_015565955.1. Lineage (NCBI taxonomy): Bacteria > Bacillati > Actinomycetota > Actinomycetes > Micrococcales > Microbacteriaceae > Microbacterium > Microbacterium schleiferi. The sequence goes on along the minus strand of NZ_CP064760.1, from coordinate 2,966,836 downwards.
CGCGGTTCCCGAACTTCAAGGGCATCATGGCGGCCAAGAAGAAGCCGGTCGACACCGTGTCGCTCGCGGATCTCGCCGTCGCTGCCGATGACCCGAATGCGGCTCGGTCGATCATGATCGCGGTGGCGCAGAAGCCGCCGCGTGCTGCAGGTGTGAAGGTCGTGGATGAGGGCGACGCGGGCGTGCAGCTCGCCGAGTTCCTGATCTCGAACCGGTTGGTCTAAGGGGCAGATGATGGTGGATGTTGCAGCTGATGCTGTTCTGGTCGTTCTCGATGTCACACCCGGTGGTGCGCTCGCGCCGAGCGCGGCGGGTTTGCTCGGTGCTGCGGCCGGTGTCGGAACTCCGGTCGCGCTGATCGTCGGCGAGCACGCAGAGACTCTCGCGCCCACGGCCGCAGAATTGGGTGCCGCGCTGGTGCTCACTGCCACGCCCGAAGGTCTGGGTCAGTCGCTGGGAGTCCCAGCGACTGACGCGGTGGCTGCCGCTGCGGCGCTCGTGAACCCGGATGCCGTGCTGCTGTCCCACTCGATCGAGTCGCGCGAGACCGCCGGACGCTACGCGGCCCGGTCGCGCTCGGCACTGTGCGTTGACGCGGTCGGGGTGACCCGCGACGACGAGGGCATCGTGGCACACCACTCGGTCTACGGCGGTGCCTATAACGTCGAGGCTGCCGCGACGTTCGGTGCCCCGGTCATCACGGTGCGCCAGGGCTCGATCGATGCGCGGGCCGAGGCTCAGCCGCTTGTCGCCGAGAAGCTCGAGGTGGCGGCATCCGGTCGCAAGGCCGCGACCATCGGGTCGGTCGAAGAGGTCGTGGTGACCTCGGCGCGGCCCGAGCTGCGAGGCGCGGCGAAGGTCGTCTCGGGCGGGCGTGGGCTCGGGTCCGAGGAGAAGTTCGTGCTCGTCGAGCAGCTCGCCGACGTGCTGGGAGCCGCGGTGGGTGCTTCGCGCGCCGCGGTCGATGCCGGGTACATCGCGCAGTCGGCGCAGGTCGGACAGACCGGCGTCTCTGTCGCACCGCAACTGTATGTCGCGCTCGGCATTTCGGGAGCGATCCAGCACAAGGCAGGCATGCAGACAGCCAAGACGATCGTGGCGATCAACAAGGATGCGGATGCCCCGATCTTCGAGATCGCCGATTTCGGCGTCGTCGGAGACCTGTTCACCGTCGTCCCGCAGCTGATCGAGACGCTGCAGGCGAAGAAGGCCTGACCCGATGGCGACCTACGGGCGCACCCTGCGTCGCGGACTGCCCCGCACTCCCGGCGGCGACCCCTGGCCTCCCGCCGGGGAAGCCCCGGGCGCAGCAGCTGCGGCATCCGTGTCTTCCGAGGAGGCGCCGGCCGCGGCATCCGTGGCTGCCGAGGCCGCCTCACTCGAGAGCGTCAGTTCGGCGCAACCGCGGCGGGAAGACGCGCAGCACTCGACCGAGACTGTAGCGCCAGCGGCGACGGCTGCCGCACCCGCTGCGTCGGAAGCGCGCGCGGTGCGCCGCGGCCTGCCCCGCGTTCCCGGCGGCGAGCCCTGGCCCCCGGCATCCGTGGCTGCCGCAGCCGCACCAGGCGCATCCGCAGCCGCACCAGGCGCATCCGCAGCCGCATCGTCACCTGAGGGCGGCACGTCGGTGCAGGCGCTGCGGGAAGATGCGCAGCAGTCGTACGAATCTGCAGCACACACGGGCGCGGCCGCAGGCGGCGCTCCGGTGACCGATGCCGCGTCCGTCGGGTCGGCAGCGAGTGCCGCGGCCCCCGCAACGGGCCGGTCTTCGCGCACCGTGCGCCGCGGGCTCCCTCGCGTCCCCGGTGGCGAGCCGTGGCCGACGGCCGAGATGGCCGCGGCGATCGCAGCATCCGGTGCCGACGTTCACTCGCCGCAAAACCCTAGCGTCGACGACGGCGCCCGGCCTGTTGCAGCAAACGAACACAGCGCGGATGCCGCACCCGCCGAGACTTCCGTCGCCGAGCGCCCTGCGTATGACGTCAGCGTGCCGTTGCCGTTCACACCGACGGTCTGGGAGGGGGCGTCAGCTCGGACCCGCACGGCGCCGCGGCCGGAGCCAGCTCGCAGGGGCCCGTTCACGAAAGCGCAGTGGGCCGGTGTCGTCATCGTCGGCGGCCTGGGGGTGCTCTTCGCCGCGGGAATGGCAGTGCTCGCGGTGCGTTGGCTGCTCTCCCTCGAGGGGCTGCAGGACTTCCTCACGACCTACCCGGGCGAGTATCACCTGCCCGAGGGGGCGCCGGTCGGTTTCCCGGCGTGGCTGGGCTGGCAGCACTTCTTCAACGTGTTCCTGATGGTGCTGATCATCCGATCGGGACTCACGATCCGCACCGAGAAGCGCCCGAGCGTGTTCTGGGCGCCGCGGAACAAACCCAAGGGCAAAGTGAGTCTCACGATCTGGTTCCACCAGGCCCTCGACATCCTGTGGATCGTCAACGGACTCATCTTCATCGTGTTGCTGTTTGTCACGGGTCAGTGGATGCGGATCGTCCCGACGTCGTGGGAGGTCTTCCCGAACGCGCTCTCGGCCGCTTTGCAGTACGTCTCGCTGGACTGGCCGACCGAGAACGGCTGGGTCAACTACAACTCCCTGCAGCAGCTCGCATACTTCACGACGGTGTTCCTCGCTGCGCCGCTGGCGATCATCACCGGCGTGCGGATGAGTGGGATCTGGCCGAAGAATGCGAAGAGGCTGAACAAGGTCTACCCGGTCGAATGGGCACGGAAGGTGCACTTCCCGGTGATGCTGTACTTCGTCGCGTTCATCATCGTCCACGTCATCCTGGTCTTCGCCACCGGGGCTCTGCGCAACCTGAACCACATGTACGCGGCCACCGACGCCGACAACTGGGTCGGGTTCTGGCTGTTCGTGCTCTCGCTGGTCGTGATCGCGGCGGCTTGGGTTGCCGCGCGTCCCCTGGTGCTGGCCCCGATCGCGCGCCTGTTCGGGACGGTGTCGAGCCGCTAAGAGCGCTGACTCCGCACGGCGTCTGTCAGCGGGGTCCGGTGCGCCCGGCCAGATCTGGGGGGTTATCCCCAGCGATTCGACCGGCTGGCAGGGACGCGAGAAACGCACCCTGGAACCTACCGTGGAGGCATGACGACAACGTATTCGCCGCCACGGCCCGTTGCGACACCGGCGCGGATGGCGGGCGCGATCGCCCAGCTTGCGGCGCTCGGTGTTATCGGCCCCGGGGTGTTCGCCATTCTCATGACGCTCCTGGGTCTCGGGGTCGGGCTTCTACCCGTCATCGGAATCGGGCTCGTGTTCCTGGTGGCCCTCGTCTACGCGCTGTTCGCGCTCAGCTGGCTCGAGAATGCCCGGATCGACGGGCTCTACCGTTTCGGGCTGCCTCCGCGACGCCCGCGACGCAGCCCGAAGCCCGGGTTCGGTGGCTTCCTCCACACGATCTGGTTGCAGTTCATCGACCCCGGCATGTGGCGCGCGGTCGCCAACGGCGCGATCGCCACGATCCTCGGCTGGGTCGTGCTGAGCCTGGTGGGAGTGACCGCCTCGGGTGTCGCGCTCGCCTTCTCGCCGCTGTATGCCGGCCAGGCGGATGCCGTGAGGCTCGGCAGTACGTGGATCGACGTCTCGACGGCCTGGGCGGTGCCGGTGGGCATCGTGGTCTCGCTTGTCGCGGTGGCAACGATCGTGGGCCTCGCCTTCCTGCACGGAGTGCTGGCCCGCGCGATCATGATCCCCTCCCGGGAGGCGCTGCTGGCAGAGCAGGCCCGACAGTCGCAGGCTCAGCGGGCAGGCGCCGTGCGCGCCGCGGACGTCGAGCGCACCCGCATCGAACGCGACCTCCACGACGGCGTCCAGCCCCGCCTCGTGTCGGTCGGGATGACTCTCGGTCTCGCGCAGCAGAAGATCGACTCTGATCCCGCGGCCGCGAAGGAGCTCATCGCCGAGGCTCACACCTCGACGAAGGCGGCGATCACGGAACTGCGGCAGCTGGCTCGCGGCATCCACACCTCCGTCCTCGACGATCGCGGCCTCGACGCTGCACTGTCGGCTCTCGCCGCCCGGTCACCTGTGCCGGTGACCCTCGACGTGCGGATCACCGAGCGCTGCGCGCCGACGGCCGAGGCCGCTGCCTACTTCGTCATCGCGGAAGCGCTGACCAACGCCGCCAAGCACTCACGGGCAACGGAAGCTCGCGTGCTGGTCCGCCAGCGCGACGGCGGGATTCTGTGGGCCCGTGTCGAAGACAACGGCATCGGCGGCGCCCGGGTCATCCCGGGTGGTGGCCTCGACGGGATCTCCAACCGGGCACTGGGCGCCGGCGGGACATTCACCGTCGACAGCCCCGTCGGCGGCCCGACGACAGTGGAGGTGAGCCTGCCATGCGCATCGTGATCTGTGAAGACTCCGTCCTGTTGCGCGAGGGGCTGGTCCGCCTGCTCGAGGATGCCGGCCACGAGGTGGTCGCCGCCCTCGGCGACACCGAGGGTCTGACCGAAGCGGTCGCGGACCTCGATCCCCAGCTCTGCATCCTGGATGTGCGCCTCCCCCGACCCGGACCGATGAAGGCATCCGTGCCGCCGTCAGCCTTCGCGCCTCCCGCCCCGATCTTCCCGTCCTGGTGCTCTCCCAGTACGTGGAGGAGCGCTACGCGAGCGATCTCATCGCCGGGCGGGGCGGGGCCCTCGGCTACCTGCTGAAGGACCGCGTCGCTGACGTGGCCGAGTTCCTGGAGTCGGTTGACTCCATCGCCGCGGGCGCCACGGTCTTCGACCCCGAGGTTGTCGCGCAGCTGCTCGGCAGACGGGCGCGTGACGAACGGATGCGTCGCCTCACCGATCGGGAGGCCACCGTGCTCGCCCTGATCGCCGAAGGCAAATCGAATCAGGCCATCGGGCGCACCCTCCACATCAGCGAGGGCAGTGTCGAAAAGCACATCACGGCGGTCTTCCAGAAGCTCGAGCTCGAGCAGGACGACTCCGGCAACCGGCGAGTGCTCGCTGCCCTCGCCCACATCGCTCACGGCGGGATGCCGCCGAAGACGGGAGAACTCTCATGACCACCGACCTCACCCCGCCGCCGTCCGCCCCGGCACCGCCGGCGGGACCGGACTCTCCCGGTCCCGAGTCTCCGGGCACCCGCGGATCCTCGACCGTCATCGCCGTGCTGGTGATCGTCCTGGGCGCACTGATCGTGTTCGGCACCATCATCGGGGCTGTGTTCAGCACCATCCGCGCCGCCGCTGTTTCGACCGATTCGCGGGCCGTCGCCGTTTCCGGTGTCGACACGCTCTCGATCGAACTCAACGCGGGGTCGCTGACGGTCGAGTACGCGGATGTCGACGAGGCTGAGCTCGAGGTCACCGCGCCGTTCGGCGGCGATCGGTGGAGCCTCGAACGTGACGGTGACACACTCACGGTTTCCTCGCCGCGCTGGGAGTGGGGCATGGGCTGGGTCTTCGGTGGCAGCGGCAGCGCTGTCCTCCTCCTCCCCGACGACCTCGAGGGACTGGATGCTGAGCTGCAGATGGCCGCGGGTTCCTTCCACGCCGACGGTGAGTTCGGCGCGGTCGGCCTCTCGGTCGGTGCCGGCGAGGTGGATCTGGCGGGCGCAGCCGAGGATCTCACCATCGATCTCTCGGCGGGCCGCGCAACGCTCGAACTTGCCGACGTCGACACCGCCGACCTCACGGTCAGCGCGGGATCGATGGACGCCGCCTTGACCGGATCGCAGCCCAGCGACATCCGCGCCGAAGTCAGCGCAGGTTCTCTGAATCTCGTCGTACCCGAGGGCAGCTACGACGTGACCTCCGACGTGTCAGCGGGGAACTTCCGAAACAGCGTCGGCAGCGATCCCGGTGCCGACAGCACGATCTCGGTCAACCTGTCGGCAGGGCAGGTGTCGTTGCGCTCGGCGCGCTGACCCGAGTGAATCGATCGGACCGGAGGGGCAGAGCTCAGTGCTCTGCCCCTCCGCCGTTCGCGTCAGCTGCGGCCTGGTCAGCGCGTCCCCGCGCGTATCCGTCCGCGTAGGACTCGGCAGCGCCGGTGTGGAACATGTCGTTCTCACGCGCCCGGACGATCGAGCGCGCTCCGGGAAGGTCGAGCGATCCGACGAGGTCGCTCCGGCCGCGCACAACCGCGACCGGCGTCTGTCCGGTCTTTCCTTTGACGAGGTCAGCGGCGGCGGCGAGCTCGTCCGCGACGCACGGCATCGTCACGACGAGGGGGCGGCCCTCGGCATCCGTGCCGCCGCGGAGGTCTTCGAACACCCGGATGCCTGCCGCGCCGATCGCCGTGTCGGTCTGACCCTCACGCCACGCACGCCCGAGCGTGTCGCTGATGATGACGCCGAGCTCGAGTCCGGTTGCCGTCCGCAGGCCCGCCGCCAGCGCACGGGCCGACGCATCCGGATCGCGGGGGAGCAGCAGCACCGTGCCCTCGGGAGTGTTGGACGCATCGACGCCCGCGGCCGCGGCGATGATGCCGAGACGGTTCTCGACGATGCGGGTGGCATGACCGGACGTCGAAACCCGCGTCGCGACGACCCGCACCGTCTCGGCGGTGATCGCGTCCTCACGGTCGGTGGCGGCGACGAACCGTCCCTCGGCCTTCGAGACGATCTTCGAGGTGACCACGAGGATGTCGCCGTCAGCGAGCGAGCCTCCAGCCGCGCTGGCGATCACCGCGACGAGGTCATCGCCGGCGACGATCTCGGGAATGCCGTCGAACGCCCAGATCTGCAGCATGGTCACCGACTGTCCGGTCGCGCCGACCTGTCACGGTCGGCGCAGCGGGGACTGGTCACCGGACGAAGCGAACCTCGGTCAGCGTCTCACCGAGGAACGCCTCATCATGGGTCTCCCCGTCGAGGGCGAAGCCGTTGCGCGCATAGAACCGGTGGGCGCGGGGGTTGTCTGCCGCGACCCACAGGTAGACGCCCTCGCCCTCGTCGATGGCGGCATCGAAGAGCTGCTGACCGACGCCGGTGCCGTGGTAGCGATGAAGAAGATAGATGAAGTAGAGCTCCCGCTCCCGCGGGGCGTCCTCGTCGCGTGCCGGCCCGGAGCCGACGAACCCGATGATCTCGCCGTCGACGAGCGCCGCACTCATGCGGTACTCCTCGCCCTGCTCTGCCCAGTGCGTCCACAGTTCCGCGAGTCTCTTCGGTGAGACGTTCTCCAGAGCTGCCTTGCTGATGAGGTGGTCGTAGGTTTCGTGCCAGCACGTCGCGTGGACGCGCCCAAGCTCCTGCGCGTCGACATCACGCACGGGTCTGACGATAACGTCCGTCTGCGTTTCGGCGTTCATGGCCAGACTCTACGCGGGCGATCACGGGGAGAGAAATCGGCGCAAAAGCGGGCCGGATGCGGCGGGGCGGCGCTGTGGGAATCCCACAACCGGGTGCCTTAGCGGCGCGTTGTCCCCTAGCATCGCCCCTCGTGAACGTGATGTGGCGAACCATGCTGGTGATCTGGCGAGCGCGATGGCGCAAGCGCCGCGAGGGCCTGGTCTCCCCGACCGGCGTTGCGCGGATTCGGCTGACGACGTTGCCGACCGACATCGACATCCTGCGGCACATGAACAATGGCCGGTACCTATCGCTGTTCGATCTCGGACGCTGGGATCTGCTGGTGCGCTCGGGTCTGCTCGACGCCATGCGGGAACAGGGCTGGTACGCGGTCGTCTCGAGTGAGACGATCTCGTTTCGCAAGTCGCTTCAGCTCTGGCAGCGCTTCGACATCGAGTCGCGCTTCATCGGTCACGATGACAAGGCGCTCTATCTGGAGCACCGGGCGGTCGTGAACGGCGAGATCTTCGCACGCGCGATCATCCGCTCGCGGATGCTCAAGCGCGCCGGCGGGACGGTCAGCCACGACGAGTTCTTCGCCGCCGTGGGACGCCCCGATGACACCCCGGACGTCTCGTCCTGGATCCACGACTGGGCGGCGGCATCCGCCCTGCCGCCCACCAAGGCCGCGGCTCCGAGCGTCTGGGCCTGACCCGTCTCGAGACCGCGTGCTGCCCCGTCGGTAACTCCGCAATCCCGGGGGTTATGGCCGGGACGACCGGGCGGTTCGGTCCGCTTCGGCGCTGATCGGAGGAGTTAGCGACAGCAGCCAACTCCCTGTGCCGTGGATCAGCGTGACCGCGCCGCGGGCCGGTGGCCGCTGCCGGATGTCGCTAACTCCTCAATCTCGCGCGTGAGGGGCGGTTTCGGGGCGCGGCGGGGCCCCAATCGGCGCGGATGTGAGGAGTTAGCTGCACGCCGGGCGCCGCCCCGGATGGCCGTCCGGCGCAACCTCGACGGCCCGCTCGCCGGACGTAGGCTGATCGCATGCACGAGACCCCGAAACGGCGCCATCCGCGCCGTCGGGCGACCTGGCGCAGCGCGCGATCGATCTCGCCGCACGCTGGGTCGCCGAAGCCGCCGAGTTCCCCGCGGATGCCTCGGCCCAGCGCCTGGCCGGCGTCCTGAAGGATCCGAACGGACTCCCGTTCACCATCGGCTTCGTCGACGGTGTCATGCGCCCGGAGAGCCTCACCGCCGCGGCATCCACCCTTTCTCGCATAGCGCCGCTCGCGCCGGACTTCCTTCCCTGGTACCTGCGCGGCGCGGTGAAGGTGGGCGGCGCGGTGGCGCCCGTGCTCCCGGCGCCGGTCGTGCCGATCGCGCGGCGGGCGCTGCGCGAGATGGTCTCGCACCTCGTTGTCGACGCCCGCCCTGACAAGCTCGGTCCCGCGATCGCGACGCTCCGGGAGAGCGGCGCCAGACTGAATCTCAACCTGCTGGGCGAGGCAGTCCTCGGTGAGCGCGAGGCGCTGCGCCGACTCGAGGGCATCCACGACCTCATCCGTCGCCCCGACGTCGACTATGTGTCGGTGAAGGTCTCGGCGATCGCGAGCCACATCTCGATGTGGGCCTTCGACGAACTCGTAGATGCCGTCGTCGAGCGCCTCATGCCGCTGTACCTCACCGCCGCGGCGGGGCTCCCCGAGAACGGCGGTCGCACCTTCATCAATCTCGACATGGAGGAGTACCGCGACCTCGACCTGACGATCGCGGTATTCACCCGCATCCTCGAAGATGAGCGGCTGCGCGATCTCGAGGCGGGGATCGTGCTACAGGCCTATCTGCCCGATGCCCTCCCGGCGCTGCAGGAGCTCACGGCCTGGGCGCGTCAGCGGGTCGCGGACGGCGGCGCTCGGATCAAGATCCGGCTGGTCAAGGGCGCGAACCTCGCGATGGAGCGGGTCGACGCGATCATGCACGACTGGTCGCTGGCGACCTACGATCGCAAGGTCGATGCGGACGCCAACTACCTGCGCTGCCTCGACGAAGCGCTGCAGCCCGAGAACACGGATGCCGTGCGGCTCGGCGTCGCAGGCCACAACCTCTTCGATATCGCGTACGCCTGGCTGCTTGCGGGCGAGCGGGCGGTGCGCGAAGACATCGAGATCGAGATGCTCTTGGGCATGGCCCAGGGGCAGGTCGCGGCGATCTCACGCGAGGTGGGACACGTCCTCCTGTATGTCCCGGTCGTACACCCGCAGGAGTTCGACGTCGCGATCAGCTATCTCGTCCGACGGCTCGAGGAGAACGCGTCGAGCGAGAATTTCCTGTCGGCGGCATTCGATCTCGCCGACGATCCTGCGCTGTTCGACCGGGAGCGCGACCGCTTCCTGGCCTCGCTCGACCGCGCCGCCGACCCGACGCTTCCGGTCGGACCAAACCGTCGGCAGAACCGGGCAGAGGAAGAAGCCGCCGAGGGGAATGCCGAGCAGCGCATCCTGCGTGATGCCCCGCCGCCTCAGGCCGGGGGGCTGACGCAGGCGGTGCTCGGGATCGCGAGTTCTGCGGCATCCGACGATGGCATCGCCCGGTTCGGGGGTGTCGAGTACGTCGAGACGGCGATCTACTCCGCGACGGAGTCCGACGGGGTCGCCGCGGGCGCGCCTGGTTTCCGCAATGCGCGCGACACGGATCCTGCGCTCCCGGCCAACCGCGAGTGGGCCAGCCACGCGCTCGAGCGCATGGCTGTCTCGACGGCGGGGGATGCCACGATCGAGGCGGCCCGGGTCACGGATGCCGAAAGTCTCGAACAGGTCGTCACCGGTGTCCGCGGCGCGGCGCAGCGGTGGGGCGCGATGCCGGCTGCCGACCGATCGGTGGTGCTGCAGGCGGCGGCGCGGGCGCTGGAGGCCCGGCGCAGCGAACTCATCGAGGTCGCTGGATCCGAGACTGGCAAGGTCTTCGCCGAGGCGGATGTTGAGGTCAGCGAGGCTGTCGACTTCGCGAACTACTACGCCGCGACGGCGCGCGAACTCGATCGGGTCAGCGGTGCGATCTTCGTGCCCGCGCGCCTCACGGTGGTCACTCCTCCCTGGAACTTCCCCATCGCGATCCCGGCGGGCGGCGTGCTGGCTGCGCTCGCGGCAGGCTCGGGTGTGATCGCCAAACCCGCGCCGCAGGCGAGGCGCTGCGCGGCGGTGGTCGCCGAGGCCCTGTGGGAGGCCGGCGTCCCGCGTGACGTGCTCGCGCTGGTCGACATCGACGAGGGGACGCTCGGGCAGCAGCTGCTCTCGCACCCGGATGTCGATCGTGTCATCCTGACCGGGTCTTTCGACACCGCGGCCCTGTTCCGGTCCTGGCGCCCGGACCTGCCGCTGCTTGCCGAGACGAGCGGCAAGAACGCGATGGTCATCACGCCATCGGCAGATCTTGACCTGGCAGCATCCGACCTCATCAAGAGCGCCTTCGGGCACGCGGGGCAGAAGTGCTCCGCGGCGTCGCTGGCGATTCTCGTCGGCCCGGTCGGGCGCTCGGAGCGCTTCGCGCGTCAACTCGTGGATGCTGCGACCTCGCTGCGCGTCGGACCGCCGACCGATCCGCGCTCGGAGATGGGCCCGGTGATCGAACCGCCTCGCGGCAAGCTGGAGTGGGCTCTGACGACGCTCGACGAGGGCGAGCAGTGGCTCGTCACACCCGAACCGCTGGATGTCGGGCCTGAGTATGCCGGCCGGTTCTTCCGTCCCGGCATCCGTGTCGGGGTGCAACCGGGTTCGCGCGTGCACCTCGAGGAATTCTTCGGACCCGTGCTCGGGATCATGCACGCGGCCTCCCTCGCGCACGCGATTGAGCTGCAGAACGCCGTTGAGTACGGGCTCACGGCGGGCCTGTACACCCAGAACCCCGACGACCTCGCGATGTGGCTCGACCGCGTCGAGGCCGGCAATCTCTACGTGAACCGCGGGATCACGGGAGCGATCGTGCAGCGGCAGCCGTTCGGCGGGTGGAAGCGCTCGTCGGTCGGTCCCGGCACGAAGGCGGGTGGTCCGAACTACCTCATCGGCCTCGGCAGGTGGCGGGGAACGGATGCCGGCGCCCCGTCGTCGACGCTGCACCTGCGCGGTCTCGATTCACGCATCACGACCGTGATCGAAGCCGCCCAGGCCTCGCTGGACTACCCCGCGTTCGAGTGGCTCCGTCGCGCTGCCCTCTCTGACGCGGTCGCCTGGAACGAGGAGTTCGGTCGCGTCACCGATGTCTCACGGCTCGGTGTCGAGCGGAACCTCTTCCGCTACCGGCCTGTCGAGGTCGCGATCCGGGCGACGGGGGATGCGACGTGGCAGGCGCTGCTGCGCGTCATCCTCGCCGGCATCCGCACCGGGTCGGCGACCACCGTCAGCTCACCGGTCGGGCTGCCCGCTGCTGTTCGGCGTGCGCTCAGCGATCAGGACGTGACCGTGTTCGTCGAGACCGAGGACGAGTGGCTCGACCGCGTTGCCCGACCCGAGCAGGATGTCGCGGATGCCGTTGCCGGCGAGCCCCGACCGACCCGCCCGCCGCGGGTGCGCCTGGTCGGTGGGGCGGACGCCGTTGCGGCGCTGCATTCCGCACTCGCCGAGGCTGTCGGTGGGGACCCGGATGTCGCGATCTACGACAACGAGGTGACCACGGCCGGCCGCATCGAGCTGTTGCCGTTCCTTCACGAGCAGTCGATCACGATCACCGCCCACCGCTTCGGCAACCCGGATGACTGGTCCGAGGGAGTGATCTAGCCGCGAGGTCACAACGGCGCAGATTCTGCCCGACGCGCCGAGCTCGGCATCCGTTGCGCGGCGCGTCGAGTTCGACGTGCGCCGTTGCGCCCACCACCTGACGGGGCTCACGCGAGGGGGTAGATCCGCCGCAGGATCCAGCGCTGCCCGAGCGTCCAGGTGACGGTGACGGCGAGGTATATGGCCGCGGCCAGCGGCACGAACGCCGCGAACACGACAGTGAGGTAGGGCAGGAAGCCCAGCACTCGCTGTACTCCGCCGGATGCGAGCGGTGAGGAATCCGGTTCCGGGGGAATCGCCGGGCGGAAGACGCGCCGTGTGACCTCGGCGACAACCGCCATCAGCACGATCAGGATGCCGAACACGACGGCCACCTCCACCGACAGCTCGCCCAACGAGCCGACGAGTCTCGCGCCCAGCGGTACGCCGAGGAGCTCTTCGGTCAGCAGGTCGTTCGGGTGTCCGGCGACCGTGGGGTGGAGGAAGACGGCGTAGATCAGGCCGACGATCGGAGCCTGGATCAGGGCGGGCAGGATGCCCGCGAGCGGCGACGTCTTTTCGTCGCGATACAACTGCATCATCTCGCGCTGCATCCGTTCCGGGTTCTTTCGGAACCGCCTCTGAATCTCGCGCAGACGAGGAGCCAGGCGCGTACGCACCTGCTCGGATCGGGCCTGGGATATCCCGGTAGGGATGAGTGCGGCGCGAACGAGGAGGGTGATGACAGCAATTGCGAGAGCGGCCGACGCCGCTCCCGCAAGAGGGGTGAGAAGGTCGGACACGCCCATCAGAACGCGGTAGGCGGTGTCGAGAAGGGCGGTCAGAGGAGGGAAGGCGAACAGGTCCACGGCGGACTCCCGATGGGTCGATGACGGATGCGGGTGCGTCTGGCCGCATGGTCATCGAACGTCAGGGCTCACCCCGTCACGGATGGATGCGTGAACTCGGGAGGAAGCGGGACGACCGGGCGCGGCCTATGCCGCACGGCCCGGGGCCCGCGGGCGGGCGTGGCCCGCGGCATCCGGATCGCTCTGCTCGACGAGGGCGGAGCGGTCGATTTCGCCGGCCGCGCGGGCCAGCTGCTGCTGCGCAGAGGCGGGGCGTGTCACCGAGTGGAGGGCGAGAATGGCGAGCGCCACAGTCACGACGACAGCCACGGCGAGCGTGGCGGTGGTGGCGTCGGTGAGGGCCAGCAGCCCCAGCGTCGAGAGGATGAGGGCGAACAGCGCTCCGGTTGCGTTACGCATCCATCGGCCTCCTCTCGCCAGTCACACGGTAACACCGGGGGCTCGACGTTCGGCGGGCACGGCGGGCGAAACGGCGCAGAGTTTGCGCGACGCGCCGGTGTCGGCATCCGTGCGTCGGCGTGTCGCCTGAACCGTGCGCCGTTGCGTCGAGCCGCGGGGCCTCCGCCGAGGCATCCGCGTGCTGGAATAGGGGCATGGTCGAGACGAACTGGGCGGGCAATCTCACATATCGAGCGGCGGAGCTCCGCAAACCAGAGAGTCTCGGCGAGCTGGCCGATGTCATCACCGCGAGCCCGCGCGTGCGGGCGCTCGGCAGCCGACACTCATTCAGCCCGATCGCTGACACCGAGGGCACGCTCGTCTCGCTGGCACAGATGCCGCGAGAGATCGAGATCGACACGGGTGCGGCGACCGCTCGCGTCTCGGCGGGACTGCGCTACGGCGATCTCGTGCCGGCTCTGGACGCCGCGGGTTTCGCCCTGGCCAATCTCGCGTCGCTGCCGCACATCTCCGTTGCCGGTGCTGTGCAGACCGGCACGCACGGATCTGGTGACCGGATCGGCTCGCTCGCCACGCAGGTCGTCGGTCTCGACCTCATGACTGCCGATGGCGAGGTCCGGATGCTGCGCCGCGGCGAGCCGGACTTCGACGGGGCCGTCGTGGCGCTCGGGGCGCTCGGAGTTGTCACGCATCTCACGCTCCAGATCGAGCCGACGTACGAGATCGCGCAGACGGTTTACGAGGGCGCCGAGTGGGACGAGGTCCTCCCGCGGTTCGATGGTGTCACCGGTGCGGGTGACAGCGTCAGTCTGTTCACGACGTGGCAGGATGCCGGGGCGATCGATCAGGTCTGGGTCAAGGCGCGTCCGGGTCGCGCGCACGCCGATGCCGTCCGAGCGGCGGGTGGCCGGGAGGCTGATGGGCCGCGGCATCCGGTTCCGGGTGTCGCACCGGAGCCGTGCACGGTGCAGGGCGGAATGCCTGGACCGTGGCACTCGCGGCTTCCGCACTTCCGGCTCGAGTTCACCCCGTCGGCGGGTGCGGAGTTGCAAAGCGAATACCTCATCGACCGGCGCGATATCGCCGCCGCTGTCGAGGCGCTCCGCGGCCTGGCATCGAAGATCGCCCCGCTCCTGTACGTGTGCGAAGTGCGCACGATGGCAGCCGATGATCTCTGGCTCAGTCCGGCGTTCGGGCGTGAGACGGTCGGGCTTCACTTCACGTGGCGACCCGACTCCGCAGGCGTCGAGGCGCTCCTGCCGAGGATCGAAGAAGCCCTGCCCGCGTCGGCGCGGCCCCATAGCGGCAAGGTGTTCACGATGGATGCCGACAGCATCCGCCGCCGCTACCCGCGGTGGGACGAGTTCGCGGCGCTGCGGGAACGGATGGACCCGCGGGGACGATTCACGAACGACTATCTCGCGCGCCTCGGCCTCGGCTGAACCGCGAGGGTGGCCAGCCCGGGGCGTGGCGCTCGGGTCAGACGCCGCGGCTTCTGTCAGATCCGTGGGACGAATCGCTCCGACCGGCGCGTCGGCATCCGGCTGCCCCCGACGAACAATCCACGACATGTAAAGAAAACTTGACATGGCTGGCGGCGCCGCCGTACGCTCGAGATGTCAAAGATTCTATACATTCGAGCGTCGAGGAGTCGACATGGGATACGTGGAACGAAATACCTGGTCTCAGCTGATCGCGAGCGCTGCGGGGACCGTCGTGTACCTCGCGCTGGTGCTGCCCCAGCTGTGGAGCACGCCCGTCGGCCAGATCGCGTGGCAGTGGCCGATGGTCTGGACGATCCTCGGGGCCATCGCGGCCTCGATCGTGATCAGCATCCTGTGGGGAATCGGCGCGGGCATGCGCGACCCCGATGAGGAGCACCGCGCCGACCAACGCGACCGAGAGATCGAGCACCTCGGCGACCGTGTCGGTCAGGCCTTCCTGGTCATCGGAGGACTCGCTGCGCTCACTCTTGCCATGGTGCAGGCCGAGTGGTTCTGGATCGGAAATGCGGTCTTCTTCGGGTTCTTCCTCTCGGCCTTCGTCGGCGGCATCGCCCGCATCGTTGTCTACCGCCGCGGGATGCCGTGATGGTCAAGCCGACGAGGATCACCAACACCATCCGCGCAACGCGTGAGACGGCCGGGATGACGCAGGCCGAGGTCGCACGCCGAATCGGCGTCACCCGCCAGACGCTCATCGCAATCGAGCAGGGCAAGTACTCACCATCTCTCGAGCTCGCCTTCCAGCTCTCGCGGCTCTTCGGAGTCGCGATCGACGACCTCTTCCAGTACCCGGCGGATGCCGACGCATCTGCGGGCGCCTGACCCGGCGACCACCGAAACGGACGTGAACCCATGACCGACAACGAGCCAGAGGTCGGAATGCGCGACCCCGACCTGCCGACCACGATGGCCGCGTGGCACCAGCACCGCTACGGCGGACCCGACGTCGTCGAACCCGCACGACTGCCGGTGCCCGTTCCCCGGCCGACGGACCTCCTCGTGCGGGTGCGCGCGTGCGGCATCCACGCCGGGGATGCGCGCCTGATGCGCGGCGACCCCTACCTCGTACGACTCGCGTTCGGCATCCGTCGCCCGCGGACTGCCGTTCGGGGGATGGATGTCGCAGGCACCGTCGTCGCCGTCGGTTCCGGGGTCACGGCCTTGAGCCCCGGAGATGAGGTCGTGGCCGAGATCGGTGTCGGCGGGGGCCTGGCCGAGTACGCGATCATCCCCGCCGCCCGCGCCGTGGCCCGGCCCGACCACGTGCCGGCTCAGCTCGCCGCCGCGCTGCCTGTTTCGGGCGGAACCGCAGTACAGGCCCTGGATGCCGCCAGCGTCGGATCCGGAAGCCGCGTCCTGGTCATCGGTGCGGCGGGCGGTTTCGGCACCTTCGCCGTCCAACTTGCCGCCCAGCGCGGAGCCGACGTGTGGGCGCTAGCCGGAGAACGTGCGCTCGACCTCGTGACTGGCCTCGGAGCTGCCCACACGTTCGACTACCGGCAGGTGCAGCCGGGCTCTCCCGAGCTTCCCGCGGCGTCCTTCGATGCCGTGATCGACATTGCCGGCACGGCGCCGCTCTCGACCCTTCGCGCTCTGCTGCGGGACGGTGGCACGGTGGTCCTCGTGTCAGGCAACGGCGGACCGGTGCTCGGCCCGATGGAACGGATGCTCAGAGCCGTCTTCGTGTCACGCCGGCGCCGCCGAATCCGCTCCCTCGCTGCCACCGCGAAGCCCGAGATCCTGACGCAGTTGCTGGAGCTCACCGGTCAGAGCGGCATCCACCCCGTGATCGAGCAGACCTACCCGTTCGCCGCGGCGCGGGATGCTCTCGCGCACGTGGACGCCGGACACGCCGTCGGCAAGGTGGTCGTGACGGTCGAATAGCGCTCTCGCGCCGTGGCTATCTCCTCAATTCCGCGTTGGACTTGCTAGGTCCAGCCCCCGAACTGCATCGAGTGGGTCAACAGTGAGGAGTTAGCCCCGGTTGATTCGCCGCCCCCGTCGACGGATCGGACGCGGTCCGGATGCAGGCGCGGTCGCCGTCGCCCGCGACCTCGGCCGATCGCAATGATCGTGCGAGAATAGAGCCCGGCGTGCCCGTGTCGCCGGCATCTTTCTGCTCCGCCGGGCCTCTGGACAGCGTCCGCCAGCCGCACTCTCCAGGAGAACGACGTGACGACTACGACGCCCGCCCCCGCCGCATCACCCGCCCGCACCGCTCACCGCCGCCGGTACCTCATGTGCCGCCCCGAGCACTTCACGGTCAGCTACACGATCAACCCGTGGATGGAGCCGGCCAAGCCCACCGACACCGCCAAGGCTGTCGCGCAGTGGCAGGCGCTCTATGACACCTATGTCGAACTCGGCCACGAGGTTGAGCTCATCGACCCCGCCGAAGGGCTGCCCGATATGGTCTACACGGCCAACGGCGGCTTCGTGATCGACGGGGTCGCGTATGCGCCGAAGTTCCGCTTCGCTGAGCGTGCTGGCGAAGAGCGCCACTTCATCGACTGGTTCCGGGCCGCAGGGTTCGACACGATCGTCCCCGAAGAGGTCAACGAGGGCGAGGGTGACTTTTTGCTGGCCGGCGATGTCATCCTGGCCGGCACCGGGTTCCGCTCGACCGGCGACAGCCACCGTGAGGTCGGCGAGGTCTTCGGCAGGGAGGTCGTGTCGCTGACGCTCACCGACCCGCGCTTCTACCACCTCGACACCGCGATCTCGGTGCTCGATCCGGTCGTCGGGGCGGCCAAGGGCGGGCCGGATGCCGCGAACATCGCCTACCTTCCGGGCGCCTTCAATGAGGCCAGCCAGCAGATTCTCGCGGAGCGTTTCCCCGACGCCATCCGCGTCTCGGATGCCGATGGTGCCGTCTTCGGTCTGAACTCCGCGAGCGACGGCTACAACGTCTTCATCTCGCCGCGCGCCACCGGATTCGAAGCTCAGTTGCGCGAACGGGGCTACAACCCGGTGCTCATCGACCTGTCCGAGCTGCTGCTCGGCGGCGGCGGCATCAAGTGCTGCACGCTGGAGCTGCGCGCAAAGCAGGCTTCGTCATGAGCGCCGAAGGGACCTCGGTCGACGCCACGACGCTCGAGATCATCCGGGCAGAAGAGGAGCACCTCGCCCACAACTATCACCCCCTGCCGGTCGTGATCTCTCGCGGCGAGGGCGTGTGGGTGACGGATGTCGAGGGCAAGCGCTACCTCGACCTGCTGTCGGCGTATTCCGCGCTGAACTTCGGGCACGGGCATCCGGCCCTCCTGGCGGTGGCTCGGCAACAGCTGGAGCGGCTGACGCTCACGAGCCGCGCGTACCACAACGACAAGCTCGGGACCTTTGCCGCGGCGCTCGCCGACCTTGCCGGTAAGGACATGGTGCTGCCCATGAACACCGGCGCTGAGGCCGTCGAGACCGGTATCAAGGTGGCTCGGGCGTGGGGCTACCGCGTCAAGGGAATCGGGGCGGATGCCGCACGCGTGATCGTCGCGGGCGGGAACTTCCACGGCCGTACGATCACGATCGTCGGGTTCTCCGACGACCCCGCCGCGCGGGACGCCTTCGGGCCCTACAGCGGCGGGTTCGCGCAGGTTCCGTTCGGTGACGCCGCCGCCATCGAGGCAGCGATCGATGAGAACACGGCTGCCGTCCTTCTCGAGCCGATCCAGGGTGAGGCCGGCGTCATCGTGCCGCCCGAGGGATACCTGCGGGCGGTTCGTGAGATCTGCGATCGGCACAACGTGCTGCTCATCGCCGACGAGATCCAGTCCGGGCTCGGACGTGTGGGGGAGACCTTTGCGTGCGATCGCGAGGGAGTCGTCCCCGACATCTATCTGCTCGGTAAAGCGCTCGGTGGCGGCATCCTGCCCCTGTCGGCGGTCGTCGCGAACGCCGACGTGCTCGGCGTCATCCGTCCCGGCGAGCACGGCTCGACGTTCGGGGCAATCCGCTCGCCGCAGCAATCGGCGAACGGGTTGTCGAGATGCTCTCGACGGGGGAGTTCCAGGAACGCGCCCGCGCACTCGGGGAGCACCTGGAGATGCGCCTCGCCGACCTGGTCGGGCACGGGGTCACCGCCGTGCGGGTCGCGGGACTGTGGGCCGGCATCGACATCGCTCCCGAGGTCGGTACCGGGCGCGAGGTGGCCGAGCGTCTCCTGGCCCGCGGCGTTCTCGTCAAGGACACGCACGGCCAGACCATCCGGATCGCGCCGCCCCTGGTCATCCGTGCCACCGAGATCGACTGGGCGATCGAGCAGCTGAAACTCGTCCTCGCCGCCTGATCGCCCCGGGCACCGACCCTCTCCTGAGGCGCGAACCCACAGCATCGTGCCCACACCCACAGGTTCTGGTGCTCGGAAGGTGTGGGCTCGGTGCGAAGGGTGTGGGTTCGGCGGAAAGTGAGTGGCCGGATGCCGCGCGGGGTCAGGAGACGTTGGCGATGATCGTGTGCCAGCCGGTGGCGCCGTTGGGGGCCGGGGGAGCCTGATCGGAGGTCTGCGTCTCGCCGTCAACGTTGGTGGCGCGGCAGCGGATGGTGTGCTGGCCGGGATCGGTGGCATCCCACGGGATGCTCCACTGCACCCAGGTGTCGTCCGAGATCGCTGTCGCAAGCTCCGCCTGCTGCCAGGGTCCGTCGTCGATCTTCACCTCGACGCCCGCGACCCCGACGTGCTGCTGCCAGGCCACCCCGGCGATGACGGTCTCCCCGACGGGCAGGGTGACGCCTGAGCGGGGGACGTCGATGCGCGACTGCAGCTTGATCGGACCGAGCGCCGACCAGCCTCGCGGTGTCCAATAGCCCTCGGCCTGATCGAACCGGGTGACCTCCAGATCAACGACCCACTTCGTCGCCGACACGTAGCCGTACAGGCCCGGAACGACCATCCGCACGGGAAAGCCGTGCTCCGGCGGGAGCGGCTCACCGTTCATGCCGATCGCCAGGATAGCGTCGCGATCATCGGTGAGGGCCTCAAGCGGCGTCCCAGCCGTGAAGCCGTCGACCGAGGTCGACAGCACCATGTCGGCATCCGCCGTCGGACGCGCCCGCGCGAGCAGCTCCCGGAGGGGGCAGCCGAGCCACACGGCGTTGCCGATCAGGTCGCCGCCGACGTTGTTCGACACGCAGGTGAGTGTTGTCGTGCTCTCCTCCAGCGGCAAGGCCAGGAGCTCGTCCCAGGTGAGTTCGACCTCTTCCTCGACCATCCCGTGGATCCGGAGTCGCCAGCTCGCCGGGTCGACCTGCGGCACCACGAGCGCGGTATCGATGCGGTAGAACTCAGCGTTCGGCGTGATGAGGGGCGAGATCCCGGGGATGTCGAGCTCGGCGCCCGCGGGAATCGGCGGCACGGTCGTGGCCGGCGCCGGAAGCTTCAGGGCCTCGCGCACCGTCGTCACCGCCCGTGCGCCGCCCCGAGCGATGTTCCCGGCAACAGCGGCGATGACACCGACGGCGGTTGCGCCGCCCATCCACGCGAGTGCCTGGCGGCGGCTCGGGCGGGTATCGGCATCCGCATCGACCTCCCCGGCCTCGGACGCGACGCGACGGCGCAGCATCCGAACGAGGTAGTGGAGCGTCACGACGGAGACGGCGCCCGCGATCACCGAGGGGAGCCAGGCGATCCCGCTGGCGTCGCTGCGCGTGAGGGCGACAACAGCGCCCACGACACCGAAAGCGCCGAGGATGACAAGGCCCCACGGCGGCTTCCGCAGCTGCAGGATGCCGGCAAGACCCGCCAACAGAATCAGGACGATGCCGATGCCGGTGAGCAACGCGATCTTGTCGTTGGTGCCGAATAGGGCGATCGCCAAATCCTTGCCCCAGGGCGGTGCGGCGTCGATGATCGCCCCGCCGATGACGGCGAAAGGGCTGGATGCGGGAGCGAACAGCGCCGCTGCCAGTTCTCCCAATCCCGCACCGAGGATCGCCGCGGCGGCTCCTGCAAGAGCGGCGACGGCGGTGTCTTGCTTGCGTCGGGTGTCACCCACGTCCCCGAGGCTAATGGCGTTCTGAGGGGTGGGGGCCCGTCTGTAAGGAATCCGAAAGATGGAAACATCCGTGCAACACGGCCGCGACTAGGCTCGTGACATGGGTGACCTGTTCGACGGATACGGCTCCACCGCATCGACGCGGAAGACCTCGTCGGGCGTCCCGCCGTTCGATGAAATGTTCGCGTCCGCTCCAGCGATGGACGGCTCTGCCGAGTCGCGCCGCGCGTACCGGGAGCTGTATCAGGCGCTCGCGCAGATGACGCAGGAAGAGCTGCGCGGACGCACCGAGTCGCTCGCGAGCTCGTACCT
Source organism: Microbacterium schleiferi (assembly GCF_015565955.1). Taxonomy (NCBI): domain Bacteria; kingdom Bacillati; phylum Actinomycetota; class Actinomycetes; order Micrococcales; family Microbacteriaceae; genus Microbacterium; species Microbacterium schleiferi. The sequence goes on along the minus strand of NZ_CP064760.1, from coordinate 2,945,755 downwards.
CGCTCAGGGCGTCACTTTCGACTTCGCGGGCGAAGAACGCCCGTTCCCCCTGGATGCCGTGCCTCGCGTCATCACCTACGACGAGTGGTCTCGCGTAGAGGCGGGAGTCTCGCAGCGCGTGCGCGCGCTGGAAGCGTTCCTCGATGATGCCTACGGTCGTCAGCACTGCGTCCGCGATGGTGTGCTTCCCGCGGCGCTGATCGCATCATCGCAGTACTACTACCGGCAAGCGGCCGGCATCCACAGTGCGAACGGGGTCCGCATCCAGGTCTCGGGGATCGATCTGATCCGCGACGAGCACGGCGAGATGCGCGTGCTCGAAGACAATGTGCGCGTGCCGTCCGGGGTCAGCTACGTCATCTCGAACCGGCGGGTGATGGCCCAGACGCTGCCCGAGCTGTTCGTCTCGATGCGCGTGCGCCCCGTTGGCGACTACCCCAACAAGCTGCTGGCGGCGCTGCGAGCGTCGGCGCCCCCCGGCATCGAGGACCCGAACGTCGTCGTCCTCACGCCCGGTGTCTACAACTCGGCGTACTTCGAGCACACGCTGCTGGCCCGGCTCATGGGCGTCGAACTCGTCGAGGGCCGCGACCTCGTTTGTGCCGGCGGCAAGGTCTTCATGCGCACCACCCGCGGTCCGCAACGCGTCGATGTCATCTACCGTCGCGTCGACGACGATTTTCTCGATCCGCTGCAGTTCCGCGCGGACTCCATGCTCGGCGCGCCGGGACTGCTGCTGGCGGCGCGCCTCGGCAACGTCACGATCGCCAACGCTGTCGGCAACGGGGTCGCTGATGACAAGCTGCTGTACACCTACGTTCCCGACCTCATCCGGTACTACCTTGCGGAAGAACCGATCCTCAAGAACGTCGACACGTGGCGGCTGGAGGATCCGAACGCGCTCGAAGAGGTGCTCGATCGCCTCGACGAGCTCGTGATCAAACCCGTCGACGGCTCGGGAGGCAAGGGCCTCGTCGTCGGCCCGGATGCGTCCCCCGCCGAACTCGACAAGCTCCGCAAACGGCTGCTGGCCGACCCGCGCGGATGGATCGCGCAGCCGGTCGTCATGCTCTCGACGATCCCGACTCTCGTGGAAGACGGCGTCCGCCCCCGGCACGCCGATCTGCGTCCCTTCGCCGTGAACAACGGCGACGAAGTCTGGGTTCTCCCGGGCGGGTTGACGCGCGTCGCGCTCCCCGAGGGGCAACTCGTGGTCAACTCGAGCCAGGGCGGCGGGTCGAAAGACACGTGGATCGTCGGCGGCGACGCACCGCCGCACGTCGAGTACGGGCAGGGGCAGGGGCTTGCCGGCCTGGTCGCGGATCAGGCGTCGGTGACCGAGGCGATCCCGATCATCTATCCCGAGCAGACCCAGCCGACGCACTCGCCCCAGGACCGGGCTGCGACGCACTCCGGGCAGCAGGAGCAGCAACAGCAGCAGGCCGAGGACGGTGCATCATGCTGAGCCGCATTGCCGAGAGCCTCTTCTGGATCGGACGCTACATCGAGCGCTCCGACGGAACAGCGCGCATCCTCGACGTGCACTTGCAGCTGCTGCTCGAAGACCCGTGGATCGACGAAGACACCGCGTGCCGCTCACTCCTGAACGTCATGGGTTCACTTCCGCCGGATGGGCCCGAGCTCGTCGGCCGCGAGGACGTTCTGCAGCGGCTCGCTGTGGACCGGATGAACCCGTCGAGCATCGCGTATTCGGTCACGTCGGCCCGCGAGAACGCCAGGCGGGCTCGGGAGATCGTCTCCACCGAACTCTGGGAGTGCCTGAACGCGACCAACTCTCGGATGCCGCGGCGCCTCCAGTCCGATAAGGTGCACGAGTTCTTCCAGTGGGCCCGCGAGCGCGCTGCGCTCGCCGTCGGGATCGTCGACTCCTCGACCAGCCGCGACGAGGCGTGGCAGTTCTTCACGCTCGGTCGCAGCATCGAACGCGCTGACATGACGGCGCGGCTGCTCGCGACGAGGTCACTGACGGAGGTATCGGGCCCGTCGTGGACCACGATTCTGCGTTCGTGCGGCGCCTATGAGGCCTATCTCCGGACCTACCGGGGCATTCCCAGCGCGCGGAACGCCGCGGAGTTCCTGCTCCTGGACCGCCTGTTTCCGCGGTCCATCATCTACTCCATCCAACAAGCGGAGGGCTGCATGTCGGCGATCGACCCGCGCGCTGACCGCGTCGGGCACTCCAACAATGTGCTGCGAGCCCTGGGCCGCATCCGCAACGATCTCGAGTACAAGCCCGTCGCCGACATCCTCAGCGACCTTCCCGACGAGATGGAACGCGTGCAGGTCGTCACCCGTGAGGCGTCGGAAGCGATCCGTCAGCGCTTCTTCCCGACGCAGGCCGAGCCCAGCTGGATCGGAGAGATCTCATGAAGCGCCTGCGCATCGAGCACCAGACCGCGTTCGCCTACCAGGGGGATGTCTCGGCGTCGTACAACGAGGCGCGGATGCTGCCCGGTTCCACCGACAGTCAGTTCGTGTTGAGTGCGTCCCTGGACATCGAACCGTCGACGTCGGTCAATCAGTACGTCGACTATTTCGGCACGCGCGTGACCTCGTTCGACATCCTGTCGCCGCACGCGGCACTGACCCTCACGGCACGCTCGCTGGTCGAGGTGCGCCCGCGCCCGCTCGAGCACACCGAGATCACGTGGGAGCAGCTGCAGCGGGAGGCGGCTCGGTCGGTGGAGATCGTCGAGCAACTGGGGCAGACGGCGCGCACGAAGCCGCACCCTGAGGTGGCTGAGATCGCCCGGTCGATCGCCGCGCAGCACGACCAGCCGGGGCAGGCCGCCCACGCGATCGCGATGGCGATCGGGGATGCGGTCGAGTACGTGCACGGGGTGACAGGGGTGCACTCCACCGGGGCCGAGGCGTGGGAAGCGCGCAAGGGCGTCTGCCAGGACATCGCGCACATCGCCCTCGGAGCTCTGCGCGAGGTCGGCATCCCGGCCCGCTACGTGTCCGGATACCTGCATCCGATAGCCAACGCAGAAGTCGGCGTCCCCGTCGAGGGCGAGTCGCACGCGTGGGTCGAGTGGTTCTCGGGATCGTGGGAGGGCTTCGACCCGACCAACAACACCGAGATCGGCGACCGTCACGTCCTGGTCGGGCGAGGCCGTGATTACAACGACGTGCCTCCCGTACGCGGCGTCTACGCCGGTCCGTTCAAGAGCGACATGTCGGTGAAGGTGACGATCACCCGCGAGGCGTGAGCCCGCGGCCCTCGCGGCCGGATCAGTGCGCGAGGGCGGGGGCGTCTGCCGTCTCGCTGTGGAAGGCGCTCGCGACCGAGAACCGCTTGCGCCGGAACAGGACCGCCGCGATGATCGCGCCCGCCGTGAAGAACGCGGCACTCCACCAGTACGCGACCGTGTAGCTGTGCACCGCCGCGTCGGCGAGCACGGCTTTGGATGCCGGCTGGTTGGCGGCGACGTAGTCGGTCAGTGCCGTTGCGGCCAGGGTGTTCAGGAGTGCCGTGCCGATCGAGCCGCCGACCTGCTGGCTCGTGTTGACCATGGCGGAGGAAACGCCGGCGTATCGGCGGTCCACCCCGAGCGTTGCTGTCTGGATCGCGGCGGGCATGATCGTGCCCATGCCGAAGCCGAGGACGAGGAGGGCGGGAAGGGCATCGAAGTAGCTGCTGTCGACATCGAGACGTGTGAACAAGACCATTGCCGCGGCAGCCAGCAGCATCCCGGTAGGGACGAGGATCTTCGGGCCCAGGCGTGGCAGTAGCAGGTTCGTGCTCAGCTGCGCGGCGATGACGAGCATGACGATCATCGGGAGGAAGGCGACGCCGGTCTGCATCGGCGTGTAGGCCAGCGACAGCTGGAAGTAGTAGGTCACGAATAGGAACACGCCGAACATGCCGGCACCCGTGATCATGACCGACAGGAAAGACGCGCCGCGGTTGCGGTCGACGACAACGGGAAGCGGCAGCAGCGGATGCTTGGTCGCGCGCTGCCAGAACACGAACCCGACCAGCAGCACGCCGGACGCGAGGAGCGACCCCCACGTCATCGGTGCATCCCACCCATCGGACTCGGCGCGGGAGAACCCGAAGACCAGGGCGAACAGACCCGCGGAAGCCAGCAGGGTGCCCGGAATATCGAGCTGCGGGCGGGGGCCCTGGCGGGGCGCTGTCGAAACGAACACCAGGGCCAGCACGAAAGCGATCGCCGCGAAGACGACGTTGATCGTGAGGTTCCACCGCCAGTCGAACTGCTCGGTGAGGAAGCCGCCGAGCAGCAGCCCCACGGCGCCTCCCGCGCCGGCGATAGCGCCGAAGACACCGAACGCGCGAGATCGCTCACGCGGGATCGTGAAGGTCGTCGTCAGCACGGCCAGGGCGGTGGGTGCCAGCAGCGCCGCGAAGGCGCCCTGCAGAGCGCGAGCGGCAACGAGCATCTCGAACGAGACGGAGAGTCCACCCAGGAGCGACGCTGCCGCGAAACCGACCAGTCCGATCAGGAAGGCGAGCTTGCGGCCGATCAGGTCGGACAGGCGTCCGCCGAGCAGGAGGAGGCTGCCGAACGCGAGGGAGTACGCGGTCACGACCCATTGGCGGTCACCGTCGGAGAAGCCGAGGTCGGCTTGCGCGGCGGGAAGCGCAATATTCACCACTGTCGCATCGAGCACGACCATGAGCTGGGCGATGGCTACGGTGCCCAGCGTCCACCAGCGGCGAGTCGCGGGTGTCGTCGGGGAAGCGAGATCAGGAGTCGTCACGGCGTCAGCGTATACGAAACTGACTAGTATCGGAAATGAACGGTTCCTGAAGTAGACTGAGCCGGCCCGGGATCCACGGAACGCGACGGACCCGAGCGCAAGGAGTGTGATGGATTCGCAGGCGACGACGACGTCGGTCGAGGCCGCGCCGCGCCTGGGGCGGCCCCGCGACGCGTCGCGCGACGCTGACATCCTCGAGGCGACGATCGCTGTTCTGGCCGAGCACGGCTTCGACGGTATGACGATCGACATGGTCGCGGCGAGAGCAGGGGCTGGCAAGGCCACGGTCTATCGGCGGTGGCCGTCCAAGGCTGACCTCGTCATCGATGCGGTTGCCTGCATGAAGCGGCGTGATCTCGACCCCGACGACCTTCCGGATACCGGCAGCCTGCGTGGCGATCTCGTGGCACTGATCCGCGCTCCCTCGATCGAGGATGCCGAACTCAAGACTCACGTCATGGGAGGCATCCTGTCGCTGGTCTCCCGAGATCCCGAGCTCGCACACGCCGCCTTTGCCGCGATCCTGGAGCCGCGCATCGCCGTCAATCGGGCGCTGCTGGAACGGGCGCGCGACCGCGGCGAGACTCGCCCCGACATCGATGTGGAGGCGCTGGCCTCCCTGACGCCGGCGATGGTCTCGTTTCGCACGCTCGCGCAGCGGCTCCCGGTCACGCGGGAGTTTCTCATCCACGTGCTGGACGAAGTGTTGCTGCCCGCCGCCGGGATCACACCGACCGATCCGGCCTCATGACCTTCTGCACTCGGGTGCGGGCGACCGACGCCTGGCGCTGATCCTCGTCAAGACTCGGCTTTGTCGACCTGCTCGCGGAGGTCGTCGGGGTCGAGGTTTGCCCGGGCGAACTCGGGGGTGCGGGGGAGTTCCAGGTGCAGATCCGTCCCCACGCACACCTCCACGCGGCCGCGCAGCATGACGTGATCGAGGACGTGCCCGCCGCTGCGGCGGTCATCGAGCAGCACATGCGCGTGATAGCCGGGCACGGACAGACCTTCTTCGAATGCCGGCGTTCGAAACCCCACGACAGTGCCGGAGACATCGGTGAACTCCGTCACCTTCTGCTCGGCCGTTGCCTCCACGAGAGGGCGGTACGGTTGCCGCTGCACGTGAACGGCCCGCACCGTCATCCGCTCGTAGACGCCGTCAACGCGCACCGCATACATGTAGTTCGCCGAACCGAGCTTCTCGTCGATGAGTGCGGTGACTTCTGCCCGGGTGTGCCGACCCGTGATCTCGAAGCTCAGGTGCGGCTCGAAATGCGTCACGACGGCATAGGGCACACCCTCGCCATCGCCTGCTACCGTCGCCGTGCCGTCGTCGCGGATGCGGTAGCAGGTGTCATCGAGAAGGATGAGCTCGCCGTCGAGGCCCTCGAAGGTGCCGATCCCGAAGTTGCCGCGACCGCGAAGGCTGCCGACCGTTGTCTCGCCGTCGTAGACGCCGTCGAGCAGCGCCGCGATGACGCTCGTCTGGTGGATGGTGTGGCGCGCGGTGGTCACGCCTCGAGGCTATCGGCGCGGGGCGCTGCGGGCACGCGGTGTGGCGCGCTCGGGTCTTAGGTCCCTGGTTCCCAGTTGCAGGAGGCGGCAGGATTGAAACGATTCAGCGCGCAGGGAGCGCGCTGTCGTGTGGAGAGATCATGAGTGAGCACAGCATCCGACCGGGCCTGGGAGACATCCTCGAGAGCATGGGAGAGGCAGGCGCGAGAATCAACGCGATCGATGCTTCCGAAGCGGGCGCCGGCAACATCTCGGTCTTCCTGGGGTGGGACACCGAGGTGCGGCGGCGTTTCCCGCTGCGTCAGGAGATCGAGCTCCCGGTACCCGCTCCCGCGCTCTCGGGCGGGACGCTGCTCGTGACCGGATCGGGCCGGCGTCTGCGTCAGATCCAGGCCGACCCCGAAGCCAGCGTCGGTGCGCTCAAGATCGCCGAGGATGGCATCCACGCCACACTGTGGAGCTCGCCGCGGCGCCTCTTTGAGAGGCTCACGAGCGAGCTCAATTCCCACCTCGGCGTCCATCAAGACCATGTCGCCCGGCGCGGCGTCGACTTCCACGCGGTCGTGCATGCCCAGCCGCCGCATCTGACGTATCTCTCGCACATCCCCGCCTATCGCGACGACGAGACGATGAACCGCCGGCTGCTGCGGTGGGAACCGGAATCGATCGTCGCGCTCTCTCAGGGCATCCGTGTGCTCCCCTTCCTCGTGCCCGGTTCTGCCGAGATGATGGCTGCCAACGTCGCGGCGCTGCGCCTCAGTGACATCTCGCTGTGGAGCAAGCACGGCGTCATGGCTCGATCGGATCTGTCGGTCACCCGCGCTGTCGACCGTGTCGAGTATGCCGAGACCGGTGCGCGCTATGAGTACATGAACCTCGCCGCGGGCGGGGTGGGTGAGGGACTGCTGCGGGAGGAGATTCAGGCAGTGGCCGAGGCCTTCACCGTCGACTCGCCGTGGGTGTGACCCGGGCTCCCGTGCCCCGCTAGAGTCGCGGCGTGAGTGGGCCTCAGCGTGTGGTGATCGCACCCGACAGCTTCAAGGGGTCGCTCGCGGCTCCGGAGGTTGCCGGCGCGATCGCGCGGGGGTGGCAGCGGGAGGCCCCGGACGACGAGATCGTGCAGCGGCCGCTGGCCGATGGGGGCGAGGGGACCCTCGACGCGTTCCTCGCCGCGATCCCCGGGGCCCAGCGGCGACGCATCCGTGTCACCGGCGCAGACGGACAGCCCAGCGACGGCTCGTGGGTGTGGCTGCCGCCCGGTGCTGAGACGCCTGGCGGTACGGGAGTCGTGGAGCTCGCGTCAGCGTGCGGTATCGAGACGCTCGGCGGCAGGCTTCGCCCGTGGGATGCCGGAACCGAGGGGCTCGGCGAGGCGATCTGCGCGGCCCTGGACTCGGGTGTCACGCGCCTGATCGTCGGGCTCGGGTCGAGCGCCTCCTCCGACGGCGGCGCCGGGATGCTGCGCGCGCTGGGTGCCGGAACCCGGGACGCGCGCGGGCTCCCGGTCGCGCCCGGCCTGCGCGGACTCCGCGAGGTCGCCGAGGTCGATCTCTCGGGCCTGAGGTCCGCGCCCAGCGGCGGAGTGATCGTGCTCGCCGACGTCGACAATCCGCTGTGCGGCCCGCGTGGGGCAGCTGCCGTCTTCGGTCCGCAGAAGGGTCTGCTGCAGGCTGAGATTGCCGACGCGGATGCCTCGCTTGCCGCGTGGGCGCGGCATATCCCGGCACCGGCTGACGCACCGGGTGCCGGCGCGGCGGGAGGGACCGGTTTCGCTCTGCGCGCCTGGGGCGGCGAGATCGAATCGGGCGCCGCATACGTCGCCGAGGTCGTCGGGCTCTCCGCCCTCCTCACGGCCGACACGATCGTGGTGACCGGTGAAGGCGCGTATGACGCCGGGACCGCGTCGGGAAAGGCGCCGCAGGTCGTCATCCAGCTTGCCCGCAGCGCGGGCGCTCGCGCCGCGCTCGTGGCAGGCCGTATCGATCCGGGCGCCGAGCTGAGCGACCTGGCAGCTGCGGTCTCACTGACTGAGCTCGCGAGAGGTGCGGCATCCGCCCTGGCCGCTCCCCGGCACTACCTCGAGCTCGCGGGGCAGGCGCTTGCGCGTCAGCTCTCGGCATCCCGGTGACGCGTCCGACGGGGCGTTGAGTTCCGCTACCGGCCCGGGCTCTGCGTGATCGGCTGCGTCACGATGCTGAGCGGTCTCGTCTCATCCAGGCGCAGACGTAGCCGGGTGCCGCGGTGCAGTCGCCCCGACCAGACGAGCCACGTGATCGCGATTCCCGCGGCGATGAGGGCGGCGAGCGTACCGAGCTGGATGGCGACGCGGGGCCCGAGCTCGTCGGCGACCCATCCGACGATCGGTGCTCCCACCGGCGTGCCGCCGAGCAGAATCGCAACATAGATCGCCAGAACCCGGCCGCGAAGATGGGCATCCGTCGTCGCCTGCACATAGCCGTTGGCCGTCGAGAGGATCGTCACCACCGTGAATCCGGTGAAGACGAGTGTCAGGGCGTAGAGCGCGTAGGTCGGCATGACCGACGAGACCGCCGAAGCGACGGCGAATCCGAGCACCCCGGCGATCATGACGCGAACGCGCGCGCGGTCGCGCCGGGCTGCGAGGAGGGCGCCGGTGAGCGAGCCGATCGCGAGAACCGAGTTCAGCAGGCCGAAGCCGTCAGCGCCCGCCCCGAACTCGAGCGCCATCGTGGATGCGTAGATCGGGAAGTTCATGCCGAACGCGCCGACCAGGAAGACGACGATGAAGACCACGATCAGGTCGGGCCGCTGGGCAACGTATCGGAACCCGTCCGCCAGCCGGGAGCGTCCGTGGGTGACCGCTCGCGGAGTGAGCTCGCTCCGGCGCATCGCCAGGAGCGCACCGATCGTGGCGAGGAAGGTGAGCGCATTGACGAGGAACATCCACCCGGTCCCGACCAGGACGATGAACACCCCGGCGACGGCTGGTCCGATCATCCGGGCGCCGTTGAAGGATGCCGAATTCAGCGCGACGGCGTTGCTCGTGTTCTCTCTCGTGACGAGGTCAGACACGAACGCCTGGCGTGCCGGGTTGTCGAATGCGGCGACAAGCCCCAAGCCGAGCGCGAAGGCGTACATGAGCGGGAGTGTCATCAGGCCCGCGAGGATGAGGCTGCCGATGGTCGCTGCGAGTACGAGGAACGCGGACTGCGTGACCAGCAGGATGTGTCGGCGATCGAACCGGTCTGTCGCCCACCCCGTGACTCCCACCAGAAGCAGAGGTGGTCCGAACTGCAGTGCCATCGTGAGCCCCACGGCCCCCGCATCGCCGTCGGTGAGCTGGGTGAGGACTACCCAGCTCTGCGCGGTGGACTGCATCCACGCGCCGATGTTGGACACGAGCGCGCCGATGAACCAGATGCGGTAATTGAAGACGCCGAGGGAACGGAACATCGTGCTCATTGCGCCGCCAAGCGTTGCAGGACGGCTGCCGCTGCCGTGAGCGTCGCCCGCTCCTGCTCGGTGATGTCTGCGAGCACCGTCTCGACCCACGCATCGCGCCGGCGGGTCGTCTCGTCGACGACGGCACGCCCGTCATCCGTGATCGTGATGACGACCTTTCGGCCATCGTTGTCGTCGGCTGACCGCTCGACGTATCCGGTGTCTTGCAGGCAATTGACCGTGCGGTTCATGGATGGCGGCGAGACCCGTTCGCGTTCCGCAAGCTCGCCGAGGGTGCGCGGACCGTTCAGGTAGAGGTCCGCGAGAACCGCGAACTGCCCGTCGCTCATCGAGTCGATGGAACGTTCGGTTCGCATCCGTCGCGCGAACCGAAACACGCCCATGCGCAACTGCGACGCGTCGCCTGCAAGGGGGTGGGAATCGGGCGGCGAGTCGGGTTCGTTCATGAGATCTTTAGCATAGCTCATTAGTCATGCTAAAGACTGAGCGGTGCAGGTTCTCCCACCGTTCACCACGACGTCTCCTTATGGGAAGCGAGCCTGGCCACAATGGGGGCCATGTCAGCGCGTGGGATGGCCCGGCACCTCGATAGCCTGCGTTTCGGCGCCACCCACCGAAAGGTGTGGATCCTCTCCGCCCTGGGGATCATGCTCGATGGCTTCGACTTCTTCATCATGGGAGTCGCGATCCCCCTCATCGTCGCGAAGTGGAACATCTCTCCGCTGGAGACCGGCATGGTCTCGAGCGCGGCGATCGTCGGCGCGATCGTGGGAGCGTCGGTCATGGGCCGGATCTCGGATCGGATCGGCCGGAAGCTCGCGTTCCGCATCGACCTCGGCATGTTCGTTGTCTTCGCGTTCGCGTCGGCACTCGCCCCCGACATCTGGTGGCTCATCCTCTTCCGGTTCCTGCTGGGGATCGGCGTCGGGGCTGACTATCCGATCTCGTCGAGTTATGTGGCCGAGATCTCACCGCGACGCCTGCGATCGAGGCTCCTGATCGGGGCCTTCAGCTTTCAAGCGGTGGGCCAACTGCTCGGCGCGCTCGTTGGTCTGCTCGTGCTCTCGCTTGACCCTGTTCCGGATGCGTGGAGATGGATGCTCGCCTTCGGCGTCATCCCGGCGCTCATCATCGTCATCCTGCGGCGCAGTGTCCCCGAGAGTCCGATGTGGCTCGCATCGGTGCGCAGGTACGACGAGGCTATTGACTCGGTCACGCAGTTCACCGGACGCACGCTGACGATCGACGAGGTCCGCGAGATCTCCGAAGAGGGAGCGGTCGCTGGCGTGGTCCGACCCACCGAGGCGCGCGTGACCAGGGCCGAGCAGAAGCAGCTCTTCTCGAAGGGTGTGCGGGGCACGACGGCGCTGACGGCGATCCCGTGGTTCTTCATGGACATCGCGACCTACGGCGTCGGGGTCTTCACGCCGACGATCCTTGCGGCGCTGGCCCTATCGTCGTCGGCGAACACGCAGTTCATCGCCGATGACATCACCTCCACGGAGGGCGCGGCGTTCCTCGACATCTTCCTCGTGGTCGGGTTCGCTGCCGCAATTCTCCTCGTCAGGAAACTCGGGCTCATCGTGATGCAGGTGACGGGCTTCATCGTGATGGGCGTGGGGCTCGTCGTGCTCGGGATCACCGGCTTCCTGCCCCAGGACTCGCCGCTCCAACTCGCCCTGGTCTTCTCGGCGTTCGCGGCGTTCAATCTCTTCATGAATGCGGGTCCGAACTCGACGACGTTCGCGCTTCCCGCAGTTGCTTTCCGCACTGAGAATCGAGGGGCGGGCGCGGGGCTTGCCGCTGCCGCAGGCAAGACGGGAGCTGCCGTGGGCACCTTCTTCTTCCCGATCATGCAGGCAGACCTCGGGCTGTTCCCGACCCTGGTGATCATCGCCGCTGGCTGCCTGACCGCCGCGGCGGTCACCGTCGCGTTCCGCGCTCGTGCCCGCGCAGGCGTCGAGGGCGACGGTGACGCGCGCACGATCCCGGTCGATCCCGTACGAGGCTGAGGCCACCGTCGGGCCAAACGTCGCGCCGAGAACGTCGCGTGTCGGGCGCTCTTGCTTACCCCGCGGCGGTCTTCGGTGCTTCCTCGGTGTCATCGCTCCCGGCCCGGCGGGACGGCAGGGCGAGTGTTGCCATCAGCCCCACGGCGAGGAATCCGGCTGCGGTGAAGGCGGCGTAGCGAGTGCCGTCCGAGAAGGCAGCCTTCGCGGCATCCGCGGCGGCAGCCGTCGCCGGCGACTGTTCGAGCTGCGCGATCGCGCCGCCGGCGCTCTGGACGACGGCCGTTACGATCTTGTCTGACTGATCGCTCGGGACACCCTGGTCGGCAAGACTCGAGGTGAGGATTCCGGCGGTGCTCGTGAACAGGACAGTGCCGAGGATCGCAATCCCCAGCGCCGAACCGATCTGACGCGCGGTGGATTGCGTGCCCGATCCTTGGCCGCTGCGTTCGACGGGGACGTCCACGAGAATGACGCCGGTCAGCTGGGCCGTGGCAAGACCGACGCCGAACCCGTAGACGAACAGCGCCGGGATGAGCCATCCCCACGTGGCATCCGGGGCGATGACGAGCCCGACCCACACGACGCCGATGATCTCGGCGGCAAGACCCACGCGAACGACCCACACCGCGGGGATGCGCGAGCTCGCAGCAGCGGCCGCGCCGCTGGCGACGAACGAGCCGCCCGCGAGGGCGAGGAGGATGAGACCCGTTTGCAGCGCGTCGAATCCGAGCACGAACTGCAACCACAGCGGCAGCGACAGGATGATGCCGAACTCGCCGAGCGAGACGAGCATGGCCGCAATATTGCCGTTTCGGAATGTGCCGATGCGGAAGAGGCTGAACGAGAGTAGCGAGACGCGACCCGTGCGTTCCCGATGGATACCCCAGGTGATGAAGCCGATCGCTCCGAGGATGGCGATGAGGAAGGCGATGGGAACCGGGGACAGCGCCCACGGCCACGTCCAGGACCCAATGACGAAGTCGCCGTCGGTTGCCCACCACCCGAGGGTGCGCCCCTCGATGAGGCCGAACACGAGCGCACCGAACGTGATGAACGAGAGTGCCCCGCCAATGATGTCGATCGAGCGCGTGTTCTCGTCGCGCGACTCGGCGACCGTCAACAGCACGCCGATGACGATGAGGATGCCGAGGGGGATGTTGATGCCGAACGCCCAGCGCCACGAGAACGCCGTCGTGAGCCATCCGCCCAGCAGCGGCCCGACCGCCGCCATGCCGCCGATCGTCGAGCCCCAGACGGCGAAGGCGATCCCTCGCTCCCGACCGCGGAAGGTGGCGTTGATCAGCGACAGCGTCGTCGGCAGGATCATGGCGCCGCCGACGCCCTGCACCAGGCGCGCGAGGATCAGCAGATCACCGGTGGGCGCGAAGGCCGCCGCGATCGAGGAGACGACGAAGATCACGACACCGAGGAGCATGATGCGTCGTCGCCCGAATCGGTCTGCCAACGATCCGAACACCAGCAGCAGCGAGGCGAACACGAGGGTGTAGGCCTCCTGCACCCACTGCACCTGCGTGGAGGTGATCCCGAGGTCATCGACGATGGCTGGGATTGCGACGTTGACGATGGTGGAGTCGACGATGATGAGCGAGACGGCGATGCTGATGAACACCAGGCCGAGCCAGCGACGATTCTGCATATCGCTAGCTTATCTAGCTAAATTCTCGCCGCAAGAGGCATCTCGCATCAGCCTGCGTTCGGCTCGCTAAGCTTCCGGCATGCCCGAGTACACCGACGTGCACGGTGTCGAGATCGTCTACGACCTCGTCACCCCCGTGACCACTCCCCGCGGCGTCATCCATCTGTTGCACGGGGTGGGTGAGCACGCCGGACGCTATGGCGCGCTGATCAGCGCGCTGGCGGATGCCGGGTTCATCGTCTACGCCGATGACCATCGCGGTCACGGCCGTACGGGCATGCGCCAGCACGGGAGCAGCGAGCACCTCGGGCGGCTCGGCCCCGGTGGTTTGCGCGCGACGATCGACGCGGTCTGGCAGCTGAGCGAGATGGCCAGGGCGGAGCATCCGGACCTCCCCTTCCTGCTGCTCGGTCACTCGTGGGGATCCTTCCTCGCGCAGATCCTCGTGAACCGCCATGCGGAGGAGATCGACGGCCTCATCCTGAGCGGCTCGGCGTTGCGGTGGCCGGGTTCACTGAATTCTGGGGATCTGAACGCGCCGTGGCAGGGCCCCGAGGCCACCGGCATGGAGTGGCTCTCGACCGACCCGGCAGTTGCCGACGAATTTGTTGCCGACCCGTTGACGACCACGACCCCACTCGCGAAACTGTTCGGCCACCTCGACACGCTGCGCCTGATCGGCAAGCCGGGTCGTCAGCTCGAGAACGATGTCCCGACCCTCATCATGGTCGGGCGTGAGGACACCGTCGGTGGCCCGCGCAGCAATCACCGGCTCGCGGACGCGTACCGGACGCGCTCGGGCTTCACCGACGTCACGACCCTGGTCTACCCCGGTGCGCGGCACGAGATCTTCAACGAGGTCCAGCAAGCTGAAGTGCGCGCCGACCTGCTCGCCTGGCTGGATGCCCGCTTCCCCGCGCGGGACTGACGGAGCGCGCCTGCCGTGTGCGCCGCCCTCCTAGGCTGGTCCCATGCACGCTGAGTACAAGGTCCCGGGCGGCAAGCTCGTCGTTGTCGATCTCGATGTCGAAGCGGGGCGCTTGGCGAACGTGCGGCTCGCGGGAGATTTCTTCCTCGAGCCCGACGATGCCCTCGTCGCGATCGATGCGGCGGTGACGGGCCTCCCCGCCGAAGCCGATGTCGCCACGATCGCCGCCGCCGTGCGCGCCGCCCTCCCCGAGGGAGCCCAGCTGCTGGGATTCACGCCCGAGGCCGTGGGGACGGTGGTGCGGCGGGCGCTGGTGACGGCATCCGGGTGGAAGGACTTCTCATGGCAGGTCGTGCACGATCGCCCGGTGTCGCCACGGATGAATCTCGCGCTCGATGAGGTGCTCACGACTCGCGTGGGGGACGGGCGCCGGATGCCGACCCTGCGACTGTGGGAATGGAACGAGTCGGCAGTCGTGATCGGGTCGTTCCAGTCGTTCCGCAACGAGGTCGACCCGGAGGGCGCTCGCCGCCACGGCTACGACATCGTGCGGCGCATCTCGGGCGGCGGGGCGATGCTCATGGGAGCCGATGCGATCATCACCTACTCGCTGTCGGTGCCGGCCTCGCTCGTGGCAGGCATGACGTTCGCGGATTCCTACGCCTTCCTCGACGACTGGGTGTTGGAGGCCCTGCGCTCCCTCGGTATCGACGCGACCTACCAGCCACTCAACGACATCGCGAGCCCGGAGGGCAAGATCGGCGGGGCGGCGCAGAAGCGCCTCGCCAACGGCGGTGTGCTGCACCACGCGACGCTCAGCTACGACATGGACGGCGAGGTTCTCACCGACGTGCTGCGGATCGGGCGCGAGAAACTCAGCGACAAGGGAACGGTCTCGGCTGCCAAGCGCGTCGACCCCCTGCGCCGCCAGACGGGCCTGCCGCGCGAGAGCATCATCCAGGCGTTCGCCGACACGTTCGCGTCTCGGTACGGGGCGGAGCCCGGACACATCACCGACGAGGAATACGCCGAAGCCGAGGCGCTTGTCGCATCGAAGTTCGCCACCGACGCGTGGCTGCACCGGGTGCCGTGACCGTCACCATCCATCACGGCGACAACCTGTCGGTGATGCGCGGGCTGCCGGATGCGTCGTTCGGCCTGATCTACCTCGACCCGCCGTTCAACACCGGCCGCGTGCGTGAGCGGGCCGTCGAGTCGGCGGGCGCGCCCGGGGAGATTCCCCTGCCGGGATCGGTCACCCGGCGCGGCTTCCACGGCCGCGACTACGAGCGTCTCCGGGGAGACCTGCGAGTCTACGACGACCGGTTCGACGACTACTGGGGCTTCCTCGAGCCGCGCCTCCTCGAGGCCTGGCGGCTGCTCGCGGCAGACGGCACGCTGTATCTTCACCTGGACTACCGCGAAGCGCACTACGCGAAGGTGCTGCTGGATGCCGCATTCGGCCGCGACCACTTTCTCAACGAGCTCATCTGGTCGTACGACTACGGTGCAAAGACCCGCAAGCGCTGGCCCACCAAACACGACACGATCCTGGTCTACGTGAAGGACCCGGCACGCTACTGGTTCGATTCGGATGCCGTCGATCGCGAGCCCTACATGGCACCGGGGCTGGTCACTCCCGAGAAGGCGGCCCGAGGCAAGCTCCCGACTGACGTGTGGTGGCACACGATCGTCCCGACCACCGGACGGGAGAAGACGGGGTATCCGACGCAGAAGCCCGAGGGTGTCCTGCGGCGGATCGTGCAGGCATCCTCGCGCGTGGGTGGCGCGGTGCTCGACCCGTTCGCCGGGTCGGGCACGACGGGCGCCGTTGCCCAGGCGCTCGGGCGGGACGCGGTTCTCATCGACAGCAACCCGGAGGCCATCGCGGTCATGCGCACCCGGATGCCGAACGCAGCCATCGTCGAAAACTGACCCTGCTCCGCAGGCGCGACCCTAGGCTGGCGCTATGCGATTCGGAATCTTCATCCCCCAAGGCTGGCGGCTCGACCTCGTGGGCATCGACCCCGCGCAGCAGTGGGAAGCGATGAACGGTCTGGCGCAGCGTGCGGACACCGGCCCGTGGGAGTCGCTGTGGGTGTACGACCACTTTCACACGGTGCCGGTGCCCACCGACGAGGCGACGCACGAAGCGTGGACACTCATGGCGGCCTTTGCCGCCTCGACCAGCCGCATCCGGCTCGGGCAGATGTGCACCTGCATGGGCTACCGGAACCCCGCGTACCTCGCCAAGGTTGCCGCGACCGTCGATCTCATCTCCGGGGCCGTGCCGAGATGGGGATCGGCGGCGGCTGGTATGAGCACGAGTGGCGCGCGTACGGCTACGGATTCCCCGAGGTGCGTGACCGCCTCGCGATGCTGCGCGAGGGCGTCGACATCATGCACCAGGCCTGGACCACAGGCCAGGCGACGCTTGACGGAAAGTACTACCAGGTCGACGGTGCCCTCGTGCATCCGCAACCCCTGCAGGACGAGGGCATCCCGTTCTGGATCGCCGGAGGCGGCGAGAAAGTCACGCTGAAGGTTGCCGCAAAGTACGCGTCGTACACGAACTTCGCGGGCAGCATCGAGGAATTCGACCACAAGCGCTCGGTGTTGCACGAGCACTGCGCCGCGCTCGGTCGTGACCCCGGCGAGATCACCCAGTCCTCGAACGTCAACACCATCGTCGGCGCGACCGAAGCCGAGGCCGACGAGCGTCTGCGTCTCGTCCTCGATCGTCTGGCCCCGATCGTCGGCGACGAGCGTCTCGCCGCGATCGAGGCCGACTACCGGGGGTCGCTGGGCTTCGGAACGCCCGAGCAGATCGTCGAGCGTCTGACGGAGCGGGTCGACCACGGACTCGGTTATGCCATCCACTACTTTCCCGAAGCGGCATACGACAGCTCCGGGATCGAGTTGTTCGAGCGCGAGGTCATTCCGGCGCTCGCCTAAGCCCCGCCGCCCGCAGGGGGCGACGCAACAACGAGGTCAGAGCAGCGACCGGAGGCTGCGGTAACCGTCCGCGACGTCCCCTGGCCCCGTGTCGTCGAAGACGCGCGTGCGTCCCGGCTCATCCGACCATGGCGCCCATCCGGGAGCGCCGTCGCGAACGAACGCTGACGCGGCGCCGTGGACAGCATCCGCCAACGACGGGGGAGGATTCTCGCCGGTGAGCGCGTCGACCCGATCCCGGTCGAGAACGTCGAACCAGAACGGCACATCGACGCAATGGCAGGCCCAGCCGATCCGTGTCGATGCCCACGAGAAGCGGTACACCCACGTCGGTGCTGTACCGCGCGCTGCCGCCACCTGCGCGACGCCGCTGCGGAAGACCTTGTCAGACACATAGCGGCCGAGCAGAGCGGCAGTGCCGAGCCGGTGCTGCTGCGCGTTGTCGGCAAGATAGGCCCGCCGCGTCGGCCGATCCACGCCGAGGATGGCGAGGGCGAGGGCGGCGGGCACGAACCGGAACCTGGCGCGCGCATCATCGGTGATCATCGTGAACTCGTCGTCGGTCGCCCCGACGACGAGGGGCTTGTCGGCCCCGATTCCCGCCGCGATCGACTCGGGCGTCGCGGTCGGCAGCAGGTCGCCGTCGATCATCGGCCCCCAGGGCAGGCCGTCGTCGAGCAGGGTCCGGATGCCGGACAGGCGCGATCCGCCCCGCTCGCTGACCTTCTGCTGCAGCCCGATCAGCACATCCGGATCGACCGTGGCGAATCCGTCACGTGTGGCCGGAACCCCGGCGAGGTCCGCGAGCTGTGTCGCGACGCTCCAAGCGCGTTCGCGTGAAACGTCGCCCAGCGCGGGGGAGAGCGCCCACACCCGGTGGAAGAGATGCTGTGCCGCCGGCATCCCCAGAAGGGTGAGCACCGCCCCGCCGCCAGCCGACTGCCCGGCGATGGTGACGGCATCCGGGTTGCCGCCGAAGGCGGTGATCTCGCGCTGTACCCAGTCGAGCGCGGCGAGCCAGTCGCGCACGCCACGGTTGCTCGGGGCGCCATCGATGAGACCGAATCCGTCAAAGCCGAGCCGGTACGAGACGGTGACCGTCACGAGTCCGTCGCGTGCGAAGGACTCACCGTCGTACCACGGGCTCGCGGGCGACCCCGAGACGTACCCGCCCCCGTGGATGTAGACCAGCACGGGAAGACGTGCAGCGCTGTCGCCGGGACGCGGCGTGAACACGTTGACGTTCAGGGTCGCCTCGCCGGGCACCGACGGCTCGGGAATGAGGGTGACCTCGGCGACCGGTCCGCGCTGCGGCGTCGCCCCGAACGTCGTCGCCTCGCGGATGCCGGTCCACGGTTCGACGGGAACCGGCGCCGCGAACCTCAGGCCACCGACGGGCGGCTGGGCGAACGGGATGCCGAGGAACGCGGCAGAGCGATCCGCATCTGTTCCCCGCCACAGGCCCCGGACCGTACCGCTGCTCGTCGCGACGATCGGGGCGTCACCCTGGCGCGCAGAGTCGCTCATACCGCGCCCTCGCGCTGCGCCTGGTCGGGTGCTGATTCGGAGGCGGGGATAAGGACGGCCATGAGGTGATCCAGTGTCGCGGCCATGTCGACGGTAGGGTCCAAGAGCCACTGCAATTGGAGCCCGTCCGAGACTGCCTGAAGCACGCGCGTGAGAACCTCGGGCGGCAAGACTGGAGCTGCGTCATCCTGGCCGGCAAGATTCCGCTCGATCAGTGTGCGGAAGTTCTCACCGCGTTCCAGGAAGTACTCGTGAGCTGGATGGTCCGGATGGGCGGCTTCGACCGCCAGCCGTGAGAAGAGCTCGACGAGGCCCGGCACATCGGCGTTGTGGCGGACGACGCGCACGAAACTCGCCCGTGCATGGACCGGGCCCGGGTCGGTCTCTTCTCGCAGGAGCCCGAAGTGAGCGCGGTCGTGCTCATCGCGCTTGCGCAGCACCTCGGTGAACAGTTCCTCTTTGCTATCGAAGTAGTGCAGGAGGCCGGCCTGGCTCAGGCCGACGGCCTCGGCGATCCGCTTGACGCTCGCGCCGTCGTAGCCTTCGGTGGCAATGACCTCTAGCGCACGCTCGAGAATCTCTTCGCGCTTGGCGACGCCTTTTGCGTATGAGCCTCGTCGTGCCATGAGACGAGTGTGCCGAACAATGCTTGTTATTCAAAACCTAGTACCGTATGGTTTTCGCAGGTCCGCCGTCGATCCTCCTGTTCCTCCGAAGGATGCCTGCCATGACAACGCCGTCTGAAGTGCCACCGAGCCCCGCCGATCCCGCGATCGTCGCGGCGTCCGCGCCCATGACCAAGAACACGTTTGTGGCCTCGGCATCCGGGACCGACGACCCGCCGCCCCCCCATCAAGGGACTGCGCCGGCTGATGTGGTGGATCATCCCGGCCAACCTCGGGATCTTCATGCTGTGGGGTGCGATCCCCGGCATCCTGCTGCCGCAGCAGATCACGGTCCTGTTCGGTGAAGCCGACAAGGTCGCAAACCTCGCGATTGCCACCACGGTCGGCGCCTTCGCGGCGATGATCGCCCAGCCGATCGCCGGTCAGATCTCGGACCGTACCCGCACCCGATTCGGTCGTCGCGCGCCATGGATGATGATCGGCGCGCTCGCCGGTTCCCTCGCGCTCGCGGGACTGGCGTTCGCGAACACGTTCATCGGCGTCGTCATCGCGTGGACGCTCGTGCAGATCAGTTTCAACTTTGCACAGGGTCCGCTGTCGGCGGTGATGCCAGACCGCGTACCCGTCGCCCGGCGCGGTACGTTTGCTGCGCTGACGGGGATCGGACTCATGGTCGGCGCCCTCGGCGGCTTCACTCTGGGCTCGCTCTTCTACAACAGCGTCACCGTCGGTTACCTCGTGTTCGCCGTGCTCGCTCTGGTGATGCTGAGCCTGTTCGTACTGTTCAACCCCGACTACTCCAGCCGCGACATCCAGCCCGAACCCTTCAAGCTCGGCGACTTCCTCCGCACGTACTGGGTGAACCCGGCGGAACACCCCGACTTCTTCTGGGCCTTCACAGGTCGCCTCCTGCTTTACACCGGCTACTTCGCGGTCACCGGATACCAGCTCTACCTCTTGACCGACTATTTCGGCGTCGAGTCACCAGAAACGATCATCCCGGTTCTCGGGCTCTTGAGCTTCGCCGGCATCCTGATCTCGACCCTGGTGGCGGGACCTCTGTCCGACCGGATCGCGCGCCGCAAACCCTTCGTCTTCGCCTCGGCCGCGGTCGTGAGTCTTGCCTTCCTTCTGCCGTGGCTCTGGCACGACCTCATGGCGTGGTTCATCATGACCTTCATCGCCGGCCTGGGCTTCGGCATGTTCCAGGCCGTTGACACAGCGCTCATCAGCCAAGTGCTTCCCTCGGCGAAGTCCTTCGCGAAAGACCTCGGCGTCGTGAACATCGCCGCGACGCTCCCACAGACGCTTGCACCAGCCATTGCCGGTGCGATCGTGCTGACCGTCGGGTACCAGGGATTGTTCCCGGTTGCGATCGTGCTGGGCATCCTCGGCGCGCTCGCGGTGTGGCCGATCCGTTCCGTCAACTAGCTTCGTGCCTAGGCAGGCGCGCCCTGCCCGGGCACGGTTCATCCCCGCGAAAGGAAACCCATGACTGACAACAACCGCGGCGGAGTCGATGCGACAGTCGCCGACCTGACCCTCGAAGAGAAGGCGTCGCTGACCAGCGGCCTGAACTTCTGGCACACCAAACCGATCGAGCGCGCCGGCATCCCCTCGATCATGGTCACCGACGGCCCCCACGGTCTGCGCAAGCAGGCCGGATCAGGCGATCACCTCGGCGTCGGCTCCTCTGTTCCCGCGACCTGCTTCCCGCCGGCGGTGGGGCTCGGCTCGTCGTGGGATGTCGACCTGTTCGAACGGGTCGGGCAGGCTCTCGGTGCCGAAGCATCGATCGAGAACGTTGCCGTGGTTCTCGGACCGGGCGTCAACATCAAGCGGTCCCCCCTCTGCGGGCGCAATTTCGAGTACTTCTCGGAGGACCCGATCGTCTCGGGAACTCTCGGCGCGGCGTTTGTCAGGGGCGTCCAATCGTAGGGCGTCGGCACATCGCTCAAGCACTTCGCGGCCAACAACCAAGAGACCGACCGGATGCGGGCGAGCTCCGACATCGATCCCCGCCCGCTGCGTGAGATCTACCTCCGCAGCTTCCAGCGGGTCGTCGAGGATGCCCAGCCCTGGACGGTGATGTGCTCCTACAACAGGATCAACGGTGTCTATGCCTCGGAGGATCCGTGGCTGCTCACCCGCGTGCTGCGCGACCAGTGGGGCTTCGAGGGGCTCGTCGTCTCGGATTGGGGTGCGGTCAACGAGCGCGTGACGGGTCTGCCCGCGGGGCTCGACCTCGAGATGCCGTCCTCGAACGGTCGCACGGATGCCGAACTTGTCGCCGCGGTGCAGGCCGGTGAGCTCGACGAGTCGGCGCTGGATGTCGCAGCGGGACGCGTCATCGACCTGGTCCGCAAGGCGCAGGCCGGCGCGGGCACGGTCGCGGGCCCGCTCGATGTCGATGCCCACCACGCGCTTGCCCGCGAGGCGGCGGGCCGCTCGATCGTGCTCCTGAAGAACGAGGGTGGCATCCTGCCGATCGCGAAGGATGCCTCGCTGGCCGTCATCGGTGCGTTCGCCGAGAAGCCGCGCTACCAGGGGCGGGCTCGTCGCTGATCAACCCGACCCGGCTCGACACGGCGATCGACGAGATCCGTGCACTCGCGACCGGCGAGGTCGCCTACGCGCCCGGATTCTCGCTCGCTGCCGACGTCGACCCGAGCGAGTCGGCGCGGCTGCGCGACGAGGCCGTGGTGGCGGCATCCGCTGCCGAGGTCGTGGTGCTGTTTCTCGGCCTCCCGGCTCGGCTGGAATCCGAGGGGTACGACCGGGACGACATCCATCTGCCGGCGGAACAGCTCGCGGTGCTCGAAGCCGTGCGCGCCGCGAACCCGAACGTTGTCGTCGTGCTTTCCAACGGCGGGGTTGTCGCTCTGCCCTTCGCGGGCGATGTTCCGGCCATCCTCGAGGGCTGGCTGCTCGGCCAGGCTGGCGGCGGCGCGACCGCTGACGTGCTCTTCGGCGACATCAACCCATCAGCCAAGCTCACCGAGACGATCCCGGTGCGACTGTCGGACACCCCCGCGTATCTGGACTTCCCGGGTGAGTTCGGTCACGTCCGCTACGGCGAGGGGCTGTTCGTCGGGTACCGCTGGTACGACGCGCGGGGCCTCGAGGTCGCCTACCCGTTCGGCCACGGCCTCTCGTACACGACGTTTGCCTACGCGGATGCCGCGGCTCGCGTCACCGACAGCGGCGACCTCGAGGTGGTCGTCACGGTGACCAACACGGGGCAGCGTGACGGCCGGGAGGTCGTTCAGGTCTACACGTCGCTGCCCGAGTCGACGGTGCAGCGGCCGGTTCGCGAGCTCACGGGCTTCGCGTCCGTTGCCCTGGCTGCTGGCGAATCACGAACGGTCGTGATTCCGGTTCGCCGAGCCGACCTCGCCTACTGGGACATCCGCGTCGACGGATGGGTCGTCGAGGGTGGTGCCTACACGGTCGAGATCGGCGCCTCCAGCCGTGACATCCGGGGCTCCGCGACCGTCGAGGTTGCGGGCGATCCGGTGACGATCCCCTTGACCCGCGAGTCCTCCCTTGCCGAGGTGATCGCGCATCCGGTTGTCGGCGAGATGGTCCAGGGCGCCCTTCAGCAGATGATGGCGGGCATGGACGGTCTCGAATCGGTGATGCCCGAGGGCGTCTCGATGGACAAGATGATGCTGTCCCTCCCCATCGGTCGAATGTCGATGATGGCTGGCGACCAGGTGAGCCCCGAGATGATCGACGGCCTCATCGCCATGGCCAACGCCCCGCAGCAGTAGAGCCGGGCTGCCCGCGCCCTAGCCCTCTCCATCTCGCTCTCGCTCGCCCTCGGGGAGGTAGGAGTAATCGCGAGGGTAGGACGATCTGTGCTGCATTCGTCCTACCTCGGTGATTTGTCCTCCCTCCGCGAGGGCGCGCGGTGGCGAGGTGGCGCGGATGCCGGAGGGACAGGGCCACCGGCGTCGCGAGGGGAGAAGAGGTCGAGGGGGCAGGAGAGATCCCGAGGGTAGGAGAAATCCCGAGGGCAAGAGAGATCCCGAGGGTAGGAAAAATCGCGAGGGTAGGACCAACCGCCGCGCAATTGTCCTCCCTCCGTGATTTCTCCTACCTCGGGAAGGTGACGAGGGGCCGTGGACGCCGGATGCGGTGGGGCGCTGGGTCTCGCGAGGGTAGGAGTAATCGCGAGGGTAGGACGACGGGCAGGGCAAGCGTCCTCCCTCGGTGTTTTGTCCTACCTCCGCGAGGGCGCGCGGTGGCGCGGTTGCGCGGATGCCGGAGAGGGCGGCGCTGGACGTGAGGAGGGGCTCCAAAGATAGGAGAGGTCGAGGGGTAGGAGAGGTCGGGGGGCAGGAGAGATCCCGATGGTAGGAGCAATCGCGAGGGTAGGACGAATCGTCGCGCGATTATCCTCCTTCGGTGATTTTTCCTACTTCGGGAAGGTGGTGCTACTTCGGGAAGGTGGTGCTGGGGCGGTGGCGGAGCCAGTGGCGGTGGCGCTGGCGGTGGCGGGGAGAGGGGGCTCCGGTGCGATCAGGATGTCTCGTCGCGGTGGGCGCCGGCAGAGGGCTGCACCGTGAAGATGCGTGGGGCGCGGAAGCCGGATGCCGAGAACGCGGCGGTCACGGCATCCGTCACCGCGTGCAGCCGGTCGCGAGGGACGAGCGCGATCGCGGCACCACCGAAACCGCCGCCGGTCATCCGCGCCCCGATGGCGCCGCCCGACATCGCCGCCTCGACCGCTGTGTCGAGCTCGGGGACCGAGATCTCGAAGTCGTCGCGCATCGAGGCGTGGGATGCCAGGAGCAGATCACCGATTGCGCGGGGTCCGCTCTCACGCAACACGCGCACCGTGTCGAGCACTCGCGCATTCTCGGTCACGACGTGACGAACGCGCCGGAAGGTCACCTCATCCATGACGGATGCCGCGCGCCCGAGATCGTCCACAGACACATCGCGCAGCGCCGCCGCGCCCATCGCCGCAGCACCCTGCTCGCAGGATGCGCGGCGCTCGCGGTACCCGCCCGTGGAGTGCGCGTGGGTGACGAGCGTGTCGATCACCAGCACCTCGAGGTCGGCGGCCTCCAGCCCCAACGGCACCACCTCGGTCTCCAGCGTGCGGCAGTCCAGGAACACCGCCGCGTCGGTCTCGCCGAGCATCGAGGCGGTCTGGTCCATGATCCCTGTGGGTGCGCCGACGGCATCGTTCTCGGCGGTTCGGCCCACGCGCGCGAGGTCTTTCGCGCTGAGATCGGCTTCCCACAGGTCGTTCAGGGCCACGGCGACGGCGCATTCGATCGCGGCGGATGACGACAGTCCGGCACCGACGGGGACCGCGGAGGCGATCGCGAGGTCGAGGCCGTACGGCGTCACGGCGTCACCGGCTGCGCGCAGCAGTGCCCACGCGACCCCGAGCGGGTAGGTCGTCCATTCGGGCACGGATGTCGGTGCGGGCGCGGCGAACAGGGCGTCGAGGTCGGCGATCGGCACGGTTGCCTCGCTGGCGTCGAAGCTCGAGCGAACGCGCAGCACGCCGTCGCCGCGGGGCGCGACAGCCACTGCCGTGCGCGCATCGATAGCGAACGGGAGGACGAAGCCGTCGTTGTAGTCGGTGTGCTCGCCGATGAGGTTCACCCGGCCCGGCGCCGACCAGACCCCGAGAGGCGCAGCATCCGTCATCTCGGCCAGCAGGGCGCGGGCTACGGCCCCGGCGGTCGGCGCGGTCACAGCTGAACCCCCTCGATGGAATCGCGGAGGCGCTCGGCAGCAGCCTCGGGCGGGATGTCGCCGATCCAGGCGCCCATTGCCGCTTCGGACCCGGCGAGGAACTTCAGCTTGTCGGCAGCCCGCCGGGGCGAGGTGATCTCCAGGTGCATCCGGACGGTGTCGCGCGAGGCGCTCACGGGTGCCTGGTGCCAGGCCGCGATATAGGGCGTCGGCGTGTCATAGAGCGCGTCGATGCCGCGCAGGAGGCGCAGGTATACGCGGGCCAGCTCGTCGCGCTCGGCATCCGTTGTCTCGGCGAAATCGGGCACGTGACGGTGCGGCATGAGGTGGAGCTCGATCGGCCAGCGCGCGGCGAACGGGACGTAGGCGGTCCAGTGCTCTCCGGCGAGGATGACGCGGCTGCCCTCGCGCTCGAAGTTGAGCACGCGCTGCATCAGGTCGGGTGACGTGCACGAGATGTTCTCGATCAGTCGGCGAGTGCGGGGCGTGACATAGGGATAGGCGTAGATCTGTCCGTGCGGGTGGGGCAGGGTCACGCCGATGGCTTCACCGCGGTTTTCGAACGGGAACACCTGCTCGACACCCGGGAGCGCCGAGAGGGCCGCCGTGCGGTCGGCCCAGGCTTCGATCACGGTCCGCGAGCGGGTCACCGACTGGGTTCCGAACGAACCGGTGTGCTCCGGGCTGAAACACACGACCTCGCAGCGTCCCACAGACGTCCGCACGCTGCCCAGACCGAGGGCGTCGAGATCGTCGAGACCGCGGGGCGGGTTCGGCGCCTCAGGGGCGTCGCCGTGTGCCTCGGCCAGGGCAGGACCGAACGACGGGGATCGGTTCTCAAAGACCGCGACGTCGTAGCGCGAGGGGATCTCCGAGGGGTTGGTCGGTGTCTGCGGAGATAGGGGGTCGAGTTCTGCCGGGGGAAGGAAGGCGCGGTTCTGGCGCGCGGCGGCAATCGAAATCCAGTCGCCGGTCAGGATGTCCTGCCGCATCGTCGCCGTTGCCGGTCGCGGATCGAGCGCGCGCTGATCGATGCCGCGATCGGCGCCGAGCGTCGTGTCGGGATCGTCGTAGTAGAAGAGGTCTCGTCCGTCGGCCAGCGTCGTGTCGCGTCTGACGACACCTCCGCCGAGGGTGATCGGTTCCCGAAGCGTGTTCACGATAACACGCTACTGGTCGGCCGTGATATCGTCAACATTGGAGGGCTCAATGACCCAGCAACGACGCGCATCCATGGCCGATGTCGCAGAACTGGCCGGCGTGTCAACACAGACCGTGTCGCGGGTTGTCAACGGCAGCCCGAGGGTCGACCCGGCGACGCGCAGCCGTGTCGAGGCGGCGATGGCGACGGCCGGGTATCGGGTACACCGGGCCGCCCGAGCGCTCCGCACCGGTCGTACCGGAGTGGTCGGCGCGGTGGTGTCGACCCTCGCGACGGTCGGCAACTCGATGCTGCTCGAGGCTGTCGTCGACGAGGCGTCTGTGCGGGGATATGCCGTCGCGGTCGCGCGCATCGGGGAGGGTGGCCCGGCCGAAGCGTTCGAGCGGCTGCGCGACCAGGGCGTTGACGGAGCAATCGTCGTCAACGAGGCATCCGCTCTTCTTCGTCAGACCGAGCTGCCTACAGACCTGCGCCTGGCAGTCGTCGATTCGCCGCCGGACGACCGCTACGCGGGTGTCGAGACCGCTCATGCCGCCGGCTCAGCAGCTGCGACCGCGCACCTTCGCGACCTCGGGCATCGGGTGATCGCGCACGTCGCGGGGCCCGCGTCGTCCTACGCTGCAGCCGAACGTGAGCGCGGGTGGCGCGAGACGCTCGGTGCCGCGGACCTGGATCCGGGCCCGCTGCTGCGCGGCACGTGGGACTCAGCATCGGGCTACCGGGCGGGCCTGGAGCTGTTGGCGAATCTCGACGTCAGCGATCCCGTGACGGCAATCGTCGTCGCGAACGACCAGATGGCCCTCGGCGTCCTGCGAGCGGCATCCGAACTCGGCATCCTCGTGCCCGACCAGCTGAGCGTCGTCGGGTTCGACGATGTGGCGGATGCCGCCAACTTCACTCCCGCACTCACGACGGTGCGTCAGCGATTCGACCTTCTGGGCCAACGCGCCGTCGCCGCTGTCCTCGACGGGGCGGAGGCTGGATCGCGCGACGTCATCGAGGCTCCGCTGATTGTTCGCGGAAGCAGCGCGGCGCCGTTCGTGCAGCCGGCCTGAGCGCTTCCGAGCTCGTTCTCGCGGCGCCTAGAGTGCGCGGCGGCGCGCTTCCCAGCCGGTGCGCACCATCTCGTCGATCGAGTAGCGCATCTGCCAGTCCAGGTCGCGGGCGGCGAGTTCTCCGGTTGCGACGATCCGGTCAGGATCGCCCGGACGCCGTGGCCCGATCTCGGGGGTGAAGGCGATTCCGGTGACGCGGGCCATGGCATCCATGATCTCCCGCACCGACAGGCCGTTCTGCGAGCCGAGGTTGTAGGCAGCCTCGATCGGCTCGCCCGCGACCAGACGCTGTGCGGCGGCGACGTGGGCGGCGGCGATGTCGCCGACGTGAACGTAGTCGCGCACGTTCGTGCCGTCGGGTGTGTCGTAGTCGTCGCCGTTGATACGCGGCGTCTCCCCGGCGATGAGCTTTTCGAACACGATCGGGAAGAGGTTGTGCGGGCTCGTGTCGTACACCGTCGGGTCAGCGGAACCGACCACGTTGAAGTACCGCAACGATGTGTGTCGTAGCGGCGCATCGGTGTCGGCCGTCGCCCGCGCCTGGTCGGCGATCAGCCACTCACCGATGAGCTTGGACTCGCCGTATGGGGAGGCGGGGCGCTTGGGAAGGTTTTCGACCACGAGGGGAACATCGGGCGTGCCGTAGACGGCAGCGCTGGATGAGAACACGATGTTCGTCACACCGGTCTCTGCCATCGCCTCCAGCACGATCCGGGTGCCCTCGACGTTCTGGTGATAGGTGTGCAGCGGCCGGGTGACCGAGACGCCGGCGTACTTGAAGCCCGCGACGTGGATGACGCCCTCGACCGCGTGGTCGCCCAGTGTCTGCTCGAGCAGTTCACGGTCCAGGATGGAGCCGCGGACGAAGGGCACTCCCTCGGGAACGAAGCCGTCGTGTCCGCTGGAGAGGTCGTCGATGACGACCGGGGCGATGCCCGCGGCCGACAGCGCGCGGACGACGTGGGCACCGATGTATCCGGCACCGCCGGTGACAAGCCAGCTCATGGCTTCCATCCTGTCAGGTTGGGGATCACTCCTCGGTCGGGCCGAGGAGTGCAGAGGGAACGAAGCGCGCGGTCGCGGCGCTCGCGGCATCCAGCGTGAGGATGACGATGTCGTTGCTTCCGGCGCGTGTCACGGGTCCCGGAACGTAGAGCGTGCGCTGGGGTCCTGCGCTCCAGAAACGGCCGAGGAAAAAGCCGTTGACGAAAGCGAAGCCCTTGCCGAATTCAGCAGTGTCGAGGAAGAGGCCGGACTGCGCGTCGAGGTCGAACGAGCCGCGCATGATCTCGCGCCCGCCGATACCTGCCGTGCTCGCGCCGGCTGCCACCTCGACAGCACGCTCGAGGTGCACGGGGTGCGTGGTCCAGTCGGTCAGCTCGGCGCCGTCGAGCTGCACCCCGCCGATGAGTCCCTTGGGCTCGCCGAGACGGATGTCGTAGTTGACGCGGCCCTGGTCTTCGACCGTGATCTCCAGCACGTCTCCGTCAGGAAGATGCAGCGTCGTTTCGTGCAGGGTGCGAGAGAGACGCCCGACTTCGACACCGTCCACACGCACCCACGCGAGATCGCGCACCTGGCCGATGGTCAGCCGCCCACCGCGACCATCGGGGAGGGTCGTTCGGTACTGGACGATCGCGCCGACGTGGGCGAGATCATCGAAACTCACGAGCCCCGGCGCGGGCTCGCCGAGACCTGCCGGAACCCAATCGCCCGCACGCGTCAGGTCGACATCGAACGCCGGGGCCAGGGCTGCCGCAGCCGGCACCTCGGCGGGAACCTCGGCGTAGCGGGCGATGACCTCGCGGAAGGCGTGGAACTTCTCGGTGGGGTGGCCCGCTTCATCCAGCGGAGCGTCGTAGTCGTACGACGTGACGATCGGGTCGTATCGTCCCTTGTCGTTGGCCCCGTTGGTCGTGCCGAAGTTCGTGCCGCCGTGGAACATGTAGATGTTGACCGAAGCCCCCGCGGCCAGGAGGTCCTCGAGCTCGGCGGCCGAGGCTGCGGCATCCGTCGTGTGGTGCACGCTGCCCCACCAGTCGAACCACCCGTCCCAGAACTCCGAGCACATGAGGGGCCCGGTGGGCTGGTGTTCGCGGAGCGTTGCGAGGCGCTCGGTTGCCTTGGAGCCGAACGACCCCGTGCGATGCAGGGTCGGCAGGCTGCCGTTTCGGAGCATGTCGGGCATCGGCTGATCGACGGTTGTGAGGGGCACCGTGATGCCGGCACTCTCGGTCACCCGCACCAGTTCTTCGAGGTAGGCGGTGTCGGACCCATAGGCGCCGTACTCGTTCTCGATCTGGACCAGGATGACGTTGCCGCCCTGATCGATCTGGCGAGGTGCGACGATTTCGTAGACGCGCTGCAGGTACTCGGTGACCGCCGCCACGTACTGCGGTTCGCTGCGGCGCAGCCCGATCCCCGGCGTGTTGGTGAGCCACACCGGCAGTCCACCGTTGTGCCATTCGGCGCAGATGTAGGGACCGGGGCGAACGATCGCGTACATCTCCTCGGCGGCGACGGCGTCCAGGAACGCGCCGAGGTCGTTCCAGCCGGTCGCGTCCCACTGCCCGTGGTGCGGCTCGTGGGCGTTCCACGCGACGTACGTCTCAATCGTGTTCAGACCCATGAGGCGCGCCTTGCGGATGCGGTCGGCCCAGTGATCGGGGTGGATGCGGAAGTAGTGCAGGGCTCCGGCGAGGATGCGGAAGGGGGCGCCGTCGAGAAGGAAGTCGTTCTCGCCGATGGCGAAGCGGGTCACAGTGCGTCTCCTGCTACTGAGTCGAGTGCTGCTGAGTCGAGCTCGACACGCACGCATGCCCAACTGACGGGGGGAAGGGTGAGTGTGTGGATGCCCGAGCTGCTCTCGACCTCGACCTCACGGGGCGCGACCAGTTCGGCATCCGGACCGTTCGTCGTGCGCACGTCGCCGTCGGCGCCAGCAAGCACGTGAGCGGAGATGACGCGGCCCGGTGCGGTGAAGCTCACGGTGTGGGCGTCAGTGAGGCTGCGGTTCACGGCGAACAGCGCGAGCCGGTTCTCGTCGATCGTGGCCACACTCGCGATGCTCGGAACGCTGCCGTAGCGGGCGGTCTCGAGGACTTCCGCGTCGATACCGGGAAGGATGACCCGACCGCGGGCGTGATGGGCGGCATCCGCGAACGGGAAGTAGGTCGGCTGACGCCACGCTGCCCCGCCCGGCTCGCAGCGGATGGGCGCGATGACGTTGACCAGCTGCGCGAGGTTGGCCATCGAGACCCGGTCGGCGTGCGAGATCAAGGAAATCAGGAGGGATCCGACGACGACGGCATCCAGCGCCGTGTACTCGTCCTCGATGAGGCGCGGAGCCTCGGGCCAGCCGCCGGTGAAGACGGCGGGCTTGTCGACCTCGTTCCAGCGGGTCTGGTTCCAGACGTTCCACTCGTCGACGCTGATGCCGATGGGGCGGGCGATGCCGTGCTCGGCGCGGACGTCGTCGATGATGCCGGCGACCTCGTCGAGGTAGGCATCCAGCCCGACGCTGGAGGCGAGGAAGCTCGCGGGATCCCCGGGCTCTTCCTCGTAGTAGGCGTGCACGGAGATGTGGTCGACGAGGTCTGCGGTGTGGGCGAGCACGGTGCGCTCCCACGTTCCGAAGGTCGGCATCTCGTGGTTGGAGCTGCCGGCGACGACGAGTTCGATATCCGGGTCGATGAAGCGCATGAGACGTGCCGTCTCGGCGGCGATCCGGCCGTATTCGTCTGCGGTCTTGTGCCCGATCTGCCAGGGGCCGTCCATCTCGTTGCCCAGGCACCAGACCCGGATGCCGAAGGGTTCCTCGCGTCCGTTGGTGCGTCGCTGGTCACTGAGCGCGGTACCGGAGGGGTGGTTGGCGTACTCGAGCAGGTCTGCTGCCTCTGCCGGGCCGCGGGTGCCGAGGTTCACGGCCTCCATGAGTTCGAGGCCGACCGTCTCTGCCCAGTCGGCGAACTCGTGGAGCCCGACAGCGTTGCTCTCGGTGCTGTGCCACGCCGCATCGAGACGGCGGGGGCGGTTCTCACGCGGGCCGACGCCGTCTTCCCAGCGGTAACCCGAGACGAAGTTGCCGCCGGGGTAGCGCACGATCGTGGCGCCCAGTCCCCGAACGAGCTCGCGAACGTCGCCGCGGAAGCCGGTGGCGTCGGCGGTGGAGTGTGTGGGTTCGTAGATGCCCTCGTAGACGCAGCGTCCCATGTGCTCGACGAACGTCCCGAAGATGCGGGGGGAGACTGTCGCGCCCGCGGCCGAGAGGTCGAGGGAGATCGTCGCCGAGCGGGTCATGCGGAGGGCCTTTCGAAGATGCGCGGTGGGGGCGGATCGTGGAGGATGCCGCCCCCACCGCGCGGGGGTGTTCGGGTGTTACTTGTTGACCGTGAAGCCCTGGTCGTTGCCGTAGCTGACCAGCTGGTCCTGCCAGGCCTGCAGGCCGGCGTTCAGGTCGCTCTGTGACTGGTAGGACTGACCGACCGTGTCACCGAAGATGCTGTTCGCGTACACCTGGTAGGGCAGGTACTGCCAGCCCGTGAGCACGTCTGCCGCGGCCTGCGTCAGCACCTGGTTGATCTGCTGCCCACCGAAGTACTCCGACTCCTGGTCGACGAACGCGGGGTCGCTCAGCTGCGCCGTCGTCGAGGGGAACCCGCCGCTCTCAGCGAAGATCTGCAGGCTCTCGGGGTCGTTGTTGAGCCACTTCAGGAACGCTGCGGCCAGGGCCGGGTTCGCGCTCTGCTTGGTGACAGCCTGGCCGCCGCCGCCGTTCTCGGCGCTGACAGCGCTGCCGTCGTAGCTGGGCATCGGGGCAACACGCCAGTCACCGGCACCGTCGGGCACCGAGGACTCGAGCACGCCGGGCATCCAGGCGCCGATCACGAGCGACGCGATCGTGCCATCGCCCAGGCCCGTGAACCACTCGTCGCTCCACGCCGGGATGTCGGCGAGCAGACCGTTCTCGAGCAGCTGGTTCCACATGTCGGCGAACTGCGTCGAGCCCGCGTCCTGCAGGTCGATGGTGATGTTCGTGCTATCGGTGGTCTGGAACGGCTGGCCGCCGGCCTGCCAGATCATGCTGGTGGTGAAGCCCGAGTCGCCGGTGTCGGCGGCGATGAACTTGGTGGGATCAGCGGCGTTCAGCGCCTGTCCCGCAGCGATGAACTCATCCCACGTCGTCGGCACCTCGATGCCGAACTGGTCGTAGACGGTCTTGTTGTAGAACAGGGCCATGGGGCCGGAGTCCTGCGGCAGACCGTAGATCTTGCCGTCGAAGTCGACGGAGCCCCACGGGCCCGCGCTGTAGTCGCTTTCGAGGTCGCCGAAGCCGTAAGGGGCCAGATCCAGGAGCGAGTCCGAGAGGGCGAACTGCGGGAAGGCGTAGTACTCGATCTGCACGACGTCGGGGGCGCCCGAGCCCGCCTTGATGGCGTTCTGCAGCTTCGTGTATTCCTCGGTGTTGGTGCCCGCGTTGACGAGGTTCACGGTCACGTTCGGGTACTTCGCCTCGAACGCGGCGACCTGTGCCTCAGCCGAGGGCGTCCAGCTCCAGTACGTGATCTCGCCGCCAGCTTCGAGGGCCGCCTCGAGGTCGTCAGCCGAGCCGCTGCCGCCGCCGTTGTCGCTGGACGAGCACGCGGCCAGCGAGCCTCCCGCGAGCAGGATGGCGGTCACTGCGACGCCTGCGCGGCGCAGAACCGATGCCTTGATTGTCATGAGAGTTCCTCACTTCGTTGTCGATGAACCCGGTGCAGGACGCGCCGGTGAGGGGTGGGATTTCGTCGGAGCAATGGCCCTCATCTCATTGCTTGACGCTTCCGGCGCTCAGCCCCGACTGCCAGAACCGCTGCAGCACGAGGAAAGCGACGACGATGGGGATGATCGACAGCACGGAGCCGGTGATCACCAGGTTGTAGATCGGCTGAGCGCCGACGCCGATAGCCTGCGCGTTCCACTGGTTGAGCCCGACCGTGAGGGGGTACCAGGTCGGATCGCTCAGCATGATCAACGGCAGGAAGTAGTTGTTCCACGTCGCGACGACGGCAAACAGCGCGACCGTCACGATCCCCGGGGTCAGCAGTCGGATGGAGATCGTGAAGAACGTGCGGAACTCGCCGGCGCCGTCCATCCGAGCTGCCTCGAGAAGCTCCGTGGGGACGGCATCGGTCGCGTACACCCAGATCAGGTACAGACCGAAGGGGCTGATGAGGGAGGGGATGATGATCGCCCACGGGGTGTTGGTCAGGCCCAGCTGGCTGAACATGAGGAACGTGGGGACGGCGAGAGCCGTGCCGGGCACCGCGATCGCGCCGAGGACGATCGCGAAGACCGCCCGACGGCCACGGAACCGGTACTTGGCCATGCCGTAGCCGGCCATGGTCGCCAGGATCGTCGCGCCCCCGGCACCGACGACCACGTACAGCAGCGTGTTGCCGAGCCAGCGCAGGAAGATGCCGTCGTTGTACGTCAGTGTCTGGACGATGTTGTCCCACAGGGCGAAGTCATCCGAGAACCACAGTCCGAACGTCGTGAACAGGTCGGCCTGCGTCTTGGTCGCGTTGATGAGCAACCAGAACAGCGGGAGAAGGGTGTAGATCAGGTACACACCCATCACGAGGGTGAGGATGAGCGAGCGTCGCGCGTGCGTCGGCGACGTGCGGGCCAGTGCCGGGGCGGCCATCAGCGGATCTCCTGTCGGCTGCCGCGGAGCTGCACGACGTAGGCGATGATCGCGGTGATCAGGCCCATGATGATCGCGATGGTCGCGGCGTAGTTGTACTGCTGTCCTGCGAAGGACAGGTTGTAGGCGTACATGTTCGGCGTGAAGTACGTCGTGATGACGTTGGGGGCCAGCGGCTTCAGGATGTTCGGTTCGTTGAACAGCTGGAAGCTACCGATGATCGAGAATATCGTCGCGATGACGATCGCACCGCGCACCGCCGGGATCTTGATCGAGAAGATCTGGCGCCAGGCTCCCGCTCCGTCGATGGATGCGGCTTCATAGAGCTCGCCGGGGATGGTCTTGAGTGCCGAGTAGAAGATCAGCATGTTGTAGCCGACGAACTCCCACGTGACGATGTTGCCGATCGACAGCAGGATCCACTGCGGCGAGAAGGGCTCCAGGACCTGCCCGCCGAGCAGGTCGTTGATGTTCGAGGTCAACCCGAACTGGTCCCCGTAGATGTATCCCCACATGAGAACGGCGACCACAGCGGGAACGGCGTACGGCAGGAAGATGACGATGCGGTAGAAGCCGGATGCGTGCAGACGTGCACTGTCGATCGCGAGAGCCGCCGCCAGAGCCAGGACGAGCATGATCGGCACCTGGACGATCAGGAACAGGAAGACGCGGCCGAACCCGCTCCAGAATTGGGGGTCGGTGAACGCCGTGACGTAGTTTGAGAGGCCGACGAACGCGTTGCCGCCGACGAGCTGGTCGCGGAACAAGCTGAGGTAGAGCGAGTACGCCAGCGGTGCGAGAAAGACCAGTGCGAAGACGATTGCGAAGGGAGCGACGAAGAGCCATCCGCGTTGCTCTGTTCGCGACTGCGTTTTGCCTGGCCGGCGTACGCGCGGCGGCTGTGCGCTGATGGTCGCCATTGTCCGTTGCCTCTTCCGTGAGCCCCAGAGTTCGGGAGTGATATCCGGGGTGCTGCTGCTGATTGATCTCTGCACGAGGATTCGCGGAGTGGCGAAAGCCCATGTTTACGTCAACATAACCCGACCGGGCTAGGATGTCAACGTCAACATTGGAGTGGGGCACATGGCTGAAGCGGAGCCGTCGGGTGGGCGGCACAGCGAGGTGGCGCGCGGGCTTCGGCGTCGGGAGACGTCCATGGCAGATGTCGCGCGGCGCGCCGGCGTGTCCGGCCAAACGGTCTCTCGCGTCGCGAATGGTCGCGACAACGTCGACCCGATCACGCGTGATCGCGTCATTGCTGCGATGCGAGAACTGGGCTACCGGCCCAACAGCGCTGCTCGCGCTCTGCGGTCGGGCCGCTTCCGCAGCATCGGCGTCATCATGTTCTCGCTCTCGTCCTACGGCAACATGCGCACCCTCGACGCGATCGCTTCGGAAGCGTCAGGTGCCGGCTACTCTCTCGCTCTCATCCCCTGGACTCGGCGACGCAGTCGGACGTCTCGGGGGCATTCGATCGCCTGAGTGAGCACGCTGTCGACGGTGTGATCATCCTCATCGAGACCCACGAGCTCGACGAGGCCGAGATTGCCCTCCCGACCGGGCTGCCTGTCGTTGTCGTCGACTCCAGTGCCCGGTATTCCTACCCGGTCGTCGACACCGATCAGGCGCAGGGTGCGACCCTCGCCACGGAGCACCTGCTCGACCTCGGTCATGAGACCGTGTGGCACATCTCGGGCCCGCGCGAATCGTATTCCGCCGAGCGCCGACGCACGGCCTGGATGCGTGTCCTGCAGGAGCGCGGTGCGCCCGTGCCGGAGGCGCTCGTCGGCGACTGGACCGCCGAATCGGGCCACGAGCTCGGCCGCCACCTTGCGGCGCAGCGCGAGGCGACTGCCGTCTTCGTCGCGAACGACCACATGGCGCTGGGCGTCATGCGGGCCTTCCACGAGGTCGGTCGTAGCGTGCCGTCGGACCTCAGCATCGTCGGATTCGACGATGTCCCCGAAGCGGCGAACTTCTGGCCGCCGCTGACCACGATTCGGCAGCGTTTCGACCGGGTGGGCGAGTCGGCGATGCGCTCGCTCATCGCCGAGATCGAGGGGGAGAGCCCCTCGGGGCGCGAGCTCGTCCCCACGACGCTCATCGTGCGCAGCAGCACAACCGCGCCCGCTCACGCCCCGGCCTGACGTCGGCGCCTGCGGCGCCGCACGAGTCAGCGCCCCGGGGGAGCGGTCGAGCCGCGCAGCACCAGCCGTGTAGGAAGCGGGGTGTCCTCGGTGATCGAGTCGGGCTCCTCGATGGCGACGAGGACCTTCTGCATGATGAGCTCCCCGAGCGCGGCGAAGTCCTGGCGCACCGTCGTGAGGGGAGGGAACAAGTAGCCGGCCTCGGGGACGTCATCGAACCCGACGATCGAGATGTCTTCGGGCACGCGCAGGCCTCTCTCGCGCAGCGCCGAGAGGAGGCCGATCGACATTTGGTCGTTTGCGACGAAGATCGCGCTGCCCGGTGTTAGCTCCAGTTCTGTTCCGATGCGGTATCCGTCTGCTGCCGACCAGTCGCCGTGAACGGGGTCGGCGGTCACGAGCCGGTGTGCGGCGAGCTCGTCACGCCAGCCCCGGATACGCTCGACGGCATCAGCGGCGGTCGCCGGTCCCGCGACGTGCAGGATCTGCGTGTGACCGATCTCGGCCAGGTGCCGCACCGCTTGCCGGGCGCCGCGGTACTGGTCGATGGAGACAATGTGGCTGTCTCTGCGCGCAGACGATGCCGCCGCGACGACGGGGATGCTCAGATCCAGCGAGCGAACAACATCCAGGCCCGCCACATCGGCGATGATCAGGACGATCGCGTCGACGCGCTGGCGCAGCAGGCTCTCGACTGCCGCGCGGACGCTCGCTCCGCCCGCGTCGAGGGAGCTGACGGTCTCGACGCTGTAGCGGGCTCGCCGCGCCGCGAGGTTGAAGTGGAGGCCGACGGAGGTCGGGCCGTAGTCCGAGACGCCGGGGACGACGAGCCCGATCGTGCGGGTGCGGCGCGTCACGAGCGCTCGGGCGGCGGGAGATGGGCTGTAGCGCAGCTGCGCGATCGCGCGTTCGACGCGTTCCCGCGTCGCCGGGCGGACGTTGGGCAGGTCGTTCAGGACGCGCGAGACCGTCTGGTGGGACACGCCCGCGAGCTTGGCCACGTCGAAGATGTTCGCCGACCGTGGACCCTTGTCTTCAGACATCCGCGCTCCCCTCGGCGAGCACCTCGCGTACCGGTGTCGCCTGGGCGATCAGAGCGAGCAGAGCATCGATCGTGAGCTGGTCAGCCGGGACGGTCTCGAGGATCTCACCGTCGCGCAGCACTGCGACGCGGTCCGAGACCCGCAGGACCTCCTCCAGCTCGGCCGAGATGAACACCAGGGACAGCCCGTTGTCGGCGAGCTCTCCGACGAGCTTCTGGATGTCGACCTTCGTGCCGACGTCGATGCCGCGGGTCGGTTCGTCCAGCACCAGGAGGCGCGGCGAGAGCGCCAGCAGGCGGGCCAGCACGACCTTCTGCTGGTTGCCTCCCGACAGTGTGCCCACAGGGCGGTCGGGGTCGGCGGGGCGGATGCCGAGCGCGTCGATCCAGCTCAGCGCGAGCTCTCGCCGGTGCGCGGTACTCATGCGCCGCAGGACGCCGCGCTGCGCCTGCAGCGCCAGCGCGATGTTGTCTTCGATACTCAGCCCCGCGATGATGCCCTCTGCGCGGCGATTCTCGGACGAGTACACGACCCCCAGGCGGATGCCCTGGTGGGGGTCTGCGAGGCGCGTGCGCTTGCCGTCAAGCTCGACTACCCCGGAGCCGAGTCGGTCGACTCCCGTCAGGGCGCGGGCCAGCTCGGTGCGACCGGAGCCGAGCAGGCCGGCCATCCCGAGGACATCCCCTTCGTAAATGGTGATGTCGGCGTCGCGGATGCGCGGGGCGACGGTGACGCCGGATGCTTCGAGGAGGGGTGGGCGCGCGTCCTCGGGCTCGGGGACCCGCTGGCGTTCGCCGATGTCGCTGATCGAGCGCCCGAGCATCTTGGCGACGAGGTCGACGCGGAGCAGTTCCCGTGTCAGGTACTCGCCGACGACGTGACCTTCGCGCAGCACCGTGATGCGGTCGCAGATCTCGTAGACCTGGTCGAGGAAGTGCGACACGAACAGAATCGCAACGCCGCGCTCTTTGAGGTCACGAATGACACGGAACAGCTCGGCGACATCGTCGAGGTCGAGACTCGAGGTGGGTTCATCGAGAACGAGGACTTTGACGTCGGTGGCGATGGCGCGGGCGATGGCCACCAGCTGCTGCACCGCGAGGGAGTGGGTGCCGAGCATCGACGACGGGTCCAGGTCGAGGCCCAACTCTGCCAAGACGTCCCGAGCTTGGCTTCGCATCCGCGACCAGTCCATGCCGCCCCACCGGCGCGGCTCCTGACCGAGGAGAACGTTCTCGGCGACGCTGAGGTTCGGGAGCAGATCGATCTCCTGATAGACCGCGCTGATACCGGCGGCGCGGGCTGCCTGAGGAGAGCTGAATCTCACGCTGCCGCCGCCCACCCGCACGACACCCGACTCGGCGGAGAGGGCTCCGGTGAGCAGCTTGATGAGGGTCGACTTGCCGGCGCCGTTCTCTCCCATGAGCGAGTGCACCTCGCCGGCGAACATCCGGAAGTCGACGTGGTCGAGAGCGAGGTCGGAGCCGAAGCGCACACATGCGCCCTCCACCTCGACCACGGGTGCGACATCGACCGCCATGGTCCTATCATGCCGGTGCCTCCGCGACTCGCGACGAACGCGACGCCTGCGCAGACCTCGGAGCGCGTCGCTGTGTGGCGCTTCCGCGACTGCCTGAGCATCTGTGAGCGATCACTACTCAGAATGTTAACGATCACGAACGGGACACAGATTCCGTAAAAAGGGTTG
The DNA here is from genome assembly GCF_015565955.1 of Microbacterium schleiferi. Lineage (NCBI taxonomy): Bacteria > Bacillati > Actinomycetota > Actinomycetes > Micrococcales > Microbacteriaceae > Microbacterium > Microbacterium schleiferi. The sequence continues at coordinate 2,906,827 of NZ_CP064760.1, read as the reverse complement.
CGCACATCAAATGTGAGCGTGCACAATTCCAGATAGCCGCACGGGTGTCCCTTCCCGAGCGTGACTCCGGTTCCGACCACGTTGGTCGACCGTCTCAAGGAGGAGAGAGCAAAATGGCACACAGAAAGCGCATTCTGGGAGCACTCGGGGTAGCCGCCGTGGGAGTCCTGGCGTTGGGCCTTGCAGGCTGCGCCAGCGGGGACTCGGGGTCGGACTCGGGTTCGGGCGGGGATGAGATGACGACCGTCGGGTTCGTCGCGGTCGGCCCCGAGGGTGCTTGGCGTCAGGCGAACGAGCAGAACGTCCAGGACACCTTCACCGAGGCCGCGGGTTTCGACCTGAAGTACGCGCCCGCCACCAACCTCGACCAGAAGTCGCAGATCGACGCGTTCACGTCGTTCGTCGACGAAGGTGTCGACGTGATCCTTCTCTCGGCCACGGAAGCATCGGGCTGGGAGGACTCGCTCAAGCGCGCGCAGGAAGCAGAGATCCCCGTGATCCTGCTCGACCGCGGCATCGAGCCCAACGACACGAGCCTTTACGTCACCCGCATCGCGCCCGACAACGTCGAGGTCGCGAAGGAAGTCGGCGAGTGGGCGAAGGCTGAGTTCCCCGACGGCGGCAACTACGTCGTTCTCGAGGGCCCTGCCGGTGTGGGCGTCGTCAACGAGCGCAACAAGGGCTTCGACGAGGGCGTCGCTGGCTCGTCGCTCAATCTCGTCGATGCGCAGACGGCTAACTGGTCGGCCGAAGAGGGCAAGAGTGTCATGGAGACGATGCTCAAGGCCAACAACAACGACATCCAGTTCGTGTTCGCGCAGAACGACGAGATGGGCCTCGGTGCCGCTCAGGCCGTCGAAGAGGCGGGTCTGACCCCCGGTGTCGACGTGAAGATCGCGACCATCGACGGGACGAAGGCCGCCATGGAGGCACTTGCCGACGGAACGCTCAGCTACGTGCACGAGTACAACCCGCTGTTCGGCCCCACCGCGCTCGAGGTCGTCGAGAAGACGCTCGCCGGCGAAACGGTGGAGTCCTACATCATCGTCCCGAGCGAGGCGTTCGATTCGCCCGAGGCGGCCCAGGCCGTGCTCGCCGACCGCAAGTACTGATCGCCATCGACTGATCAGCCCTCGGGCGGTTCGTGTCACCGTCGGCGCGGGTGTGGGGTTTGTTCCCGCACCCGCGCCGACCGACCGAACGACAACCGCGCGTAGGCCGCAACGCGCCACACGAAAGAACGATGATGACCGAATCCCAGCCGATCGTCGAGATGCGCAGTATCTCCATCGAGTTCCCGGGGTGAAAGCCCTCGACGATGTCGCGTTCCGCCTGTTCCCCGGCGAGGTGCACTCGCTGATGGGAGAGAACGGTGCCGGCAAGTCGACCCTGATCAAGGCCTTGACCGGCGTCTACCGCATCGACTCGGGCTCGATCGTCGTCGCAGGCACACCCAGCGAGTTCCACAACACCGCCGATGCGCAGGCCGCGGGAATCTCCACGGTGTACCAGGAGGTCAACCTCTGCGGCAACCTCACGATCGGTGAGAACGTGATGCTCGGCCACGAGACGCGCGGCCCGTTCGGCGTCGACTGGAAGGCCACCCACAAAGAAGCGCAGCGCGCGCTTAAGCGGCTGGGCCTGGAGAACCTCGACACGCGGATGCAGCTGTCCCGCCTCTCCATCGCGATGCAGCAGCTCGTGGCTATCAGCCGCGCGATGGCTGTCAACGCCAAGGTCCTCATCCTCGACGAGCCGACCTCGAGCCTGGACGCGAAAGAGGTTGAGGGCCTCTTCGCCGTCATCCGCTCACTTCGCGACCAGGGCGTTGCGATCCTGTTCGTTTCGCACTTCCTCGATCAGGTCTACGCGATCAGCGACCGTCTCACGGTTTTGCGCAACGGCCGCTACGAGGGCGAATACCTCACCGCAGAGCTTCCCCGCGCCGAGCTGATCTCGCTCATGATCGGCAAGGACTTCTCGACGCTCTCGGCACACGGCGGTGGACGCCGCTCCGACGACGCCGACGAGCGCGAGCCGCTGCTCACGGCATCCGGTTTCGGCCGCAAAGGCGTGATCGCACCCACCGACCTCGACATCCGCAAGGGCGAAGTCGTCGGCTTCGCCGGTCTGCTGGGATCCGGACGGACAGAGCTCGCGCGCCTGCTTTATGGCGCCGACCGCGCTGACACCGGCGAGCTCGAGATGCACGGTGCCGCGGTCGAGATCAAGTCACCGGTCGACGGTCTCGCGCGTCGCGTGGCCTACTCGACCGAGAACCGACGCGACGAAGGAATCGTGGGCGATCTCACCGTGCGGGAGAACCTCATCCTCACCGTGCAAGCCAAGCGCGGGTGGGCACGCCCGCTGCCACGCAAGGAGCAGGACGAGATCGTCGCTCGTTACATGAGCGCGTTGAACGTGCGGCCCGCGAACCCCGAAGCGCTGATCCGCAACCTGTCCGGCGGAAACCAGCAGAAGGTCCTGCTCGGCCGATGGCTCGCGAGCAAACCCGAACTGCTGATTCTGGACGAACCCACGCGCGGGATCGACGTCGGAGCCAAGGCTGAGATCCAGAATGTGGTGATCGACCTCGCCGACGAAGGGATGGCCGTCGTGTTCATCTCGTCCGAAGTCGAAGAGGTCGTCCGGTTGAGCGATCGCATCGTGGTCTTGAAGGATCGCAAGAAGATCGATGAACTGGTCAATAGCCCCGACATCACCGCCGAACGGGTGATCCAGATCATCGCCGAGCACGGCGAGAATGCGGTCGACGAGGAAGGAGAGCAGTGGCGCATGCCCGACCAGTCGGCTGCTGAATCTCGCACGAACGAATCCGTGGCATCCGAAGGGGTCCAGTCATGAGTTCCACCGATCGCTCTGCATCGTCGCGGATGCGTGACCTGCTGCGCCAGCCCGCCTTCTGGGGCGCCGTGGCCATCGTGGTCCTCCTCGTGCTCAACACGATCAAGGACCCGTCCTATCTCTCTGTCACCGTGAGTCCCACGACGGGCTACCTCGTCGGCAACGTGATCGACATCCTGCGCGCCTCGGCCCCCATCCTGATGATCGCGGTCGGGATGACGCTCGTCATCGCCACCGGAGGCATCGACCTGTCGGTCGGCTCTGTCATGGCGGTCGGCGGCGCGGTATCGATGCAGTTCCTCAGCGCCATGGGCGACTCGACATCCGTGGGAACGGCGCTGGCCGCGATCGGTCTGTCGATTCTCATCACCGCTGTGCTCGGTTTGATCAACGGCGCGCTCGTCGCCTACGTCGGGCTGCAGCCGTTCATCAGCACCCTCGTGATGATGCTCGCCGCGCGAGGTATCGCAAAGGTCATCACGGGTGGTCAGAACACGGCTGCCCAAAGCGAACCCTTCCGCTGGATGGTCAACGGGTACGTGTTCGGCGTGCCCGTGGTCTTCCTGCTGGCGATCGCGATCGTCGTGGTCGTCGCGCTCGTTGTTCGTCGGACCGCTCTCGGGCTCATGATCGAAGCCATCGGGATCAACCCGAAGGCGAGCCGGATGGCGGGCATCCGTCCTCGGGGCCTGCTGCTCACGGTCTACATCCTCAGCGGCGCGCTCGCCGGAATCGCCGGAATGTTCTCGGTGGGCACCGTCATGACGGTGGACGTCTCCCAGACCGGCTACCTCATGGAACTCGACGCGATCCTCGCCGTCGTGATCGGCGGCACATCTCTTGCCGGCGGAAAGTTCTCGCTGGGTGGCGCGGTTGTCGGGGCGCTGCTGATCGCGACGCTCGATAAGACCGTGTTGTTCCTGGGCATCTCTTCGTCTGCCACGCCGGCATTCAAGGCTGCGGTCATCGTGCTGCTGTGCCTCGCGCAGTCGCAGCGTGTGCGGAGCTGGTTTGCGCGGCGCCGGTCCGCGCCACCACCGGCATCCATCGCCACATCTGAGCCCGTGCGAGAGGGGGTCGCAGCATGAGCGTCATCAACGCGTCAGCGCCCACCGAAGCGCCGGTTCAGCGCGCCAGCCTGTGGACCCGCGTCCGGCGCGCGGCCACGAGCAACCCGTCAACGCTGCCGACCGCAGCATCGCTCGTGATCTTCATCGCGATGATCGTCTACGGCGAGGTCGCGTACGGCAACATCGTGCAGTTCAGCACGCTGTCCAACCTGCTCGTCAACAACGCCCACCTCATCGTTGTCGCGGTCGGGATGACCTTCGTCATCCTCACCGGGGGTATCGACCTGTCGGTGGGGTCGGTGATCGCGTTCTCCAGCGTCGCGGGCGTGATGCTCGCAAACTCCGGCTGGAACGCCGGGGTCGTCCTGGTGGTCATGGTGCTCTCGGGAACGGCGTTCGGGTTGCTTGCCGGCATCCTCATCCAGTACTTCGGGGTGCAGCCCTTCATCGCCACGTTGGCGATGATGTTCCTCGCGCGGGGACTCGCCTCGATGCTCAGCACGGAGCCCCAGCGGCTCGCTGACGACTCGCCGATCCGGTGGCTCGGCACCCAGTTCAAGGTGATCGACGGCCCCAAGGTCAACGACCTCGTGATCACGCCCGGCGTGATCATCATGATCCTGATCGTGGCCATCGCGGTGTTCGTCCTGCACCGCACCCGCACCGGCCGCACCGTCTACGCGATCGGCGGCTCCGAGCAGTCCGCCCAGCTCATGGGACTTGCTGCCTTCCGGACCAAGCTGCTCGTGTATGTGATCAGCGGCACGCTGTCGGGGGTCGCCGCCGTGATCTACACCTCCCGGCTCGGCATCGCCCAGAACATCACGGGTATCGGTTGGGAGCTCATCGCGATCGCCGCTGTCGTGATCGGTGGCACACTGCTCACCGGCGGGTACGGGTACGTCCTCGGATCGGTCGTGGGAGCGCTCGTGCTCGGCCTCATGACGGTGCTGATCACCCGCGACGGCGGCATCCCGCCCGAGATGACCACCATCATCACCGGCGGTGTGCTTCTGATCTTCGTGCTGTTGCAACGGCTCGTGACGACCAAGCGCGAGTGACGGTGCTGGGTGGGCTCGTACCTCGGCGAGCCCACCCAGCCTCTACGATGTGGCCATGCGGGAGCTGTGGTCGAGTCTGTTTCGCCTCGACCCGCTGACGGCTCCGGCGTGGCCCCGCGCGGTTCGCGCCGCGATAGCTCTCGGGTTGCCCGTGGCGATCGCGGCCCTGCTGGGCGTTCCGCACCTCGGCTACACCGCCGCTGTCGGTTCGTTCGCGGCACTCTACGGCGGGACGCTGCCGGCGAGAGAGCGCGCCAAGGCTGTCCCGTTCGTCGCCGCGGGTCTCATCGCCGCCGCAGCCCTCGGCGTCGCGGTGGGGTGGTCGCGTCCATTGACGGTGCTTGGGCTTGCCCTGGTCGCGATCATCGCGGCAGTTCTGGTCTACGGGTTCTCGGTCGGGCCGCCGGGCGTCATGTTCTTCGTGCTCGTCTACGGGATGTTCGCGCACGTCCGCGCCCTCACCTCCGCGCAGGCCGCGATCGAGGGACTGCTCGCCCTGCTCGTCGGATCTGTCCTCACCTACGTGATCGCGATCATGCCGCTGTTCGAGAAGGCTCCGGATGCTCCGACGAGGGCGCTCGGCGACATCCTTCCCCGGTCGGGGTGGGATGACGCGGCTCGGCTCCTGCTGGAGCGCACTGTCGTCGTCGCCGTCATCGGCTCGGTGGCGGGGCTCGTCGTCGATCCGGTGCGGGCCTACTGGATCGTCGCTGCTGGTGTGGCAGTGGTCGGGATTTCGGTGGCGCGGACCGCGACCGTCAACCGCGGCATCCATCGCATGATCGGCACCGTCCTCGGCGCCGGCGTGTACCTGCTGCTCGTCCTCGTCCCGTGGGTGCCGCTGGCGATAGCCGCGCTCCTGGCCGCGCTGCAGCTCGGGATCGAACTGGTCATCGCGCGTAACTACGCGCTCGCGCTCATCCTGATCACGCCGCTGGTCCTCGTTTTGACGGGGGCCGCCGCGGGGAGTTCGGCACTGTCGCGATCGCCGGCGAACGGGTCGTCGACACGATCGTCGGCTCCGCGCTGGCCGTCGCGGTCACGTTCGTGCCGCTCCCGCTGTTCCGTCGGCGGCGCGGCGAAGCTGCCTGAGCATCGTCCGGCGACGGTGCCAGCGTCTGCGCGGCGGAGGGCTAGGAACCCAGGGCTGCCGACACGACGGCGCGTGCCTGCTCCTGCACCTCGCGCAGGTGCTCCTCGCCCTTCAGCGACTCGGCGTAGAGCTTGTACACGTCCTCCGTGCCCGACGGTCGCGCTGCAAACCAGGCGCTCTCGGTCTGCACCTTGAGCCCGCCGATGGCAGCGCCGTTGCCGGGAGCGTGCGAGAGCTTGGCCGTGATCTGTTCGCCCGCCAGCTCCGTCGCGGTCACCGACTCAGGGGAGAGCTTCGACAGCGTCGCCTTCTGCGCGGGCGTGGCCGGGGCGTCGACACGCTGGTAGGCGGATGAGCCGAACTGGGCTTCCAGCTCGGCGTAGCGCTGCGAGGGCGTCTTGCCCGTGACGGCGAGGATCTCGGCTGCCAGCAGGCACAGCAGGATGCCGTCCTTGTCGGTCGTCCAGACCGAGCCATCCGTCCGAAGGAACGACGCACCGGCCGACTCCTCGCCGCCGAAGGCTACCGATCCGTCGAGCAGCCCCGGGACGAACCACTTGAATCCGACGGGCACCTCGTACAGGTCGCGGCCGAGCGCGGCGACGACGCGGTCGATGATCATCGACGACACGAGGGTCTTGCCGACCGCAGCATCCTCGGGCCAGCCGTCCCGGTGCGAGAACAGGTAGTCGATCGCGACGGCGAGGTAGTGGTTGGGGTTCATGAGCCCGGCATCCGGGGTCACGATGCCGTGCCGGTCGGCGTCAGCGTCGTTTCCGGTGAGGATGTCGAACTCGTGGCGCCGGGCGACGAGGGATGCCATCGCGGAGGGCGAGGAAGGATCCATCCGGATCTTCTCGTCCCAGTCGAGCGTCATGAACCGCCAGGTCGGGTCGACGTCGGGGTTCACGACCGTGAGGTCGAGGCCGTAGACCTCGGCGATGAGCGCCCAGTACTCGACGGATGCGCCACCCAGCGGGTCGGCGCCGATCCGGATGCCCGCGCGCGCGATGGCGTCGACATCGATGATGTTCGTCAGGTCACGCACGTAGGCGTCGCGGAAGTCGTAGGAGCCGATGCGCTCGCCGTCCATGTCGGCGAAGCGAACCCGTTTGACGCCCTCGAGTCCGTCGGCGATGAGTTCGTTGGCGCGGTTCGCGATCCACCCGGTCGCATCGGTGTCGGCGGGGCCGCCGTGGGGCGGGTTGTACTTGAAGCCACCGTCGCGGGGCGGGTTGTGTGAGGGCGTGACGACGATGCCGTCGGCACGTGTCGGGTCGTCGGCGGCCTTGCCCCGGTTGTAGGTCAGGATCGCGTGGCTGAGCGCCGGCGTCGGTACCCAGGAGTCGCGGGAATCAACGCGCACACCGACGCCGTTCGCGACCAGCACCTCGATTGCGCTGCGCTCGGCGGGCCGGGAGAGCCCGTGAGTGTCGCGGCCGAGGAAGAGGGGGCCGGCGATCCCGTTCGCGGTGCGGTAGTCGACGATCGCCTGCGTCGTGGCGAGGATGTGGACCTCGTTGAAGCTCGTCGAGAGCGACGAGCCGCGGTGGCCGCTCGTTCCGAACGCGACGCGCTGCTCTGCAACGCTGGGATCGGGAACCCGTTCGTAGTACGCGGCGATCAGTTCGTCGATGTCGATGAGGTCGGATTCTTCGGCGGGCAGACCTGCGCGGCTCATGAACCCAGTCTGTCACCCGCGCGGGCGCACGCAATGCCCGCACGGTACGAGGTTCGCGTCTGGGCGTGGCCGAGTGGCAGGTCTAGGCTGGTGTGCCGTGAGCGATGAGCCCGAAGCGAACCGCAGGACCTACAGCTATCTCGGACCAGCGGGGACCTTTACCGAAGCGGCCCTGGCGCAGGTGCCGGAGGCGCGGGGGCAGAACTGGCGCCCTGTCCGCAATGTCGGCGAGGCGCTCGCCGACGTCGTCGAGGGTCGCTCGGATGCGGCGATGATCGCGATCGAGAACTCGGTCGACGGCGGGGTGTCGACAGCGCAGGATGCTCTCGCGACGATGCCGGGCCTTCGCATCGTCGGTGAGTATCTCGTCCCGGTGGAGTTCGTGCTGGTCGGGCGCCCCGGCACCCGGCTCGAGGATGTGTCGCTGGTTGCCGCGCACCCCGTGGCGTACGCCCAGTGCCTGCGGTGGCTCACGGCAACCCTCCCCGCCCACGCGCACATCCCGGCCGCCTCGAACGTCGCGAGTGCCGTCGGACTGATCGACGGCACCTCGGATGCTGATGCCGCGATCGCCGCTCCCGGCATCCTGGAGCACCTCGACGTCGAGCTGCTGGCCGAGGGGATCGGCGACAACGCTGAGGCGGTGACGCGGTTCGTGCTGGTGAGTCGAACCGTCGCTCCGCCCGAGCCGACCGGTGCCGACAAGACCTCGCTCATCGCGGAGCTGCCCGATGATCACCCCGGGGCGCTGCTGGAGATGCTCGAGCAGTTCGCCACGCGGGGGATCAACCTGAGCCTGCTCGCCTCCCGGCCGATCGGGGATGCGCTGGGCCGCTACCGATTCGTCATCGACGCTGACGGCCACATCAAGGACGAGCGCATGGCTGACGCGCTCCTGGGGCTTCGGCGTTTCAGCCCCAAGGTGATCTTCTTGGGCTCCTACCCCCGCGCCGACCATGCGATCGTGCGCTACCCCGACCGGTATTCCGACGACGTCTTCGTCGAGGCCCGCGACTGGTTGCGCGGCCTCCTGTCGGGCGAGCCCGACCGCTGAACCCGGCCATGGACATCCTGGTGACGGTCGCGGCGCTGGTCGCTGTCGTTCTGCTGGTCGTTCTTGTGGGGTTTCAGGTCGCGCTCGCGGCCGGAGTCCCGTGGGGGAAAGCCGCGTACGGGGGAGCATCCGCGACTATCGAGCCGCGGCTTCGGATCGCGAGCGGCGTCGCGGCGGTGATCTGGGCGCTGGTCGCCTGGTTCTTCCTGGCTCTTGCGATCCCTGCCATCCCGGGCCCGGTGCCCGAGTCGTGGCAGATCGTGGTGCTGTGGGTGCTCGTGGGCCTGTTCGCGATCGCCACCGCGATGAATGCGATCTCGCGCAGCCGTATCGAGCGCGCCATCTGGACGCCGGTGTCGGCTGTTCTTGTGGTGTGCGCGGTGGTCGTCGTGCTCAGCGCGCGTTCTTGACGGTCTCGTAGGCGGCTAGGGCCGCATCCCGCGTGGCCTTCAGATCCACGATCGGCACGGGCGCATCGCCCGCGTACTCGGGAGCCCAGCGGTGCACATACGTGCCGTCCGGGTCGAACTTGGCGGCCTGGAGCTCGGGATTGAAGATGCGGAAGTACGGTGCAGCGTCGGCGCCCGAGCCCGCAACCCACTGCCAGCTGAAGGGGTTCGAGGCGGCATCCGCGTCGACCAGGGTGTCCCAGAACCACTGTTCGCCCTTGCGCCAGTCGATCATGAGGTTCTTCGTGAGGAAGGATGCCGTCACCATGCGCACACGGTTGTGCATCGTGCCGGTGTGCCAGAGTTCGCGCATCCCGGCATCCACGAGCGCAACGCCGGTGCGCCCGTGCTGCCAGGCCTCCAGCCGCGCCGGATTCAGTCGCGGCCAGGGGAACGCGTCGAACTCGGAGCGCCAGTTCTTGGTCGCAAGCTCGGGGAAATGGAACAGGATGTGCCACGCGAACTCGCGCCAGCCGACCTCGGCGAGAAACTTCTGGGCCGCGGCAGCGTGCTGCCCCTCTGCGTGGCGGGCCCGGGTCTGGTGCCAGAGCTCGTGCGGGCTGATCTCGCCCCACCGGAGGTGCGGTGAGAGGCGGGAGGTGACGGCTCGGTCGGGGCGGTCGCGCTCTGCCGCGTAGTCGGGGAGGTCGTCGGCGAGGAATGCTTCGAGGCGAGCGTGGGCTGGTGCTTCGCCGGGCTCCCAGTTCTCACGCAGACCTGCCGCCCAGTCGGGCTGGGTCGGCAGCAGCCGCCAGTCACGCAGGTCGTCGCTGTCGACGCCGGGGCGGGCGCCACGGGCATCGGTGGGCGCGGGAAGCGGCTCGCGCGGCTCCGGCAGGGCCATGCAGGCCTTCCAGAACGGGGTGAACACGCCATAGGGCGTGCCCGAGCCGGTGCGGACGGTCCACGGTTCGAACAGCAGGTTCGCGCCGAACGAGCGCACCTCGAGGCCCGCATCCCGCAGCTCGGACTTCAGCTGGGCGTCGATATCGCGGTCGGGGAGCGCGTAGCGCCGGTTCCAGTAGATCGCGTCGGCGTCGGTCTCGGCGACGAGCTGTCGGATCACTTCGCCGGCGGCGCCTCGTCGCAGTATGAGGGTGATGCCGAGCTCACTCAGGGCGCTGGCCAGGGCGCTGAGGCTGTGGTGCAGCCACCAGCGGCTGGCTGCGCCGAGAGGGCGGATGCCGGGCGTGTGTTCGTCGAGGACGAAGACCGCGACGATCGGCTCACCCCGCTGCACTGCTTCGTGAAGTGCGGGATTGTCACCGATCCGCAGGTCGTCTCGAAACCAGACGATCGTGCGAGAGGTCACGTTGGGATGTTAGTGCCCGCTGATACCCCGAGGGCGGTTGCTCCACATCTGGGCAGGGTAGGTTCTCGTACCGTGGCGGGCCCGACCCCGACGGATCCGCCGCGGAAGGAGCCCTGATGAGCCCCGCCCGATCAGTTCTGCCCGACCGCGTGACGCCCTCGCGTCGCAGCTCCGCTCGCCACGGGCGTCCGCTGCTGCTGGCGCCCGTGCTCGCCGCAGCTCTGCTCGTTTCGGGGTGCGTCGGGACCGATGCCGACGACCGATCCGCCGGTGTCGCGGGGACGGATGCCGACATCATCCGCGCCGCCGTCGAGTCGTCGATGGAGCAGGTCGGTGCGCGAGCGGCGATCGTGCGCGTCATGCGCGGCGACGAGGTCCTGCTGACCGAGGCGTGGGGTGAGTCGATGACCGGTGTGCCCGCGACGGTCGATATGCACTTCCGCAACGGTGCGGTCGCGATTCCGCAGGTGGCGACTGTCCTTCTCCAGCTGGTCGATGAGGGCGTCGTGAGTCTCGATGACCGTCTCTCGTCCTGGCTTCCGGACGTGCCCTATGCGGACGAGGTGGAACTCGGTCAGCTCGCGCAGATGACGTCGGGCTATCCCGACTACCTCTGGAGCGACGAGTTTCGCGACGCATTCTCTGCCGATCCGTTCCGGCAGTGGGAGCCGGACGAACTGATCGCGCTGGCGACCGCGCAGCCGCAGGTGTACGCCCCCGGAACCAACTGGAACTACTCCCACACCAACTACGTGATTCTTGGCCTCGCACTCGAGGAGATCACCGGCACGCCGCTTGATGAACTCATCCGCGACCGCATCCTCGATCCGCTCGGGATGACGCAGACCGACGACCCGGGAACACCCGAACTGCTGAGCCCGCCGCTTCATGCGTACACCGAAGAGCGGCGCACGGATCTGGGCATCGAGCCGGGCATCCCCTTCATCGAGGAGTCGACGTCGTGGAACCCGTCATGGACGCTGGCCCGGGGCGCGATTCAGAACACCGACATCACCGACATGGCTACCGTCATCCGGGCGATCGGACGGGGAGATCTGCTCAGCGAGGAAAGCCACGAGCTGCAGGTGGCGCCGACGCTTCGGGGCACCACGACACCGGTTGAGGGATGCCCGACGTGTTTCGTGCAGAGCGAGGGCTACACGTTCGGGTACGGCATCGTGCTCACCGGCGATTGGTTGATGCAGAACCCGCTGTTCCATGGGTACGCGGGGGTCGCGGCGTATCTCCCCGCCGAGGACCTCACGATCGCGATCGCCGCGACCTACGGGCCTGACGCGTTCGACGAGGACGGCGAGCCGCGCGGGAACATTGCGATGCCTCTGTTCGCGAAGCTGGCCGAGACGCTCGCCCCCGATCATCCGGTGCCGTCGCGTTCGTAATCTCGTCCGCGCCGGGCGGGCCCCGTGCAGTGCCCGCGTGCGGATGGCTTCGGAGCGCGCGCGGGCCGTCAGGCTCCGGCGTGCGGTCGGTCAGGCTGCCGCGGCGAGGCGTTCGAGGGTGCGCAGCCGCGCGGGTGCGGCATCCATCGGGTCGGCCTCGTGGGCCGCGGCGACGGGCGAGATCATGACCTCGTCGACCTCCCAGCGTGACGCGACCGCGCGCAGACGTTCCGTCACCGCGTCGGCGGTGCCGATGAACCAGCGCTCCGCTGCCCACGACGCAAGCGGTGCTGCCAGAGCGTCGGATGCCTCGGCGGCTTGCGCCTGCTCCACGGTTTCGAGCGCGGTCAGGGGGCGCCCACCGCGGAGCCGCGCCATCATCCGCAGCTGCGGGAGAGCGAGGGCGTCGGCGTCGGCATCCGTGTCACCGACGACGACGTTCGCCGTGAGGAAGGTGCGCGGGACGTCGCCCTCGGCCGCCGGACGGAACTGCGAGCGGTACAGGCTGAGCGAGCGCTCGAGCCCGTCGCCCGAGAAGTGGTTCGCGAAGACGTAGGGAAGCCCCATGGATGCCGCCAGCTGCGCCGAGTAGTCGCTCGAGCCCAGCAGCCAGAGTTCGGGGGACGCGGTCGCGGCGGGGGTTGCGTGAACGGCGTACTCCTGGCCGGAAGTGAATCGCAGGCTCGCGCCGTCGGGGGACGACAGGGCGAGGATGTCGCGGATGTTGTCGGGGAAGCGCTCGACGTCGCTCGTGGTGCCCGACTGCCGCAGCAGTTGTGTGATGACCGGGTCGCTGCCGGGAGCGCGACCGATGCCGAGGTCGATGCGTCCGGGGGCGATCGCCTCGAGGGCGGCGAACTGTTCGGCGACGACGAGCGGCGAGTGGTTGGGGAGCATGACACCGCCCGAACCGAGCCGGATGCGCGACGTGCGCGCCGCTGCCGCAGCGACCAAGACGGGAGGGGTCGTCGACGCCACAGCTGGCATGTTGTGGTGTTCGGCGAACCAGTAGCGCCGGTACCCCAGCCGGTCGGCGGCGTCGGCCAGCCCGAGCGATGCGGTGATCGCCTGGGCGCTGGTCTGGCCGGTGCGAACCGGGACGAGGTCGAGGATGGAGAGGGCAAGCGGTGCGTCGGACATCGTTCCATCCAACGCCGGGTAGCTCGATCCCATTCCGGTGGGTCAGAAAGGTGCCGGTTCACCGGGCTCGTCTGGCGTGAAGTGCACGGAGACGGGCGGTGGATGGTCGGCGTAGACCCGGCCCGTGGGCGAGGTGAACTGAAGGATGCCGCCGTCGAGTTGCTGCACCTGCCAGGCCGTGAACTGCTTCATCGAATGATGTCGCTGACAGAAATGGCAGAGATTCCCGTGCTCGGTCTTGCCGCCCTTGGCGTAGTCGTCGTTGTGGTCGACCTCGCAGCGGATGGCCGGAATGCGGCATCCGAGCGTCCGACAGTGTTGATCCCGGGCCCGAAGCCAGCGGTTCAGCGCCGCGGGTCGCGCGTAGCCATCGGCCGCTAGAACCGTGCCGCTGATGGGGTGGGTGACCAGCCGCTCCCACCAGGTGGCGCCGGCGGCGAGTTCTCGCGCCGTTTCGGGATCGATGGGGGAGTAGCCCACGAGGTCCGCGGGCCCTGCGGTGTCGGTGTCGGTCAGGGCGAGCGCGGGAACGACGACCTGCACCTTCGCGCGGATCGCACCGAGCGGGCCCGGTCCGTCTCCGGCGGCAGGGTCGACAACAGGCGAGCCAGCGAGCAGCAGCTGTGCGAACAGATCGGCGCGGATCTGATCCATCGTGCGGGTATCGCCGGTAAAGATGTTGCCCCGAGCGTCGAGCCCATCCTCGGTGCAATCTGGACCGGGTCGTGAATCGATGATCGCGTGTGCCATCTGGGTCAGCCGGTCGTCGATGCCGACAGCAATCACCGTCGGCACCGGCGCGCAGACCTCGCTCATTCCGTCTGACAACGGCCTGATCCGCACGGTGCGCGCCTCGCGGGCTTCCTGGTGGCGCTCCTGGGTGGTGCGTGGGTGCATGCGCTCGGCGAGGATCATGACGGAGGCGCGAATCCGGTTGGCCGAGTCGGTCAGGCATCGCTCGGTGGCGAGCCGGTCGAACTCGGCGCGCATGTCGAGCGGAAGAGGGGCGCCAGCTTCGACGACGAGACGGACATGCTGCCGGGTGATCGCAGCGGTCTCGCGTGCCGCCAGCAGGGTGGGGTAATCCTCGACAAGCTGAACGGCGTCATTGATCTGGCGTTGCATTGACCTGTCACTAACGCGCGAGGCAGCTCCCAGCTCGAGCGCGATCGACCGCAGTGCCATGTCGTGCGCGCGCACTGTGGCTGTCTGCCCGGCGGCCTGTTTGCGCGCCAGCTGTCCGGCGCGCGCGAGCACGCGAACGCGTGCCACTTCTTCGCGTGCTGCCCGAGCCTCGACATCCTCGAAGTCGGAGAGGATCTGGCACAGGGCGCCGAGGTCGGCATCCGTGTACCCGATCACCGGCCCGATTGACCGGTCATCCCTACCAACATTCGAAGACATGTTCTAATGATGACAGGTGCCTCCGACATTGCTCGGGGCAGTCGGATCTGTCCGCATCAGCGCTCGTCGAGGCGCGGTCGGGGAGGAAAGGGTGACCGATCTGCGCGCGGGCTTCATGTCGTAGGTGACCCACGGGGTAGCCGTGGCGTGGGTGTCATATACCGAGCGTGCTGACGCGTTGTCTGCCGCGGTAATCCACCGCACAACGCTCGCGCCCTCCGCGGCGGCGCGTTCCGCGGCGTCCCGCAGCAGGGCGGATGCCGCGCCGTGTCCGCGTGCCTCCGGCGCGGTGAAGAGGTCGTCAAGATACAGGCCCATGGTTGCTGTCGACGGACGAGCGAACCACCGCAGGTTTGCCAGCGCAATCGGTTGATCGTTGTCGTCGACGGCGACGAGCCCGATGAATCCGTGTTGCCTGTCTCTGACCCAGAGCCACGTCGTTGCCACGGCGTCCGTGTCCTCGGGCAGCAGGTAGAACGATCGATAGCCCGAGTAGAGACGCTTCCACGCGTCTTCGTCCTCGCGTTCAACCGGGCGCACGTGCACAGTCATACCGTCGCCTACGTGCCGGTGATGTCGTGGCCGGCGGGAATCGCGATGACGAGACCCTTCTGTTCGACGCGGCACTCGATCCGTACTGCTTCACCGAACTCGTCGCCGTCCAGCTGCACGGGCTGCGCTGCCTCGGGCATGATCTCGACGGTTGCGCCGCGGGAGTAGACGATGGCGTTGTCGGCGGTGCGCAGCTTCAGCAGAGCCTGGGTGCGGTGTAGTCGCCGCCGCAGGAATCCGTTGATCCAGGCGACCCGCCGCCAGACGAAGAACCATCCGAAGAACCCCTTCGGTTGGATGACGGCGACATCCAACTGGCCGTCCGCGACGGAGGCCTCGGGAATGAGTGTGAGTCCAGCGGGCAGGGACCCGCAGTTCGCGAACAGCACGCTCTGGACTCGCGCGGTTCGCATCCGCTGTCCCGATACCTCATACAGGATGCGGAATGGCTTCGCGGTCCAGAGGGACCGAGCAGCTCCGTCGACGTACGCGATCCAGCCCAGGCGCTTCTTCAGGTCGCTGTTCGTGTTCGCGATCATCGCGGCATCCATACCCATGCCGCCCATGACGACGAACGCGTGCTCGTGGCGGGACCCGTCGGCGCGCCGGAGCTCGGCCATCCCGACGTCGATCGTTTCGTGATCGCCCGAGAACGTCGCCGTCACCATCGCATCGGGCGGCGACAGCGGCAGCTGCAGGTTGCGTGCGAGAAGGTTTCCGGTTCCCGACGGCACGATCGTCAGGGGCACGCCGGTTCCCGTCAGGGCCTCGGCGACGGCGCGCACGGTGCCATCCCCGCCCGCGACCAGCACCGCATCCGCTCCCGCGTCCAGCGCCTCGCGGGTCGCGAGCTGACCGAGGTCGTCGACGGTCGTCTCGAAGAACAGGGGAGTGCCCCAGCCTGCAGCGGCTGATTCGCGCTCGACCGAGGCGCGGATGGCATCCTGATCGACCTTGATGGGGTTGTAGACCAGCGCCGCGCGCTTGGTGTCCCCCGGCTGTGCCTCGTGGCCAGCAGAATCGACCGGCGAATCGGTGCCAGGGTCGTTGGTCGACGCGGCTTCCTCATCGGATGCGGAAGCGTGCGTCATGCACACACGATAACGCTCCGGACTGGGGGAGCCCGGTGCCCCGGACCGAAGCCCCGGACCGAACGCAGGATCAACTGGCTACCAGGGCCCTGCGCGGGGGCCGGATGCCGTTCTCGTCCTGCGTTCGGGCCACGACACGGGACGTGGAAACCGCCGCAGGACGCGAGCAGACGCCGAGGTTGGCGCACGGTCGGACCCGCGGAGCCCGATCAGGGCGCTGTGACAGACTTATCGGGTGATCGATCCTGTGCTGCTTCGTGAAAACCCTGAGCTGGTCAAGCGCTCGCAGGAAGCTCGCGGGCACTCGTCTGAGACCGTGGATGCCGCCCTCGACGCCGACCGAGAGCGCCGCGCCGCGATCACGGCTTTCGAGGAACTCCGGGCCGCGCAAAACGCCCACGGCAAGAGGGTTGCGCAGGCGCCGAAGGATGAGAAGGCCGCCCTCGTCGCCGAGGCCAAGGAGCTGAGCGAGCGGGTCAAGCAGGCCCAGCAGCGAGTCACCGTCGCCGAAGAGGCTGCCGACGCAGCCCTCTCACGCATCGAGAACATCGTCATCGACGGGGTACCGGCCGGCGGCGAGGCGAACTTCGTTACGCTCCGCACGCATGGTGAGGTGCCCACGTTCGACTTCACACCCCGCGATCACCTCGAGATCGGCGAGATCCTCGGTGCGATCGACATGGAGCGCGGCACGAAGGTGTCGGGCAGCCGCTTCTACTTCCTCACCGGCATCGGTGCGCGCCTCGAGATCGCGATCATGAACCTCGCTCTCGACCGCGCCCTGCAGGCCGGCTTCACTCCCGTCATCCCCCCGACGCTCGTGCGCCCCGAGGTGATGCGCGGCACCGGCTTCCTGGGGGAGCACGCCGACGAGATCTACCACCTCGACGACGATGATCTCTACCTCGTCGGTACGAGCGAGGTTCCGCTCGCCGGTTACCACATGGACGAGATCATCGATTTCGCCAAGGGCCCGAAGCGTTACGCCGGCTGGTCGACCTGCTACCGCCGCGAAGCGGGTTCCTACGGGAAAGACACCCGCGGCATCATCCGCGTTCATCAGTTCAACAAGCTAGAGATGTTCGTCTACACGAATCTCGAGGACGCCGAAGCAGAGCACCTCCGGCTCGTCGAGATGCAGGAGCGGATGCTGCAAGACCTCGGCCTTGCCTATCGCGTCATCGATGTTGCGGCCGGCGATCTCGGTTCCAGCGCCGCCCGGAAGTACGACGTCGAGGCTTGGGTTCCGACTCAGGATGCCTACCGTGAGCTCACCAGCACGAGTAACTGCACGACCTTCCAGGCGCGTCGGCTCGACATCCGGCACCGTCCCGACGGGGGGAAGACACAGCACGTGGCGACGCTCAACGGGACGCTCGCGACCACGCGCTGGATCGTCGCACTGCTCGAGACGCACCAGCGCGAGGACGGATCGGTGACGGTTCCCGAGGTGCTGCGCCCGTACCTCGGCGGGCTGGAGATTCTGGAGCCGGTCGCGTGACGGATGCCGGGGTGCCGCCCGCCGGCGAGCTCGAAGCGGTTCCCGAAGAGGATGCCGCCGAGATCGTCGAGGAACTCGCCGACGAGACCGAGCGCCACCCGCGGAGGACGTCGCGGCTGCTCATCGCCCTCGACATCGACGGCACGGTTCTGCTCGAAGACGAGACGCTCAGCCCCGGCGTCGTGGAGGCCGTGGAGCACGCACGTCGCGCCGGGCACGAGGTCATGCTCGCAACAGGTCGGTCGTGGTCGAGCACCCGCGGGGTGGTTCGCGTCCTCGAGATCGAACCCGACTACGTCGTCTGCTCGAACGGCACCGTCATCCTCAAGAAGGTCGAGGGTGACGAGGTGCTCTACGAGCAGGTGCATACCGAGACCTTCGACGCGACTGAGGTCGTCACTCTGCTGCGCGAGCATCTGCCCGACGCGAAGTACATGGTCGAGCTCGAAGATGGCAGCCGCCTGTACACCGAGGAACTCGACGACTGGAACCTTCTCGGCGCCCGCCGCGTCGCGTTCGACGAACTCACCCGTGAACCGGTGTGCCGCGTTGTCGTCGTCTCACCCGATCACGCCGAGGGGGACTTCGTCGACCTCGTCGCGCAGGTCGGCCTCAACGAGGTCTCGTACGCGATCGGATGGACCGCCTGGCTCGACATCGCCCCGCCGGGAATCGACAAATCCACGGCGCTGGAGATGGTGCGCGGGTGGCTCGGCTTCGACCCGCACGAGGTTCTCGTGATCGGCGATGGCCGCAACGACCTCGGCATGTTCGCGTGGGCGCTCGAGCACGGCGGTCGTGCGATCGCGATGGCGCAGGGCCCCCAGGAGGTCCTCGACGCCGCGGGCGAGATCACGGCATCCGTTCACGAGGGCGGCGTCGCAGCCATCCTTCGCGCGCTCTGACCCTCGCGCGGGAACCTCACCGAGGCTGTCGGATAGAGTGGACGCCGTTCGATGGATGCCGTGCACGGCATCGTCGGGAGGGTTGTCCGAGCGGCCGATGGACCTGGTCTTGAAAACCAGTGGGCAGCAATGTCCCGTGGGTTCGAATCCCACACCCTCCGCCATCGGAAGAGGCGTCGCCCGAAGGGCGGCGCCTCTTCCGATTCTTGAGCGCGGCGGGTTCGAACCCTTGGGTTGGGCCCACGCCGCCCGAGGCTCCGCGCGCCGCGTAGCGGCGTGTGGAGTGGCGGTGGGGAGAATCCCACGCCCTCCGCCCGATTCTCGGGTGCGGCGGGTTCGCGCGATGCGCCGGTGGACTCAGCCGATCTTCGTCAGGGAGATGTTGGTCGATCCCTCGGGGCTGGCGAACAAGCTCGCGCAGTTCGCGTCGACCGTGACCTGCGTGTCGTTCGCGCCCGGCGTGTGACGCAGCTGCAGCGGTCCGAGTGGCCCGTCGGGGAGCTGAACCTCGTACGAGATCGTGCGCGACTTGCCCATCGGCAGCAGCAGGGTGCGGCTCAGCCCTTCGTTCCCGTGGTCGGTTCCCGAGCGATCGTGGAACGCGCCATCCTGCCAATCGCCCCGCTTTGGATCGGTCCAGAGGATCTCCCCACCGGGCGGCGCGAAGAACAGGACGTCGAGCATCATCGTGCGTGGGTCGATCCCGCGGTTCGCGTTGCGAAGCCCGAGCGTGTACTCGCTCTTGATGTCTTTGGTGATGCTGTTGTGCAGGTTCATTGTGACGGTGATGGTGCGCTCGTCGACGTTGCAGGTGGCGTGCTGATCGTAGGTCAGGTGATAGTTCAGTTTGCCGATGGAGTAGTCGTTGAAATAGATGCCGAGCTGGGTGGCATCCGTGTTGTCTTCCCGCAGCGACGCGTCGAGGCCGTACTCGGTTGCGAATGCTTCCAGGCTGGGGTCCGCGAACCACATCTGAATGCGACCTTCGCCCGCGCTGCGCACGAGCTGGTCCCACATGGCGCTGAATTCCCAGTTGCCGCTGGTGAGGGCGCTGAACATCTTCGAGGTCACCTCGTTGAAGAACGCATCCATTGCGGCGTTGTCGGCGCCGTAGCGCTCGTACGGTTCGCTCATGAGCAGCGACGCCGTGTTCTCGGCCGTGACCTGCTCTCCCGAATCGAGGGTGAGGGGCCCGGTCGCCTCGATGAGGTGGGCAAGCACGATGGGATCGATCGAGATCGCACCGTCGAATTCCGGCAGGTCCTCCCATTCGCGTGTCGCCTGGAAGAGGTCGACCGCGCGCGGGAATTCCGGCGTCATCGTGAAGTTCGAGGACCAGTTGTTGAGTTCCGGGGGGTAGAGCGACCGAACGCTGCGAGGGAACGTGATCAACGACCCGTTCTCGGTGTCGAAGCCCAGCGACGGAAGCCGCGAGTACATGAGGTCGACGCCATTGTCTTGACCCACGAGCTCGGCCTGGCCATTGTCGACCTTGAGGATGAGCCAGTGGGCGACACCGCCGCCGGTCGCCCGGATCTCGGCGGGTGTCTGGATCATGACCTGGTAAAGCATCGGCCCATTAGCACCGGCGGCGTGCAGGAGGGCCGGGAGGTTCTCTTGCGCAACCTTGAGGATCGGCACCGCCTGGTCGAGCAGCCCGACCATCTCATCCATCGGCTCGTAGACGGCGGGCAAGACATCCGTACGGTCCATGCTTGCCGCGATGGTCGAGGCTTCTTCGAAGGAGGAGATGACGGTTGGCAACACCGTCTCGGCTTCGAGGAACGGTTGCAGGTTGATCCCGAGGCTTCCCTCGGCCCGCTGCTGGTCGACGTTCGCGGCAGCGACCATGTTCACGACGGGTGGGATCGACTGGCTAGCGATCGCGTTCACTGCCTCGGCGACAGTACGAACGGCGAGCACATTGTTGCCGATCCGGGGGAGCGTGGATGCCAGATCCCACAGCGGTCCGTTAGCGGTCTCGGAGGCGCGCTGTGTGCGCGCTACGACCTCATCGCCCGCCTGCTGCAGGCTGTCGACGTTACCCGACACCGCGGCCTCGGCGAGCCCGCCCAGTTGTGACTTGACGGTTTCGAGGTCGTCACGGACCTCGAGGACCTGCAGCGCGAAGACGCCTCCGAGGATGACGGTTCCGACGACGATCAGACCGAGAGGGCTGAGCGCGATCCAGAAGGTGCGCCATCCACGGCGCCTGCGCGACGCTCCCGACTCCGGCGCGGCGTGGCGGGCGAGCGGTCGCGCGGGGGCCCGTCGCTTTCGCGCCTCGCGACGGGTCATCGGGGTGACGGATGACGCACTCGACCGAGTTCGCGGTGCGACGGCCGGCGAATCCGACGAGCGACCCGCGCTCAGGGCAGGCTCACTGTGGGAGGAGGGCTCGCCTGCCGGGACGGAATCGGCCTGCCGGTCGCCGTCAACGGTGGTCACGGCGCCGATGTTACCGGGGACACATTGCGTGAAAGCCGAGCGCAAGCCGTGAAACCCGAACGAGAATGGCGGCCCGCGCGCGCGGTCCACCCCGCTCGGTCAGCGAGCCCACAGTGCGCGCACAGCGGGCATGGCATAACCTACCTTTCTTAAGGCATCCGTTCTTCGGCTGCGCCAGCATTCGACGTCCTCCAGCTCAACAACCCGTTACCGGATCGCGTCGTGGCGTACTCGAGGTGCAGCCTCGCGCAGCGCACTCCTCTGTTCACGTGAGCTGTGACGGTCGTCGAGAGGGAACTTTGTGAGCAAGACAGCACCGCAGCGCGGCCGTCGTACGGTGGCCCGTCATGGGGCGCTGAGGTCGCCGCATCCGTTCTCGGTCTTCATGAAGGCGCTCGGCATCGCGGTCGCCGTCGTCCTCGTCTCGGGAACCGGTGTTGCCGCGTACACCGTGTACGACCTCGCCTCCAGCTACGCGACCGAGAACACGGTCGAACTCGAAGAGCAGGTCGTCGTTCCACCCGACATCGGGGCGATCGAGGGTGGCGTCAATCTCTTCGTCGCGGGCACGGATGCCTGCGAGCCGGAGTTCGCAGCCATCTTCGGTGACCGCTGCTCAGGCGCCGACTCCGAGGGCGAGCTCAACGACGTCAACATGCTTGTGCACATCTCGGATGCTCCGCGCCGGGTGACAGTCATCTCGTTCCCTCGCGACCTCATGATCCCGATTCCCTCGTGCGACCGGGGTGACGGGTCGACGTCATCCGCGATGAGTAAGCAGCCCCTGAACTCCGCGTTCTATGCGGGCGGTGGCGCGGACGGCGGCGGCCTGTCGTGCGTCGTCAAGACCATTTCGCAGTTGAGCGGTCAGAGCATCCCCTTCGCAGCCAAGGTCACGTGGGGTGGCGTCATCAACATCACGGATGCCATCGGCGGTGTGGACGTGTGTGTCCAAGGCGGCATCAGCGACCCTCTCGCCGGCCTCTTTCTGCCCGACGGCATCTCCACCGTGTCGGGCACGCAGGCGCTCGCGTTCCTCCGTACCCGCAAGGGCGTCGGTGACGGCTCGGACCTGGGCCGGATCAGCAACCAGCAGCAGTACATGTCGAGCCTTGCGAAGAAGCTCGTGAGCGAGAACGTGCTCTCGGACCCTTCCACTCTCTATCGCCTCGCAACCGTCGCGATCGACAACATTACGAAGAGCTCGAGTCTCACGAACCCGTTGACGCTTGTGCAGATCGCGCTCGCGATCAAGGACGTGCCGTTCTCAGACATCGTCTTCGTTCAGTACCCCGTCAACGGCGACCCCGACGACCCGAACAAGGTCGTGCCGAACTACGCTGCCGCCGATCAACTGTGGGCAGCACTCGAAGCGAACGCCCCGATCGAGCTCACTGGCAAGGCCGGTGCGAACGGGAGCGTTGTCGATGTGACGCCGACCGAAGAGCCGGCTCCCGAGCCCACTACCGATCCGAACGCCACGGCCGCGCCCACAGAAGCCCCGGCTCAGGACGCCGCGGTGCTCCCGAACTCGATCAGCGGCTCGACGGCAGCGCAGACCACCTGCTCGGTCGGAAACCTCGGCTGACGGCATCCATTCGTCGCGTCGGACCGCAGCGGTTAGTATTGACGAGGTCATCCGCCCGATTCGGTCGCGGATGCCTGGAGACGTCGCATAGTCAGGCCTAGTGCACCACCCTGCTAAGGTGGAGTCCCCTCACGGGGACCGAGGGTTCAAATCCCTCCGTCTCCGCCAGAGAAATACCCGATGAGGCCGCGTATACGTCGCGTCTAGCGTGCGTTTCAACCACGACGCGAGATCATCGGCCGCGTCGTGCGGTCAGGGCCTCCTCGAGCCGGTCGACGAGCAGGATGAAGGCATCAGCGCCACGCTGCTCTTCGGTACGTTTGCTCCGCGTTCTGCCGGGCAGGAAGCTGCGCATATCGTCGGCGCGCAGCTCGGCCGTAATCCGTCCGAGCGCGTGTATCAGAGCCGCGCCGCTATCGCCTCCCAGTTTGCCTCCGAACCTGGTCATGCCGTCGGCTTCTTCGGAGTTCTCCATGAGGCTCATGATCGCTTCCAGGAGCAATTCGGCGGGTTCGCCTTCCACAAGGACATCGCTGATCGTCATGACGGCACGCTATGTCGCGCCACCGACAGTCATCGCGTATCGCATTTCTGAACATGTTCAGAAATGCGATACCTTCGACCCATGGATACGGATCAGCAGCCCGTGGCAGTGATCGCCGGCGGCAGTGGCTTCGTCGGACGCGCCGTCGCCAAAGCTCTCGCCGAAGACGGCTACGTGATCCGCCAAGTCGGACGAACCGCTCCGGTTCGGTGGGAGGATGCCGCAGCCCTGGCGCGCGCGGTCGATGGCGCGGATGTCGTCATCAACCTGGCGGGTACGTCGGTGAACTGCCGCTACACAGATCGCAATCGCACAGACATCCTGAATTCCCGGGTCGAGACGACGCGAGCGCTTCGGGAGGCGATCGCGACGGCAGAGCGCCCCCGCGGGTCTGGATGAACGCATCCACGGCGACCATCTACCGTCACTCCACCGACCGCCCGAACACCGAAGCAGACGGCGAGATCGGCTCCGGATTCTCGGTCGATGTCGCGACGTCGTGGGAGCGTGAGTTCTTCGCCGGCTCGCTTCCCAACACACGCCGGGTTGCGCTGCGAATGGCGATCGTCATCGGCGACGGCCCGGCCACCCGGATGCTGCTCAACCTGGCGCGCTGGGGCCTCGGCGGCACGCAGTTCGATGGGTGGTGTCCGCCGCACCACCGCTACCGGGGCATTGGAGAACACCCGACCGGCCCGGCGCGGGCGCCCCGGTGCCGCACCCGCGGACGGCAGAAGTTCAGCTGGGTTCACATCGACGATGTCGTTGCGGCCATGCGCTTCATCCGTGATGAGCCGCGCCTGTCGGGTCCCGTGAACATCGCCTCGCCACACCCGAGTGACAACCACACGCTCATGCGCACCCTGCGCGGCGTGGTCGGCGCGCCAGTCGGACTACCGGCGCAGCGCTGGATGCTGGAGGCCGGAATGTGGATGCTGCGCACCGAGCCCGAACTCGTCCTGAAGAGCCGGTGGGTTCTGCCGCAGGCCCTCGGCGATGCCGGCTTCAGGTTCGGACATCCCGACCTGCGAGCAGCGCTCGTCGAGGCGAAGGAGACGATCGATGTCGGCTGAGGTTCAACCCACGAAGGGGGACCGCACGCGCGAGCGCATCCGCTCCGTGGCGCTGCGATCGTTTCGCGAGAACGGATACGACGCGACCACAATCCGCGGGCTCGCTGACGAACTAAGGATGTCGGTGGGGGCCACGAACTACCACTTCGCCTCGAAGAACCACCTCATCCAGGAGCTCTATCTCGACGTGCAGGAGCAGCATCGGGCCGCAGCTCAACCCCTTCTCGCCGACACGACCGACCTGATCGAGCGCCTCCGGATCGTGTTCGAGACCGGGCTCGATCAGCTCGAGCCGTATCACGCGCACGCGGGGGAGTTCCTCTCGGCGGCAGTCTCACCCCGGTCGCCCATCAATCCGCTGTCCGCCGAATCGGCCCCAGCCTTCGCGATCGTCGAAGGGCTCTTCGCCGAGGCGATCGATGGCGCAGCCGCGACGAGGCTGGCCGTCGATGTTCGTGAGCGGATGCCGGATGCGCTGGTACTCGCGCACCTTCTGCTCGCGCTGTTCTGGGTCTACGACACCTCCGAGGGGCGTCGGCGCACGAGGCTCCTGCTCGACAGGTCGCTCAAGCTGCTTTCGGCTGTGCTGCCGCTTGCCCGCCTGCCAGTCGTTCGCGGCGCGGTGGCGGAGATGCTCGCCCTCGTCGGCAGCATCCGCGCCTGAGGGCGGGCGTCGGCGGCGCGAGCTATCGTGGGAGCGGCCACGAGCAGGAAGAGCGCGTATGACCGACTTCGCCCGGCGCATAGACGCCATCACGATCGAGCAGCTTCGCGCCACGGGCGCGACGAAATGGTCGGCCACGGATGGCTCGATCGGCGCCTTCGTCGCCGAGATGGATTTCGGTGTCGACCCCGCCATTACCGCCGCCCTCCATGCGGCCGTCGATGAGGGTGCCTTCGGGTACATGCCGCAGCGCATCGCCGCGGACCTGTCTGACGCGACAGCCGGGTTCCTCGAGCGCCGCTACGGCTGGAGCGTGCCGGCCAGCGACGTGTGGGGCATCCCGGATGTCATCATGGGGCTCGAACTCGCGATGGAGCACTGCTCGGAGCCGGGATCCAAGATCATCGTCCCCACTCCGTCCTATATGCCGTTCCTCATGGTGCCGCCGATGCGCGGACGCGAGGTCATCGAGATGCCGCTCGCCGTGCGCGACGGACGCTACGAGTTCGACCTCGACGCGCTGCAGCGGGCGTTCGATGAGGGCGGGAATCTCCTGCTGCTGTGCAACCCCTACAACCCGGTCGGCCGCGTGTTCTCCAAAGAAGAACTGCTCGGGATCGCCGAGGTCGTCGACCGCAATGGTGGGCGGGTTTTCTCGGATGAGATCTGGGCGCCGCTGGTCTTCTCGGGCGCCACCCATATCCCCTACGCGACGGTCACACCCGCCGCAGCCGAGCACACGATCACAGCCATGAGCGCTTCGAAAGCGTGGAACCTCCCCGGCCTGAAGTGCGCTGAACTCGTTCTCACGAGCGACCGCGATCGCGAGACGTGGGAGCGGATCGGCCGGTTCTCGGGCCACGGCACCAGCAACCTCGGTGCTATCGCCAACGCTGTCGCCTTCCGCAGCGGCGACGCGTGGCTTGCCGATCTCGTGCCCTACCTCGAAGGGAACCGCGACCGGCTCCTTTCACTCCTCGCGGAGCACCTGCCGGGGCGTGGATGCCGAAACCCGAGGGCACCTACGTCGGGTGGGTCGATTTCCGCGGCGCCGGTATCGACGACCTGCCGGCCGAGTACTTCGCGCGAGAAGCCTCCGTCACCCTCACGGAGGGAACGATGTGCGGCCAGGCCGGCGCCGGGTTCGCGCGGCTCATCTTCGCGACCCCCGCGCCCGTGCTCGAGGAGATCGTTCGCCGGCTCGCCGCGGCGGTGCCGACGCGCTAGACCGGCTCGGGGGCGGCCGAGGTCAGAGCGCGATGCTGGTCTCGGAGGTACGCCGCATAGCCGCCGGGAGTGCGTCCGACGAATCGACCCGAGGTGAGGACTTCGGCCGCATCGCTGGCGACGAGGTGCGCGCCTGACGCGCGGCAGCGGTCGACCAGCATCACGTCTTCGTGTTCCGGGGCGTCGCTGAAGCCACCCGCGGCACGATAGACATCCGCCCGCAGGCCGAGGTTCGCTCCGTGCACATGTCCGTTGGGCTTACCGCGCGTGTGCGTGTCGAGCCACATCTCCCGGTGCTGCGGGGTGAGATCGGCGAAGTCTGGCCGAACGGTACCGATGACGAGATCAGCGCCCTCGCGAGCAAGGCCGAGCTGCACCGTGAGCCAGTTCGCTGGCACGACTGAATCGGCGTCGGTGTTGGCGATCCAGGTCCGCCGGTCTATGGCAGGCGCGAGGCTTCTGAGCGCAGCGGCGACCCCGACAGATCGGGCAACGCCGACAGATCCCGCCTTGATTTCGACGACGGGGAACGGATGCTGCCGCGCGACTGACGCCGACCCGTCAGTGCTCGCGTCGATGACAACGAACACCGCGCACGGTACCCGGACGCGCGAGACGGCGGCTTCCACGGAGTGCAGGCACCGGGAAAGGAGCTGCTCCTCGTTGTGGACGGGGACGACGACGGCAAGCGCCCTGATGCTGGAGCCGATCACACCAAACCCTCCCGTGCGGCCACCGACTCGGAATCCGCGCGGCCGAAGATCTCGAGCACGAAGTCGTCCTCCTCGTGGAGGGCGATCGTGCGCCATCCGGGAACGCGCCGCAACGTGTGGTGGACGCGATCGCCGGTTGACGGGTACTCCGCCACCGGATGCCGCCAGTGGCATGCCACGAGGATGCCGTCGTCGGCGAGCGCCCCATCGATTCGACCGATGAGCGTTTCCAGGTCGGCCGGGTCGAAGTAGTAGCCGACCTCGGAGAGGACGACAGCGTCGAAGTCCCCCGTGGGCCACTCCCCGGGCACATGGGCGCGTGAGACGGTGACGTGGTCGGCCGGTGCCAGCCGGTGCCGGGCGCGATCAACGGCAGCGGCTGATGCATCCACGGCGACGACCCGGTCGGATCGAGCAGCTAGCGGTGCAGTCAGCAGCCCCGTGGCGCATCCGATCTCAAGAACGCTGCCCAGGCGCCGGGTCGGCAGGGCAGCAAGGAGGATGCCGCGTTTGCGTTCCTCGTACCATCGCGTTTCGAATCCCCAGGGGTCGTCATGGCGGGCGTAGAAGTCCTCGAAGAACGCCGCCCGCAGTGTCGCGGAGTCCTCTGGCTCTTCCGAGAGGAAGATCTCGCGGTCGCGGGTGAAGTGAGCGAGAAGTCGCGGCGGAACGATGGCCTCGTCGCCCGTCCCGCTGGAGAGGGCCTCGACCTGAGACGAATGCGCGCGCAGGGCGGCGGCCTTATGCGTCAGCTCGTCCTCGCTCAGCGGCACAGCGAGCGCCCGATCCCAGGGAACGACCTCGGGATCTGCCCAGTGCCACAGCCAGATCGGGTATCCGAGATGTCGCACGCCGCGGGGTGAGGCGGCACTGCTCACGGCGCGGGCTGCCGCCCGGTGATCGCGATGGCCATCTCCTGACCAGGGGGCGACCACGAGCGTGCGTGTGGGGGCGGCATCCGTCGCATTGAGGACCGCGGCGACGGCCGCTTCGACGAGACCCGCGTGTGCGTCGAGCTTGCCATCGGGTATCGACAGGAACTGCACGCGCGCGGCCGGCGCCAGAACGGAGAGCGCGTCGATGACCTCGAGCCGCCGCCGAGCGCGGAGCGCCTCGGGGGTGTGGGTGGGAGAACCAGGATGCGACGCCTCACCATCGCTGGCGATGATGACGCTCACGCGCCCGCCTTGGCTGGCGACGCGGCGCATGATACCCCCGGCGCCGAGTGTTTCATCGTCGGGGTGGGCGGCGACGACGATGAGGTCGGCGGGGAGGGGCTCCACCAGTGGCGTGGAGTGCAGACGCGGGTCGGCGAGCCACCGCTCCTCGGGCGTGCCCTCCTCGAGGTGGCTGAAGCTCACCACGCGGCGCCCTGTCGGGCGGCCTCGCGACCGATGCGCGCCACATCGCGGAGCCCATGGTGTTGCTGCAGGTAGAGGTGGAGGTCGGCGCTGTTGCGGGCAAACTGCTCGTCACGGGTCAGGGGACCGGGGCCCAGCGCCGCGGCGGCTTCGGCAAGGGTGAGCGTAGCGGCATCCGCCACGACGGCGCGCAGGCGTTCACTCACCGCACGCTCGCCTACCCGCCTCGACCGCCCGTCATCCACGAGGTCCGCAGCTTCAGCGAGCACGGCGCGCGCCGACCAGAGTGCGGTGTCGACCTTTCCGAGGTGGACGAGCGAGAGCTGGTCGGCGTTCGCCGACTGCGCCGGTGCCAGCAGTCGCTGCGCGATCCTGGTCGCCGCGCCCCACCAGCAGGCCGCGACCGACATCCCGCCCCAGGCAAACCCCGGCCGCTCCAGGTACCAGCCTGCCTCGCCGACCGGCTCTCCAGGGGCGTCATCGAAGTCGACGGGCGCACTCACGACCTGCGCGAGCCCGCGTGCCGCCCACGGCCCCGCATGGGGACGAACGCCGTCCGCGCGGAGGTCGACAGCGAACAGGCGGCGCCGCCCGTCATCCAGCGTTGCCGTGACGAGAGCCCGGGAGAGGTGTGACGCGAGCGAGCACCACGGCTTGGTGCCTCGAAGCCTCCATCCGGTGCGCGATTGCTCAGCACGCAGGCGGTGGTCGGGGCTTTCGGCGGCGAAGACTCCCCAGGTGTCATGCGGGCTGCGGAGCTCAGACCGCTCAGCTTGCGCCAGAATCGTCAGCGCGTCCAGGTGCGGTTCCAGGATGCGCGCGGCGGCGACGTCGACCGCGGCGGTCGAAGCGAGGAGTTCCCAGAGTTCGGTCGTCCGCCCCTCGCCGACCGGCGGCGCCCACTCTCCGACCGCCACGCACCAGGCGAGGGTCGGATCCACGTCCGTGCCGAACCCGTCGATCTCGGCTGCCGCACTGACGGCGCCGCGCACGGATACGCTCGCGGCGGCCGGGTCGGGGCGAAGTGACACAACCGATGGGGCCTGTCCGCGTGGACAGGCCCCATCGGTTGATCGCGGCAGCGTCAGGACAGTGCGTCCTTCGTCTTCTCGCCAGCCTGCTTGAGGTCGGCCTTGGCCTGGTCGGCCTTGCCCTCTGCCTCGAGCTCCTCGTTGTCGGTGGCGTCGCCGACACCTTCCTTGGCCTTGCCCTTGAGTTCTTCTGCCGAGTTCTTGATCTTGTCGTCGAGTCCCACGATGCGTCTCCTCTGTCCGTGTGGATGAGAGGCCACGGTAGGCGCACCTCCGCTGCGCGGAGAGGGGGTTGCCCTTTTCGTGCGATCGCGTTACGGAGTGACGGTCGAGGTGTTCGTGGGCGCTTCTGCGGCCAACCGCATCCAGGTCTCGACGACCGTGTCGGGGTTCAGCGAGATCGACTCCACGCCCTGCTCGAGCAGCCACTCGGCAAGGTCCGGATGATCGCTCGGTCCCTGACCGCAGATCCCCACGTATTTGCCCTGTGCGCGGCACGCCTGGATCGCCATCGACATGAGCTGCAACACGGCAGGATCGCGCTCGTCGAAGGTGTTCGCGACGAGCGCGCTGTCGCGGTCGAGGCCCAGGGTGAGCTGCGTCATGTCGTTCGAGCCGATCGAGAAGCCATCGAAGAACTCCAGGTACTGGTCGGCGAGAAGAGCGTTCGTGGGCAGCTCACACATCATGATGACCTTGAGGTCGTTGACGCCGCGGCGCAGGCCGTTCTCGGCGAGCATCTCGACGACAGCGTGCCCCTCGCCGACGGTCCGCACGAACGGGATCATGACCTGGACGTTCGTGAATCCCATCTCGTCGCGGACGTACCGCAGGGCTTCGCACTCCATGTCGAAGCACGCGCGGAAGTCGGGGGAGATGTAGCGCGAGGCGCCCCGGTAGCCGATCATCGGGTTCTCTTCGTGGGGTTCGTAAATCTCCCCACCGATGAGGTTTGCGTACTCGTTGGACTTGAAGTCACTCATCCGTACGATCACCGGCTCGGGGGCGAAGGCCGCCGCAATCATCGAGATGCCTTCGGCCACGCGCTGCACGAAGAAGTCCCGCGGCGACGGATAGGCCGCGACCCGCTCGTCGATCTCGGTCCGCAGCCCGGCGGGAAGGTCCTGCTCCAGCAGGGCGCGGGGATGGATGCCGATCTGGCGGTTGATGATGAACTCGAGCCGCGCGAGACCGACGCCGCGGTGAGGGAGCCGCGAGAACGAGAACGCCTGGTCGGGGGTGCCGACGTTCATCATGATCTTGACGGGAAGCTCGGGCATCCGATCGAGGTGCGTCTCCTCTTCGGCGAACTCGAGCGCACCCTCATAGACGAAGCCCGTGTCGCCCTCGGCGCAGGAAACCGTCACGTCCTGCCCCTCCTGGAGCACGCGCGTCGCGTCGCCGGCGCCGACAACAGCGGGGATGCCGAGCTCGCGCGCAATGATCGCCGCGTGGCAGGTTCTCCCGCCGCGGTTGGTCACGATCGCTGACGCCCTCTTCATGATCGGCTCCCAGTCGGGATCGGTCATGTCCGCGACGAGCACGTCGCCGGGGCGGAAGGACCCCATCTCGGCGATGTCGCGGAGAACCCGTACGGGGCCGGCCCCGATGCGCTGCCCGATCGCTCGGCCGGCGGCGAGGACTGTTCCGCGTTCGTGGAGCCGGAATCGACGGATCACATTCGCCGATGCCCGCGAGACGACGGTCTCGGGTCGGGCCTGCAGGATGTACAAGCGTCCATCGACACCGTCTTTGCCCCACTCGATGTCCATTGCGCGGCCGTAGTGCTCTTCGATGACGAGGGCCTGGCGGGCAAGCTCTTCGAGCTCCGCATCCGTGAGCGAGAACCGGATGCGGTCGGCCGGCGGCACATCGACGAAGGCGGTGCTGGCACCGGCCTCGCGGCTATCGGTGTACCGCATCGCGATCGCCTTCTCGCCCACGGAGCGCTTGAGGACCGCCGGGCGCCCGGCGCGGAGAGCCGGCTTGGAAACGTAGAACTCGTCGGGGTTGACGGCGCCCTGCACGACAGCTTCGCCGAGGCCGTAGGAACTCGTGATGAACACTGCCTGATCGAACCCCGACTCGGTGTCGACGGTGAACATGACGCCCGCGGCGCCGACGTCCGAGCGCACCATGCGCTGCACACCGGCCGACAGCGCAACCTCCGTGTGGTCGAAACCCTGGTGAACGCGGTAGGCAATCGCGCGGTCGTTGTAGAGCGAGGCGAAGACTCGGCGGATCGCGGTGAGGATGTTCTCGATCCCGCCGATGTTCAGGAACGTCTCCTGCTGCCCCGCGAAGGAAGCGTCGGGCAGGTCCTCCGCGGTCGCGGACGAGCGGACCGCCCAGGTGGCAGCATCCGGCTCGACATCGTCCTGCAGCAGGCGGTCGTAGGCGGCGCGGATGTCGCGCTCGAGGTCTGCGGGCAGCGGATGCCGCTCGATGCGGGCGCGGATCTCGCCGCCGATGCGCGTCAGTTCGGCAACGTCGTCCGTATCGAGGTCGCGAACGAGCGCGGCGATCTGGTCCCCGAGGCCGTCGTGGTCGAGGAAGCGCCGATAGGCCTCGGCGGTGGTGGCGAACCCGCCGGGAACCCGCACGCCCAGCGCGGACAGGTGCGAAACCATCTCGCCGAGCGAGGCGTTCTTGCCGCCGACCGCGGGTAGGTCGCTCATGCCGATCTCGTCGAACCAGAGGACGTTCTTCATGGGTACTCCTTTGTGAGGGGGCGGGGCGTGACGGATGGTCAGGCGCGAAGCTTCAGGGTCTGCAGGATGATGGCCGACATCTCTTCGACGCTCTTGGTCGAGGAATTCAGGAACGGGACCCGGGTGCGCCGGTACAGCTCTTCGGCGCGACGCAGCTCGAGAGTGCACTGCGCGAGGCTCGCGTAGCGGGAGTCCGGTCGCCGCTCGTGGCGCACCTGACTCAGCCGGAGGGGGGTCGTGGTGAGCCCGTAGCAGCGGTCGGCGTAGGGGGCGACCAGTCGGGGGAGACCGTCGGTGGGGAAGTCTTCGTCGGTGAGGGGGTAATTGGCGACCAAGAGGCCGTACTGCAGCGCGAGATACATCGTCGTCGGGGTCTTGCCGCAGCGCGAGGGCGCGATGATGATGACGTCGGCGAACTCCAAGGCCCGCGAACTCTGACCGTCGTCGTGCTCGATGGCGTACTCGACGGCGCGCATGCGGGCGAAGTAGGCCTCGGTGTCGCCGACGGTGTGGAACTGCCCCAGCTGCTCGGATGCCGTCGTGCCGAGTGTTTGCTCGAGTTCGGTGAGGTGGCCGCCGAGCAAGTCGATGCGTGGCGCCGGTGCCGTGTCGAGCACACGCCCGACAGCGGCGTTCTTCATGGTCGAGAAGACGATGGGCGCGAGGCCCGCGGCATCCGCGGCGGTGATCGTCTGCACCACCGCGGTAGCGGCTTCGGCGGTGTCGATGAAGGGAATCGTGTGACGCTCGAACCGGAAGCCGGGGAAGTTCGCCAGGAGGGCGTTGCCCAGGGTTTCGGCGGTGATGCCGGTGCTATCCGAGATGAAGAACACTGCCCGTTTCGGGCGCGCGTGGTCGCTCAGGGCCGGATGCATGCCTCGAGGCTAGGGAGATCCTGCGGCGTTTTCCGCCTCATACGGATGCAAGATCTCGCATTCTTTCGCTGGCCATAAACATGCGTGGCACCGACGAGTGCCACACGGCCCGCCCCGTCACCCGGCGAGCTGATCGAGATCCCGCAGATGGCGATAGGAGCCCTTGAAATACAGCAGCGGCTCGTGGCGGTGCCACTCCGGCGGGCTCATCGCGACGACCTTGCCGATCACGATGAGGTGGTCGCCTGCTTCGTGCTCGGCCCACGCCTCGCAGTCCACCCACATCAGGGTGTCGGCGATGATCGGATTGCCGGACTCGGCTGCCGACCACGACACCCCGCCCACTTGTCGGTGCCGCTGCGCGCGAACTGGTTCGCGATCGTGTGCTGGTTGTGGGCGAGGATGTTCACGGCGAATCGGCCGGTGGCGGCGATCCGAGGGTAGGTCGTCGAGGTCTTCATGACGCTGAACGAAATCAGCGGCGGGTCGATCGACACCGAGAAGAACGACTGACAGGTGAACCCGATCGGTTGACCGTCGTCGATGCCCGAGACGATCGTGATTCCTGACGCGTAGTGACCGAGCGTGTCACGGAACTGACGGGGAGAGAACGGCACATCGGGTGCCGAGTATTGCGACATGGGTCTTCCTTCTTTTCGCCGTCGGTTCAGGATGCCGGGACGCCGGCGCGAAGGGCGCTGGCTAGGGATGCGACTCGTCGGATGTTGCCGGCATACTCCGCAACAGCCGCGTCCAGGATCTCGTCCACCCGATCCAGCTGAGTGAGGGAGAGATAGAACCCGCGTCCGGGAACTGTCGCTCCGAGCTCCACCAGGAGGGGGGAGAGGGTGAACGTAGGCCCCATAGCGTGTGTGAAGTCGGCGCCGGTGTGCACCGGTATCGCTGTGACGCCCGCGAGGCCGTTCGCCGGATACCGGTCGAGGAATGCCTTGAGCAGCCCGGTGTAGGTGGCTTTGTAGGTCGGGGACGCGAAGACCGCGAGGTCGCTTTCGGCCACGAGCGCGTTCAGCGACGCCATCGTCTCGGACGGCCACGCGAAGATATCGCTCGTATAGTCGGCCAGGTCGATCACCTGCGCCTCGAACGACCCCGGCTCGAGGAGCTTGTCGACCAGGAGTTCCGCGATCTTGCGGGTGCGCGATGCCGGTTTGGGGTTCCCCACGACGACTGCGACTTTGAGTGACATGACTCTCTCACTTCCATACCGATGAACAGGAAGGGATGAGTCGCCGCACCACACCGCGAGAGGGACGTGGAGCGAACGACATCTCCACACGCCCCGGGGTCTTGTGGCCCAGTGCGCCCGCAACGGCTTACGCTGCACATCCATTGTGCACACGATCGTGTTTCCGTCGCGTAAACGGTGCCTCAGAGAGTCAGGGTGTGCTCACAGCTTTCGGCGAACGGCTAGCGCCTCACAAATCTGCGCAGTGGCGCGTCAGCCAGATCGTCAGCTCGTCGGCCGCGGAATCGATGACCCCGCGAAACGGTGGTGGTGTCACCGCGGGCTCGGGGGTCGGGCTCTTCCCGGGTGTGGTGGTGGCCGCGGGTGACGGCTCCGCCGTCGGTGTGGCAACAGCGGTGGCATCCGGAGCGGGCAGGTCGCGAATGGCATCCGCGACCGAGCGATACGTGGAGCGGAGCACGACCGGAGCGAGTTCTCGCATCTCCGCGAGTTCGGTGAGGATCGCCTCCGCACCGTCGCTGCCGAGCCCGACCTCGACGGTACCCCCGATCGTCTGGAGTGTGATCAGATCGTCAGCGATCGCCGTGCACGCCTGAGAGAGGCTCTCATAGCCCCCGGGCCCCGAGGTCGGTGTTGGTATCGCCGCCGGGCTGCTCACCGTGGGTGAAGGAGTGGGTGCAGATCCGCTGCATCCGGCGAGCAGCGCAACCACGGCCAAGGCAGCCAGTCCTGCGACGGCGCGCGTAGGCTCGTTGACGTGCGCGGGCGGATGCCGACTGAGGAAGCGTCTGACGTGCGCAGTCATCCGGCATCCTCACCCCTGCTGCAGCTCGGGGTGCGCATCCTCGTTATCGCGCTGCGGTCGGCTGCGCTCGTCACGACAGCCTGGGCGCTCATCTCGCGCGCCGACTGCGTCTTCGCTACCACCTGTCGAGCCACCAATCTGCTCAGCTACTTCACTATCCAATCGAACATCGCATTTGTTCTGCTGACTACCCTCCTGATCATCTGGATGTCGATCGGTCGGCCTGAGACACCCTGGCTGACGACGATCCGAGCGATCGTGACAAGCTACCTCGTCATCTCCGGAGTGACCTTCGCCATCCTGATGGAGACGGCGGGTCTGGGAGAGTTCGCGTTTCTCGTGCCGTTCTCGTCGAAAGTGCTCCACTTCGTCGTCCCGGTGTACGCCGTCATCGACTTCGCACTGTTCCCGGGGCGGCGGCGCGTGCCGCTGCACCGCGCCTTCTGGGCTCTGCTCTACCCGCTCGCCTACAGCATTCTCACCGCCATACGAGGCAGCTCGCTGAACTGGTATCCCTACGTCTTCTTCGATCCGGAGTGGGTCGGAGGGTACGCAGGAGTCCTCGCGTACGCCGCCGTGCTCGCGGCAGCTCTCGTCGCTGTCGCGGCAGCGCTCATCCTCGTGACGCGATTGCCGACACCTGCCACCGCGTCCCGGTCGGCCTCCGAGCGGGGCTGACCGCGGGGGAGCGGCGTGCAAGACTGGCCTGTCATGGGCACCCTCGCAACCGTCGTGAACGTTTTCGTCGACGAGGCGGGAGAGCACGGCAATCCGCTCGGCATCGTCTGGGCGTCGAAGGCCACTCGCGGCCGGGAACAGGACATCGCCGCAGACCTCGGGTTCAGCGAGACCGTCTTCATCGACGAGGTCGACGGGCGCACCGTCCGAGCGCGGATCTTCACTCCCAAGCAGGAGTTGCGCTTCGCCGGACACCCGACGGTGGGTCTTGCCGCCTGGCTCCGCGCGTCGGGTGACGACATCCGTCATGTCGCCGTCCCCGCCGGCTCGGCGCGGGTGCGTGCGGAGGGCGAGATCACCTGGATCAGCGCCGAGGTCGACTGGGCGCCGGAGTTCGAGCTGGAACAACTCGACTCACCCGCCGAGGTCGACGCTGTCGATCCGGATGCCTACACCGAGGGCATGCACTACGTCTGGGCGTGGCTCGACGAGGAAGAGGGGCGCGTGCGGACGAGGATGTTCGCCCCGGGTCTCGGGATCCGCACCGACGAGGCAACCGGGTCGGCAGCGATCCGGTTGACCGCCGCACTGGGCCGTGACCTGCAGATCGAGCAGGGGGCGGGCTCAAGACTCGTCACGCATCGCCGCAATCTTGGCCGTGAGGTCGAGATCGGCGGCCGCACGACCGAGGGCCGCGACGTCGAGCTCGCCTGAGTTCTCGCGAGTCGGCGGCCGGTTGCTCAGTCGTGGAGGATCAGCATCGGAACTGCGCGGAGGAACGCGTCTTCGTCGAACCCGTCGAGCAGGACCCGCTGCAGCACGAATCCCGGGATGAGGCTGAGAAGGACCGGGGCAGTCGCGGTGCTCCACGCCGCGGGGTCGGGGATGCGGCCTGGCTGCGTGAGTGCCCACGCGAGCAGGCTCTGACGGACAGTCGCGCGCAGGCGGCCGAGTGTCGATTCGATCAGTCGGCGCATGCCGGGATCGACGCTGGCTTCTGCCCAGATCTGGAGGAGGACATCCATCGGCATCTGGGTGCGGACGCCGCGGATCAGCGTAAGCGCGATCTCGGCGGGCGAAAGCGGATGGTCGCGCGCCGCACTCTCCACGTCGGCGCGGCGTTCCTCCAACAGCCGTGAGGCGACAGCGAGAACCAGGTCTTGTTTGCTCGCGAAGTATCCGTAGATGGCGCCGGCTGACAGTCCGGACTCGGTGATGATGTCGGCCATCGATGTGCGCTGATAGCCCGATCGTGAGAAGCAGCGCAGCGCCGCATCGAGGATCTCGGCTCGACGGGCATCGCGTCGAGCATCGCTGATCTTCGGCATCTGCCCTCCTCGCCCGCCCCGCTTCAGAGGGGTCTTGCCAGGATAATCGGTGCTGCTCATAATAAAGAACGAACATTCGTTTTAGGAGGATCGATGACTCATTCAGCCCCGGCACCCGGCAGCGGACAGTCCGCTCTGACCCCCTGGTCGCGTGCGCTCGGAGTAGCCGTGGCCCTGTCGCTGGTTGTCGGGGTGATCCTTCTGCTGTTCGCGTGGCCGGCCGTCACCGCCGCCCACAGAACCTCCCGGTCGGGGTCGTCGGCGACGACGCGCAGGTCACGCAGGTCGAAGCGACAGTCTCCGAAAAGGCGGATGGTGCGGTCGTGCTCACGCGCTACGACTCACGTGATGACGCCGTGACGGCGATCGAGCAACGGGAGAGCTACGGCGCGATCGTGCTGGGTCCCAGCTCGACACCCGAAGTACTGACGGCAAGCGCGGCGAACCCGACTGTTGCCCAGATGCTTGACGAGCTTGGACAAGGCATGCAGGCGGCCATTGACGAGCAGATTCGCGCGGCCGTCGAGTCCCAGATCGCCGCCGCGCAGCAGGAAGCCGCCGCCCGCGTGCAGTCGCTTGTCGAGGCTGTGAGAAGTGGGCAGGTTCCGCAGATCCCCGAGTCCGGACCCTCCGCGCCTGTGCAGATCCCTGCCGTGACGGTCACCGTCACCGACATCGTGCCCTTCGCCGCGTCCGACCCGAGGGGTGCCGGGCTGGGTGTGGCGCTGTTTCCCCTCGTCCTCGGCGGGCTCGCCGTGGGAATCGTCTCGACGCTCGTCGTCCGAGGCAGCGCGGTCAGACGCGTGACGACGGTCGTCGTTGCGTCAGTCGGCGCCGGTCTCGTGCTCGCCGGCATCCTGCAGGCAGCGTTCGGCGCCCTTCAGGGCAGCTTCTGGCTCAACGCTGCGGCATGCGCCGCGACCATCGCGGCAATCGCGGCAACCGTGACCGGGTTCGCAGGGCTGCTGGGACCCGCAGGTGTTGGCGTCGGTGCTGTCTTCACGATGCTCATTGCCAATCCGCTCTCCGCCGCGGCGGTTCCTGTCGAGTTCCTCCTGCAGCCGTGGGGCGCGATCGGCCAGTGGCTGCCGCCGGGGGCAGCGGCGACGCTTCTGCGGTCGCTGTCGTACTTCCCGGATGCGGCAACGGCGCAACAGTGGATCGTGCTGCTCGTGTGGGCTGCGGGCGGGCTTGCGCTGACTCTCGTCGACCTTCCAGCGCGGCGACTGCGGGCGGGCCAGTCAGTGGCCGAGCACCCACTGACTGTCTAGGCATCAGTAGAGCTGGAACAGCTGCGAAGCGATCGAGCCGAGGTCGGTGTTG
This sequence comes from Microbacterium schleiferi, assembly GCF_015565955.1. Lineage (NCBI taxonomy): Bacteria > Bacillati > Actinomycetota > Actinomycetes > Micrococcales > Microbacteriaceae > Microbacterium > Microbacterium schleiferi. Next base: position 2,868,673 of record NZ_CP064760.1, on the reverse strand, counting down.
GCCTGGATGACGGCCTGCACCTCGTCGATCGGTACGTCGTTGACGAACACCGCGAAGGCGAGGCGCCGACCGGATGCGGCATCCAGATACCCCGCGAGCGCCTTCGTCTCCAGAAGGTACGGCGTGTCGGTTCCCGGGCCCACGAGGGTGCCCGTCTTGGCGTGCGCGGAACCGATCGCCGGGTCCCCGTCGGGCAGGACGTTCGCGAGCGATCCATCGACACCGAGGATCGGGGTGGAGTCGAGGAAGGTTGCGAAGTACGGGGCGTTCGTGAGGAACGCGAGGTAGGCGGTCATTGCCGCCGGCGTGATGCGGTTTCCCGGCAGACCCTGCCCATCGGTGATCGCCACGTCATCAGGGCTGAGCCCGGCAGCCTCGAGAACGGTCATCTGCTGAGCGAGGCCGGCCGCCAGAGTCCGCTCACCCGCGTGAGCTGCCAAGAGGAGAGGCAGTTGATTTGCCCCCAGGTTGTGGCTGACCTTATTGATCAGTCGTGCGGTCTCCGAGAACGGCGGCGAGGTGAACGCCGCGACCGGAGCAATACCGTCGAGTTCGGCGGTCGGAGGAATCTCGCCCGTACTCGGTGACCGTGGGTCTGCCGCGACGGCGACGCCTGCCCGGGCGAGCGCTTCGATGAACAGGGTCCGAGCCCACGCTGCAGGGTCGGGCACCTGATAGGTCTGAACGACGGGCTCGGTCTCCAGCGGGATGGTGCCCGTGACGGTCAGGATGCCGTCACTCTCGGTGATCGTGACGTCGAGCCCGCTCTCGGCATCCGCTGTGCTCACCCGGTTATCGAGGGAGTAGGCCGCGGTCTGGGGTCTCCAGCTCGCGGTCGCGGGGTCGCCGATCGCCGCGCCGGGGGTGAGCACGATGTCGACGAGGTTGTCGTTGACCACGATGGGAGAGATGGGTACGCCGTCCAGAACCACGGCGTCCCAGAGCCGGTCATCGACGAGGACCTCTCCCTCGACGGAGCGGATCCCGGCTGCCGCGACCTGCCGCGCCAGAGTATCCAGACCCGCCAGCGGATCCTCGGGTGTGAGAGTCGCGAGGCCGGGGAGGACGTTTGCGTCGTAGTGGTCGAAGATCGGCACATCGAGCGTGCCGTCGGCCATTGTCCGGCCCCCGAGGGTGAGGTCTCCCGAGCCGCGCAGGATGAGATCGCCATCGAGGACGCCGTCGGTCACATCGCCGACGGCGATGACCGGGGTGGTGAATGTCGCGTCCGCGCCTAGAACGTCGAGGGCCGCCGTCACGGACAGGATCTTCGCTGTCGACCCGGTGAGGAACTGCTCGTCGGGATTGAGAGCGATGAGCGTCTCGCCGCTGTCGATGTCGATCACCGACATCCCCCACCGACCGTCCTCGTATGCGGGCTGGTCCATGATCGCCGCGATTGACGGGGGGACCTCGGGGTCCACGACCGGTGGCGCGACGGTGCAGGAGATCAGCGCCGCTGAGGCGCCGCCGATCGCCGCGACGGTCACCGTTCGTCGGGTGCGACGGAGCATGGGAGGGAGTCTAGCGACGCTCCCCGCGCCAGCCCCGGCCCTCGGGGTGTTCCGGAGCGGTACCATTTACATGTACTAAGACATGGAAAGCGTCGAACGGGAGAACGCGGATGAGCATGATGCGCGGAGGCTTCGGCGGCGGGCTCACCCGAGGAGCCGACGAGCGAACGCAGCGCGAGCGCAACGCGGAAGCGCCACACATCCCGCACCTGGGTCGGCGCATCGTGGCCCTGTTCTCGCCCTACCGCGGCAGGCTGAGCATCACGGCGGTTCTCGTCATCCTGAGCGCGGCGCTCGGCGTGATTCCCGCGCTCCTGGTCGAGCAGGTCTTCGATCTCGCACTATTCCCGGCCTCCGGCGGGCCCAACATTCCGCTGCTGATCGAACTCGTCGCGCTGATGATCGGGCTGTTCGTGGCTTCCGCGGGCCTGAACGTCCTGCAGACGTGGCTCACCTCGTCGGTGGGCAACCGTGTCACGGGAGACCTGCGGGTGCGGCTGTTTCGGCACCTGCAGTCGATGGAACTCGCCTTCTTCACGCGAACGAAGACCGGCGTCATCCAATCCCGCCTCCAGAACGACGTGGGCGGGGTCGCGAGCGTCTTGACCAATACGTTCACCTCGATCCTCGGCAATGGCGTCACCGTTATCGCCTCGCTGGTGGCGATGGTCATCATCGATTGGCGCCTGACGCTGGTGGCCGTCGTGATGCTGCCCGTGCTCGTGGTGATCCAGCGCCGCGTGGGCCAGGTGCGCGCTCGGATCGCGGCGCAGACCCAGGAGTCGCTGTCCACGCTCACCGCGATGACCCAGGAATCGCTCTCGGTCTCGGGCATCATGCTCACGAGCTCGTTCAACCGCTCGGAGTATGAGACCGGGCGCTATGCCGACGAGACCAGCCGTCAGGTCTCCCTGCAGATCCGGCAGGCCATGAGCGGACAGGGGTTCTTTGCCGTTGTCGGCGTCATCATGTCGGCTGTTCCGGCCATCATCTACCTGCTCGCGGGCATCTTCATCACCGGTGGCGTCGACATCACAGCTGGCGCGATCGTCGCCTTCACGGCAGTGCAAGGGCGGCTGCTCTTCCCGCTCATGGCGCTCATGCGGGTGGCCCTCGATCTGCAGACGTCGATGGCGCTGTTCGCCCGCATCTTCGAGTACCTCGACCTTGAGCCCGCGATCGTCGACGCGCCGGACGCGATCGAGGTCGCGGATGCTCCCGGACCGGTCGGTCGCATCGAGTTCCGTGACGTCTCGTTCCGCTATCCCGGGGCCGGTGAGGATGCCGCGACCTTGCACGATGTCTCCTTCGTCGCCGAGCCCGGCCAGCACATCGCGTTCGTCGGCTCCAGCGGCGCGGGCAAGACGACGATCCTCTACCTCGCGCCCCGGATGTACGAGGCCTCGTCGGGTGCCGTGCTGTTCGCCGGCGCCGATGTCCGGGATCTTCGCCGCCCCTCCCTCCTCGACAGCATCGGCATCGTCTCGCAGGAGACCTATCTCTTCCACGCATCCATTCGCGACAACCTGCTCTACGCCAAGCCGGATGCCACGACTGACGAGCTCGAGCAGGCGTGCCGCGGTGCGCATATTCATCATGTGATCGAGTCCTTTCCCGACGGCTACGACACGGTCGTCGGCGAACGCGGCTATCGCCTGTCGGGCGGCGAGAAGCAGCGGATCGCGATCGCCCGGGTACTGCTGAAGAACCCGCCGGTTCTCCTCCTGGATGAGGCAACCAGTGCGCTGGACACGGTGTCGGAACGCACCGTGCAGCAGGCGCTGGATACGGCTGCGCGGGGGCGCACGACCCTGACGATCGCTCACCGCATCTCCACGATCGTCGGGGCCGACGTCATCCATGTCGTGGAGTCCGGCCGCATTGTCGAGAGCGGTACCCACGCGGACCTGCTCGCGGCTGGGGGAGCGTACGCGCGATTGGTCGCTCACCAGCAGGAGAACGCGCTCTCGTCGATCTGATGCCTCCTCGCGTGGCCGAGCCCGGGCCGCGACCCTGTTGCCGCCGCGGGCACGCGCTGGGATGCTGATACGGCGCGCGTTCGCCGACGGGCGTCTCGCCGATGGAGGGAGAACCATGGCTGGCAGGTTCGATCTGAACACGACCACGCTCGGGCAGTTGCTGGATGATCCCGAGGCGCGAGCGGTCATCGACGAGCTGGTCCCCGAGCTCCCGAACCATCCGATGGTCGGGATGGCCAAGGGGATGCCGGTTGCCACGGTGCTCTCGTTCGCCGGCGGCCAGATCGATCCCGACGTGCTCGCACAGCTGAAGGCGCGTATCACCGCTCTCTGAGCGCGCGGCGACCGTCCTCGGGCGGCACGGCGCGGCAGTACGCTGAGGGCCCATGAGCGATGTCACCCGTCCGGCCCGACCGGCCGGTGTTCGGGAGGTCGCCCGCTTGGCCGGGGTCTCGACCCAGACGGTCTCCCGGGTCATCAACAACTACCCGAACATCCGTCCCGAGACGCGGACGCGGGTGGTCGAGGCGATGCGTGCGCTCGATTACCGCGTCAACAACGCCGCACGCGCGCTGGGAACGGCATCCACGCGCACCATCGGGGTCATCGCCACGGATGCCACACTGTACGGCCCGACGGTGGGAATCGCCGCGCTCGCCGAAGCCGCACGGGAGGCGGGCCTGTGGATCGCTACGGCGTACGCGGACGCCGGCGATCCGGCCGCGATCGACGGCGCGATCGCTCACGTCCTCGCCCAGGGCATCGACGGGCTCGTGCTCGTCGCTCCGCACGCGCGGATGGTGTCGGTGCTGCGCGAACGAGAGCTGGGGGTCCCGGTTGCCGCGCTCCACGCTGATGACGGGGCGCGCGCGCAACGCGAGGGCGCGGCGTTGGCGACGGCGCACGTGGTCGAGCTGGGGCACCGGCAGATCGCACGCCTCGGCGGGCCGGTCGATTGGCTTGAAGATGCAGCGCGCGCGCAGGGGACCGCTGCCGCGCTCGACGCCGCGGGACTCTCCGTGGTGCACCAGTGGCGGGGAGACTGGTCGGCTCGCTCTGGCGCAGCGCTGGCGCCCGAGGTCGCCGAAGCGGTGCGGGTGGGGGAGCTGACGGCAATCCTGGCAGCGAACGATCAGATGGCGCTGGGTCTGATGGCGGGGCTCGCTGAGAACGGCATCCGTGTTCCCGACGACCTGAGCGTTGTGGGCTTCGATGACAATCCGGATGCTGCGTTCTATGCGCCCGCGCTCACGAGTGTGCGCGTCGACGTTCTCGGCGACGCCCGTCGCTGTGTCGCCGAGGTTCTGGGTGAGGTGGCTTCCGGTGAGGCGTCAGCGCCGGCCGCCCCGCCGCAGCTGATGGTTCGCGCCTCGAGCGCTCCCCTCTCGCGCTGAGGCCGTGCGCTGATCCTCCCCAAGCCACCCAGGTGGCGAATCCGAAGTGTTACCGGTAACATTCGAGGCGTGCCCGGTCGGTGCAGACAAGCGCGGCGACGAGGGTGTCTCGGAAGGAATCATCGATGACCGAACTCGAGGATGCCATCGCGCGGGTCCGCGCCGATGTCGCCCAGCTGCACTCCGAACTGGTCCGTTACGGCTTGATCGTCTGGACCGGCGGCAACGTGTCGGGCCGGGTTCCCGGCGCCGACCTGTTCGTCATCAAACCCTCGGGGGTCTCGTACGACGATCTCGCCCCCGAGAACATGATCCTCTGCGACCTCGACGGCACCGTGGTGCCTGGTAGCGAGGGCAGCGACAGGTCGCCCTCCAGCGATACGGCAGCGCACGCGTACGTCTACCGCCACATGCCCGACGTCGGCGGAGTCGTCCACACACACTCGACCTACGCCGTCGCGTGGTCGGCGCGCGGCGAAGAGATCCCCTGCGTCATCACGGCGATGGCCGACGAGTTCGGCGGCCCCATCCCCGTGGGCCCGTTCGCGATCATCGGCGACGACTCGATCGGCCGGGGCATCGTCGAGACCCTGCGCGATCACCGCTCCCGCGGCCTACTGATGCAGAACCACGGGCCGTTCACGATCGGCTCGAGCGCGAAGGATGCCGTCAAGGCCGCCGTCATGCTCGAAGACGTCGCACGCACGGTGCATATCGCGCGGCAGGCGGGGCCGCTCATCCCGATTCCGCAGGAGGCAATCGACAGCCTCTACAACCGCTACCAGAACGTGTACGGCCAGTCGACGGATGATCGCCGATGAGCGCCCTGAGCACTGACGAAGGCCGCGAGGCGATCACCTCGGGGCGGGCGAGCCTCGGGATCGAGCTCGGTTCGACCCGCATCAAGGCGTGCCTGGTCGCCGAGGACGGACACGTGCTCGCTGTCGGTAGTCACGAGTGGGAGAACAGCTTCGTCGATCGGATGTGGACCTACCCGCTCGACGAGGTGTGGTCGGGTATCCAGGCCGCCTACGCGGCTCTCGGCATCCGGGTGCGGCACGCGTACGGGATCGCCATCGAGTCCGTCACCGGCATCGGCATCTCGGCCATGATGCACGGATACTTGGCCTTCGACGCACAGGGCGAGCTGCTGGTGCCCTTCCGGACGTGGCGCAACACCACGACCGGTGCTGCCGCTGCCGAGCTCAGCGATCTGTTCGGGGTGAACATTCCGCTGCGCTGGTCGATCGCGCACTACCGGCAGGCGATGCTGGATGCCGAACCACACGTCCGCGAGGTCCACCACCTCACGACGCTTGCCGGCTTCGTCCACACGGCCCTGACCGGTCAGCGGGTTCTCGGTGTCGGCGATGCGTCGGGCATGTTCCCGATCGATCCCGCCACCGGTAGCTACGACGCCGACCTCGTCGCACGCTTCGATGCCCTCGCGGCGGATGCCGCACCGCGTCCCCTCCTCGAGGTGCTCCCCGCCGTGCTGTCGGCCGGGGCCGACGCTGGGGAGCTCACCGCCGACGGGGCGGCTCTCCTCGATCCGTCCGGCGTGCTCAAGCCTGGCGCGCTGTTCTGCCCTCCCGAAGGCGACGCGGGTACCGGCATGGTGGCCACGAACGCTGTCGCTCCGCGCACCGGCAATGTCAGCGCGGGCACGAGCATCTTCGCGATGGTTGTGCTCGAGCGAGCCCTGGGTGCTGCGCACGATGAACTCGATATCGTCACGACCCCTGCGGGCGATCCCGTCGCGATGGTGCACTGCAACAACGGGGCCTCGGAACTTGCCGCCTGGGTGGCAGTCTTCCAGCGCTTCGCCGATCTCATCGGCTCACCGCTTCCCCCGGATTCGGTGTACGAGACCCTGTTCGCCGAGGCTCTCACTGCCGACGCTGATGCCGGTGGCATCCTCTCGTACAACCAGCTCTCGGGTGAGCCGATCGCCGGGCTCGATGAGGGGCGACCGATGGTCATCCGGACGCCCGACAGCCAGCTGACCCTCGCGAACCTTCTGCGCTCGCAGCTGGCGGGGGTGTTCGCGACGCTGAGCCTGGGCATGAAGGTGCTCGGCGATGAGGGCGTCGAAGTCGACCGGATGCTGGCACACGGCGGCATCTTCCGCACCGCTGGCGTCGCCCAGCGCGTGCTCTCCTCTGCCCTCGACGTCGCCGTGTCGGTGGAGCGCCACGCCTCCGAGGGCGGCGCATGGGGGATCGCTGTTCTGGCCGCCTACACCGCAGCCCGCCACGCGGGGCAGACCGATGCTTCGCTGGCCGCGTATCTCGAAGCCGTCGTCTTCGCCGACGCGGAGTTCGCCACCGTCGAACCCGACCCTGCCGAGGTCGCCGGGTACGCCTCCTACCTCGACCGCTATCGCGCAGGCCTCGCCGCCGAGCGAGCCGCCGTCACCGCCCTCTCCTAGCCCTCACCCTCATCGAAGAAGGACCCTCATGACTTCCCTCAACACGTTCGCCACCCGCGAGGTCTGGTTCGTCACCGGCAGCCAGAACCTCTACGGCGAAGAGACCCTCCGTCAGGTAGCCGAGCAGTCTCAAGCCGTCGTCGCTGGGCTTTCCGAGCTCCCCATCCGCGTCGTCTGGAAGCCCGTGCTCAAGGATGCCGACAGCATCCGTCGCCTCGCCCTCGACGTGAACGCGCGGGACGAGGTCATCGGGATCATCGCCTGGATGCACACCTTCAGCCCCGCCAAGATGTGGATCGGCGGCCTCGACGCGCTGCAGAAGCCGCTGCTGCACCTGCACACGCAGGCCAACGTCGAACTGCCGTGGAGCGAGATCGACTTCGACTTCATGAACCTCAACCAGGCCGCCCACGGCGACCGGGAGTTCGGGTACATCCAGACACGCCTGGGCGTGCCGCGAAAGACCGTCGTCGGTCACGTGTCCAACCCCGCCGTGCGGGGCCAGATCGAGACGTGGCAGCGCGCCGCCGCGGGCCTTGCCGCGGTCCGCTCGCTCAAGCTCGCTCGCTTCGGCGACAACATGCGTTATGTCGCCGTCACCGAGGGCGACAAGACCGAAGCCGAGATCCGCTTCGGTGTGCAGGTGAACACGTGGGGCGTCAACGAGCTCGCGGATGCCGTCGCGGCGGCATCCGATGAGCAGGTCGATGCCCTCATCGCCGAGTACGAGGAGCTCTACGAGATCGTTCCCGAGCTGCGTCGCGGCGGTGAGCGCCACCAGTCGCTGCGCGATGGCGCGGCGATCGAGGTGGGACTGCGCTCCTTCCTCGAAGCTGGCGGCTTCGGCGCCTTTACGACGAGCTTCGAAGACCTTGGTGCGCTCAAGCAGCTGCCTGGGCTCGCCGTCCAGCGCCTTATGGCCGAGGGCTACGGCTTCGGCGCCGAGGGCGACTGGAAGACCGCGATCCTCGTGCACGTCGCGAACGTCATGGGCGAGGGCCTGCCCGGCGGCGCGAGCCTCATGGAGGACTACACCTACGACCTCGTGCCCGGCGACGAGAAGATCCTCGGCGCCCACATGCTCGAAGTCGCGCCGACCCTCTCGAGCCAGAAGGCCAGCCTCGAGATCCACCCGCTCGGCATAGGCGGCAAGGACGACCCGGTACGCCTGGTCTTCACCGCCGACCCCGGCTCTGCCGTCGTCGTGGCGATGAGCGACATGCGCGACAGGTTCCGCCTCGTCGCCAACGTCGTCGAGAACGTCTCCGCTCCCGACCTGCCGAACCTTCCCGTGGGACGAGCGGTGTGGAAGCCCGCTCCGGACTTCGCGACATCGGCGGCGTGCTGGCTGACGGCGGGCGCCGCGCACCACACCGTGATGTCGACGGCCGTGGGCATCGAGGTCTTCCGCGACTTCGCCGAACTCGCCGAAACCGAGCTTCTCGTCATCGACGAAGACACCACGGTGCGCGGGTTCCAGAAAGAGGTTCGCTGGAACCAGGCGTACTACCGCCTCGCCCAAGGCCTGTGAACGGCGCGGGGTCTGTGAACGACCGCGACTCCTCGGCGGCGGTGGCACTGGAGGTCAGGCAGACTGGCGGTATGAACGATGAGTCTGCGTCCGTCATCCCTGCCTCTGGTGTGCAGCACACCATCACGGCGGGTGACTACGAAGCGACGATCGCAAGCGTGGGTGCGACGCTTCGCAGCCTGCGGTATCGCGGCCGCGACCTGGTCGTGCCGTTCGAGGCCGACATCGTGCGCCCGTTCTTTCGCGGCGCGACCCTCGCGCCCTGGCCCAATCGGATCGTTGACGGCCGCTACACGTTCCGCGGACGGCAGTACGACGTGGCCCTGACAGAACCGGGCCGAGGTCAGGCCCTGCACGGACTCGCGTCCTGGCTGGACTTCGCCCCGGTCGAGACGGCCGAGAGCTGGGTGACGCTCGGCGCCACGATCCAGCCGCAGCAGGGGTACCCCTGGCGCATCCGTGTGGAGACGACTTTCGCGCTCGGCGCGGACGGGCTGACCCAGCGGGTGAAGGCGACCAACCTGAGTCGCGATTTCGCGCCGTGGGGCACGGGACCGCATCCGTACCTTGTCGCACCCGGCGCGCTCGATGACTGGACGTTCACGCTTCCCGCCGCGCAGGTGCTCACCGTCACCCCCGATCGGCTCTCACCCGTCGGACTCCAGCCGGTCACCGCGGATGCCGAACGCTTCGACTTCCGCGAATCCCGCACCATCGGCACCGTCATGATCGACCACGCCTACACCGACCTGGTCCGCGACCGCGACGGGCTCGTGACGACGCGGGTGGCCGATGCGCAGGGTGTCGGCGCGGCGATCACCTGGGATTCGCGCTGCCCGTGGGTCCAGATTCACACGGCCGACCAGCCAGCAGGTCCGGGAGCTCCCGGTCACCGCGCGGGCTTGGCCGTGGAACCGATGACGTGTGCCCCGGATGCCTTCAACGACGACAGCTACCCGTTCGACACGGGACTCGGGGTGATCGCGCCCGGCGATTCTCACAAGGCGTCGTGGCGGATCTCCGCACTTTCCTGAGAGTTAGCTGGAAGCGCGGAGTGGTTTCGCTCTAGGCTGTGGCCATGCTTACGACCTCCATCACCGACCAGGCCAGCCTTTCGTCCGTCTGGACGTCCTCGATCATCGGCCTGGTGATCTATGTCATCGTCGTCGTCGCCCTGTGGCGCGTCTTCACGAAAGCGGGATGGCCCGGCATCCTGGCGATCATTCCGATCGTGAACATGTTCATCCTCGTGAAGGTCGCGGGGTACTCCGCATGGCTCGGTCTTCTGTATTTCGTTCCGATCGCCAACCTGATCCTCGCCATCATCGTCGCCGTCAAGGTGGGGGCGAACTTCGGGAAGGGCGGGGCCTTCTCGTTCTTCCTGCTGTTTCTCCTGCCCTTCATCGGCTACCTCATCCTCGGCTTCGGCGACGCCCGGTACGCGAAGACCGCCTGATCCTCAGGCCGCCGCGCGCGTCCCGCTCACGCCACCGCCCGATACCCTCTATCGAGGAGGTGGCGGATGGGCAGGACGGCCGATGCTGTCGCCGAGGGCGTCATCATCGCTATCGCCGCGGCACGTCTGAGCATCCGCAACCGGATCCTCGTCGACGCGATCCGCAACGACAGCGCCTTCTCGTTCGATGCCTTGAAGCCGTTTGCGCGGCAGACGCTCGAAGCGCTCGCCGACGAACAGTCGGCTGCGGCCGACCGCGCCCGAGCCGATTGGCGTCGGGCGTGGGGAAAGCAGTCCGACCCGAGTGGCACCCACGACTACCGGGGCCGTGACTCACGGAATCTGCGCCGCCGAGCGCGCCAGTACACCGGAGTCGCGAAAGAACTCCGCGAGCGCGCAACCGACGAGGCAGGTCTCGAGCACCTGATCGAGCAGGCGCGCGATGCCGCGTGGGGTGATGTCGAGGCGAACCTCGAACGGCGCCTCATCGTCGAGGGGATGCGACCCGACCTCGACCCCGACTACGCGACGATGCGCGGGGCGCGAATGCAGTCGATCCGCCTGATCGACCTTCCGCGGCTTGCTTCGCACCAGCGGCGACTGAGCACGCCAGCGGCGACGGCGCAGATCGTCGATGTCGACGAGGTGAGCCGCTCGTCGGACGGCGAGAACCCCACCGATACGTGAGCCGCTCCGAGGTGCGCGACGATTCGCTGTCTCGGGTGTTCGTGGGGTAATCTGGACGCTGGTTTGCTCGCGGAAACGCGCTGACCATGCGCCTGTAGCTCAATGGATAGAGCATCTGACTACGGATCAGAAGGTTGGGGGTTCGAGTCCCTCCAGGCGCACACTGTGTTGAGACAGTAACGAAAGTCCCCGGGCCATCAGGCTCGGGGACTTTCGTGTTTCGTGTTCCGGTGTCTTCTACCCGGGGCTGGCTTTCCCGTGTCGCCAGTACCCCTGGAAAGTGACGTCTGCTTTCGGTACGCCGAGCTCGTTGACCAGAAAGCGTCGAGCCCCCGTGGCGAGGCCGCTCTCGCCGGCCACGTAAGAATACGAGGGGTTCGTGGCGGGGAGGCTCGCGGTGGTGATCGTCCGCAGCGCGAGCTGCCCGGGGATCGCCTCGTTGTCTTCTCGCGGCAGCCAGTGAATGCTGACACCCTCGGGGCGGGGAACCTCGCGGACATCCTCCGCGTGCGGCACCTCGAGGAACACCCGCGCGCGCAGATCAGCCGGGGCCCGATCGATGATGGCGAGAATAGCGGGCAGCGCGCTCTCATCGCCGACGAGTAGCTGCCACCCCTCCGAGGACGGCGGCTGGTAGGTGATCCCTTCGTCGAGGATGCCGACCGGTTCACCCGGTTTCACACGGGATGCCCACCCGGATGCGGGGGAGGAGTCCCCGTGCGCGACGAATTCGATGTCGAGTTCGTGCAGGTCGGGACGGAAGGCGCGGGCGGTGTAGAGGCGCACATGGGGTCTGGTCTGAGCGGACATCATGAACCACTGAGCCATCCAGCCGTCATTCGACCAGGTCGGGAGGCGCAGCGAGTCCTGACCGGGCCGACGGAAGAAGAACCGGAACATCTGGTCCCAGCCGATGTAGTCGTAGGCCTCGAAGTCCGGACTGCCGATCGTGACGCCGATCATCGTCGGGCTGATGCGCGTGACACGACGGACCTCCGCGGCGATCAGCTGCCTGTGCCTCGGAGCCCGACGGGATGGTGGCTTGCGGCGCTCGCGGTTCGAGGTCGACACCTCGCTCACAGGTCGGCCTCCGTCGGAGTGGCGTCACTGGCCATCGGCATCCTCCTTGGCTGTCGCGAGCGTCCGCTCGGCACGCCCGATCGGCTTGGTAAGGCAAGGATAACCTAAGTCACATGCGGAGGAGAGGGACGGCTTCCCTCGACGCCCGGTCAGAGTCCGACGGTACGGAAGCCCGCATTGCCCATTGAGGAGTCCGGAGTGTTCTGCGACCGCGCCGCGTTGCGGTAGCGATTGCAGTACGAGATATGGCAGAGGTAGCTCCCCCGCGCAGGATGCGGGAGCTACCGCGATCGGGGCCCTGAGGGTCGGCATCCGTCGAGCGGGCGTAGTACCCGGGATCGAACCAGTCCGCGCACCACTCCCACACGTTGCCGACGGGCTGCCAGAGCCCGTAGCCGTTCGGTTCGAAGGTGCGCACGGGTGCGGTGGTGAGAAAGCCGTCCTCGAGGGTGTTGATGCCTGGAAACTCGCCCTGCCAGATGTTGATGCGCCAGGCGCCGTCGGCATCCGGTTCGTCGTCTCCCCACGGATATTTCTTGCTGTCGAGTCCGCCGCGGGCCGCGTACTCCCACTCGGCCTCGGTCGGCAGTCGCCGCCCCGCCCACGCGCAGTAGGCCATCGCGTCGTTCCAGGAGACGTGGACCACGGGGTGATCACCCAGCGCGTCGATCGTCGAGTTCCTGCCTCCCGGATGCCGCCAGTCGGCGCCGCGGACCCCGAACCACCACGGTGTTGCGTCGGGCTGTCCCATGATGTCGCTTTCGGGCGCCTCGAGCGCCAGATGGAAGACAGCCGAGAATCCGAAGGTCTCGGCTTCGGTGAGGTAGCCGGTCTCGTCGACGAAGCGGGCGAAGTCATCGTTGGTGACGCTCGTCGTATCGATCTCGAACGCGCTGATCGACACCTCGTGTTGCGGGGTCTCGCCGTCGCCCCGATTGGCGTCGCTCGACGAGTCGCCCATCGTGAAGGTGCCGGCGGGAATGGCCGCCTGGGCGATCCGGTGACGGCCCGCAGCAGGGGCGGCGTGCGGCGTAGGCAGCTGCGTCTGGCCCAGCGAGAGAAACTGTGACCTCCCGGGTGCTCCGCAGGTGCAGTGCGAGCCGCATCCCGCCGAAGGTTCAGACGCTGCCTGCGTGTCATCCACGGGTCCAGGCTACTGCCGGCCTCGCCAGATCCCCGGTGCAATCCGGTACCTCAGAGCCTGCGTCCCGCTCGCTAGGGTTGAGGCATCCTCAGTGCGGAGAGCGAGAGCCGGATGCATGACCCGATGCCTCTGGACGGCGTGATCGTCGCCGACTTCAGTCGTGTGCTCGCCGGCCCCCTGGCGGCGTCGACACTTGCCGATCTCGGCGCCGATGTCATCAAGGTCGAGCGAGCGGGTTTGGGCGACGACACTCGCCGGTGGGGACCGCCCTGGACCGAGAACTCGACCTCGTATTTCGAGTCGGCCAATCGCGGGAAGCGATCGGTCGCTTTCGATCTCGACGACCCTGCCGACCTTCGTCGGGCGCAACAGCTCGCGGCGCGCGCGGACGTCCTGATCGAGAACTTCCTCCCCGGCACCCTCACCCGCTTCGGGCTGGACTATGAGAGTCTGCAGCCCGCGAACCCCGGGCTGATCTACGCCTCCGTCACCGGCTTCGGCGGGGGCCCAGGAGCGCGCCTGCCGGGCTACGACTTTCTCATCCAGGCTCAAGGCGGCCTCATGGACATCACTGGTCCGGTGGGTGAGCCCGCCAAGGTCGGCGTCGCGATCGTCGATGTCCTCGCCGCCAAAGACCTCGCAACCGCCGTGCTCGCCGCTCTCTACGAGCGCGGCCGCAGTGGCAGGGGTCAGCGGGTCGAGATCGCGCTTCTCACGAGCCTGCAGGCGGCACTGGTCAATCAGGCGTCTGCTCTGCACGCGACCGGCAGTACTCCGCGGTCGCTGGGCAATCGGCATCCGTCGATCGCGCCGTACGAGACGGTGAAGACCGGGGAGGGTGCGCTCGCGCTCGCCGTGGGAAACGACGCGCAGTTCGCGCGGCTGTGCGCGGTGCTCGGGGCGCCAGGGCTCAGTGCGGATCCCCGGTTCGCAACGAACGGACAGCGGGTCGCGCACCGCGATGCGCTCATCGACGAGCTGGAGCGGCGTCTTCAGGCGGACTCTGCATCCGCGTGGGCCGATCGCCTCATGGATGCCGGAGTGCCGGCCGGGACGATCGGCACCGTGGCTGACGGCTTTGCGCTCGCCGAGCGTCTCGGGCTTTCGCCGGTGGTGGAGGTCGACGGTGGCACGGCGCAGACGAGATCGCCTCTGCGGTTGTCGCGGACCCCGATCACCGAGTACCGGCGTCCACCACACCTCGATGAGCACGGCGAGGAGATCCGCCGCTGGCTCGACGCCGACATCGCCGCCGGCGACCCTGAAGGAGAGACCCATGGCATCCCTTGACGCCCTCATTGATATCGCCGATGTCGATGCGCTGCTGACCGATGACGAGCGCGCGACCCGCGACGCCGTGCGCGACCTCGTGGAACGGCGGGTGACGCCCTACGTCGCCGACTGGTTCGAGCGCGGTGAGATCGATGATCTCCGCGGCCTCGCGAAGGATCTCGGACAGCTCGGCGTGTTGGGTATGCACCTGGAGGGATACGGGTGTGCCGGCATGTCGGCGACCGAGTACGGTCTCGCGTGTCTCGAACTCGAAGCCGCCGACTCCGGCATCCGCTCGCTCGTCTCGGTGCAGGGGTCGCTGGCGATGTTCGCGATCTGGCGGTGGGGGAGCGAGGAGCAGAAGACTCGCTGGCTCCCGGGGATGGCGGCGGGAGAGCTCATCGGATGCTTCGGGCTGACCGAACCGGATGCCGGATCAGACCCCGCGAGCATGCGCACCCGCGCGCGCCGCGACGGCACCGACTGGATCCTCGAGGGTCGCAAGATGTGGATCACGAACGGATCGGTCGCGGACGTGGCGATCGTGTGGGCCCAGACTGATGACGGCATCCGAGGCTTCGTCGTACCGACGGATACCCCCGGATTCTCGGCGCCACAGATCCATCACAAGCTGTCCCTGCGCGCGTCCGTCACCTCTGAGCTCGTCCTCGATGGTGTGCGCCTACCGGCGGACGCTGTCCTCCCCGAGGTCGTCGGTCTCAAGGGTCCGCTCAGCTGCCTGAACGAGGCGCGCTACGGGATCGTGTGGGGAGCGCTCGGCGCGGCGCGGTCGGCGCTGACGGCGGCGCTTGCCTACGCCCGCGAGCGCACACAGTTCGGGCGTCCGATCGGCGGCTTCCAGCTCACGCAGCAGAAGCTCGTCGACAGCATGCTGGAGTATGAAAAGGGACTTCTGCTCGCGGTGCACCTGGGGCGACGGAAGGATGCCGGCATCCTCACGCCCGATCAGGTGAGCCTCGGAAAGCTCAACAACGTGCGCGAGGCTCTGGAGATCTGCCGCACCGCGCGCACCGTGCTCGGCGCCAACGGCATCTCGCTGGAGTACCCCGTCATCCGGCACGCCGCGAACCTGGAGTCGGTGCTCACCTACGAGGGAACCGTCGAGATGCACACGCTCGTCCTCGGGCAGGCTCTGACCGGAATCTCGGCGTTCCGCTGAGGGCACCGGAACTCGATCGCTGTTCGCTGACAGCGAGGCTTTCGCGCGCCCACTGAGCTGGCACTCGATGGGGGAGAGTGCTAATCTGAACCTAGTTGAGTCAGAGTGACTCAACTTTCAGAACTCGGTCGGATGCGGCATCCGACCCCGCTCGCAAAGGAGACGAGATGGCAACCTATGACCCGCTCCGCGACATGGAGCGATTCGCGAACGCACTCTTCGACGGCAACCGGCGTGGACCGCGCCAGATGCCGATGGACCTCTACCGGGACGGCAACCACTACGTGGTCTCCGCTGACCTGCCTGGCATCGACCCGGGCTCGGTCGACGTGGATGTCGACGGCCAGTTGCTGACCATCCGCGCCGAGCGCACCCTGCGGTCGCAGGACGGCGTCAAGTGGATCACCCGTGAGCGCGAGGCCGGCAGCTTCCTGCGCCAGTTGAGCCTCGGACAGGGCATCGACACCGACGGCATTGCTGCGAGCTACGCGAACGGCGTGCTGACGGTGACGATTCCGGTGAGCCCAAAGGCTCAGCCCCGCAAGATCGAGATCGCGACCGACTCAGCCTCGACGATCCGCGTCGACGAGGCATCCACCGAGGTCCAGGAGGCCGGCGCCAGCGCCTGACCTTCCTTCGTGCAACGGCCCCGACTCTTTCCGAGTCGGGGGCCGTTCTGTTCGCCACCGACCGGCTCCCGCACCCGTCACCGCCCCGCTGCTGGGCCGATCGCAGGATCAACGCCACTCTGGGCCCCGGCAGCTGCGTCCCGGGCTGGTTCAGCCTGCAATCGGTACGGCATGCGCGGGCGCGTCCTGGATCTAGGCTGAGGGTGCTGTGCCGGCGGCTGCCGGCTCGCAGTGCTCCCCATCACGCCGAGGTGCCGTGTCGATGCAGACCAGATTCCCCCAACAAGGCGACGGTGACGAGCTCACCGCTCCCGTGTCCTTGACGCTCCCGGGCGGCCGGCTCAATCCCGCCGCGATCGGATGGGCGCGCCAGCCGCTCGTGGATACGGCAGGCATCGGAGGTCGCGGGTCGTGGGGGCGCAACAAGCGCTGGGAATACTGGAACGTGATGACCCCTCGCTACATCGTGGGCATCACGGTGTCGTCGTTGGACTATGCAGCCGTGCACGAGGTCTGGGTGTTCGACCGCCGCACCGAGGAACCCGTTCACGAATCAGTGACGCTCCTGCCCGCCCGGGGTGTTGTCCTCCCGCCCTCGCTCGGCGGCGGTCCGGTGTCAGCGCGCGCCAAGAACCTCGAGATCGACATCGTCGACGAGGGCGACGGTGAACGGATGCGCGTGACGATCCCGCGCGTCACGATCGACGTCGTCGCAGACATGCCCGCTCGCCATGAACGGTTGGCCGTCGTGGTGCCCTGGAGCGAGCGACGCTTTCAATACACGGTCAAGGATGTCGCGCGACCCGCTCGGGGCACGATCGTCGTCGACGGCGAAGCGTATGAGCTTCCCGACGGTGCGTCATGGGCTGTTCTCGACCACGGCCGCGGCAGGTGGCCCTACGACATCACGTGGAACTGGGGCGCGGGGTCCGGAACGAGTGGCGGCGCGGTGATCGGCATCCAGGTCGGCGGCCGCTGGACCGACGGAACCGGAGCGACCGAGAACGCCTTCTTCGTCGATGGACGGATGCACAAGATCCATGACGATCTGGTCTGGGAGTACGACCAGTCGAACTTCCTGCTCCCCTGGTCAGTGCACGGCGGCGGCCTGGAGGCGCAGTTTGCGCCCTTCTACGATCGCGTGTCCCGCACGGACCTCGGGGTCATCTCGGCGCACACAGACCAGTGCTTCGGCGTCTGGTGGGGTACTTTCGTGACCTTGACAGACGAGCGGATTGCGTTCGAGGGCATCGAAGGGTGGGCTGAACACGTCCACAACCGTTGGTAGAACGCTCCCAGAATGCGACTGCCCGGGCCGATTGCAGGATGAGGTAGCCCCGGGACCCACGAGAGAGCCGACAAGCCCGGATTCATCCTGCGATCGGCACGTCTAGCCCGGCAGACGAAACGGAATCGGATTGCGGCGCAGTCCGGATGCGCGCGTCAGCAGTCTGACGCGCGTGGCCCGCGAAGCTTCGCGGTGAGGGTGCGAAGCTGTTCGAGCTCGCTGTCGCTGAGCGTCGACATCCGCTCCGCGATCGAGCGGCCGTGGGTTGCCGCGACCTTGCGGAAGAGGCTCGCGCCCTGGTCCGTCGCGGAAACGATCGCGCCCCGACCGTCGTCGGGGTCTGAGCACTTCGTCAACAGTCCCGAGGCGACCATGCGATCGACGAGGCGAGAAACGCTCGGCTGGCTGATCAGCATGTTGGCGGTGACATCGCGCAGGCGAGCAGACATTCCCGGCGCGCGGGTGACGGTGAGTAGAACGTCGTACTCGGCTTGCGTGAGCTCGCCGACGACGAAGTCGCCGCTGATCTCGTTGAGGACCTCGTGCTGCGCGCGGAACAGGCTCTCCCAGGCATCGATCGCCAGTCGCCGGTCCGTCATGCACACCAGAGTACGACCACACCGGCGCCCCTAGGCTGATCTCATGGCAGCCCGGATTCTGGTGCGGCGGACCGTGGGCACTGTCGCGGCCGTCACTGTAGCCCTTCTCGCGCTCGCCGCCTGCTCGGTGAGCTTCTCGTTCGGCGACACGGCGGCCGCGGTATCGACCGACGTCAACGACTTCGTCTTCGAGAGCATGGATGCCGACTACACGCTCGGCCGCGCAGATGACGGAACCAGCACGATGACCGTCGTCGAGACATTCGTCGCGGTCTTCCCGGAGTACGACCAGAACCGGGGGATGCGACGCATCCTGCCCGACACGTACCTGGGCGCACCGCTGCATCCGCAGCTCGTGTCGATCACCGACGCGGCCGGAAACCCGCGGCCCGCGGAGGTCGAGAGCGAGGACGGCGTCTACGCCATGACCTCACGCGCGGACGATTACGTCCACGGCGCACAGACGTACGTCTTCACCTACACCCTCGAGAACGTCACGCGCTTCTTCGACGACACCGGGGTGGACGAACTGTACTGGGACGTCAACGGCGTCGACTGGACCCAACCCTTCGGATCGGTCTCGGTGACCCTGCACGTGCCGGCAGAGCTCGCCCCCGCGCTCACGGGGGCGGAGGCCTGCTACGTCGGCGAGGGCGGCGCCGCCGACCAGTGCCCGATCGCCTCGACGACGGATGCCGACGGTGGTGTGACGGTGCGGGCATCTGCCACCGATCTGCAGCCGTATGAAACGGTCACGATTGCCGTCGCGTTCCGCGCCGGCACCTTCACGACCTTCGACAGCTCGTACTTTGCCTCCCCCTTCGGCTGGCTCCAGCTGCTCGCGTTTCTCGGTGTGATCGGTTCCCTCGTCTGGGCGATCGTCTTCCGGGTCAGGATGCTGCGCGACGAGCCGGGCCGGCCCACGATCATCGCCGAATACACCCCGCCGCCGCACATCGACGCGCTCGAGAGCGCCGTGCTGCTGGGGAAGACGACCAAGGCGATCCCGGCCGAGGTGCTCGAGCAGGCCGTCGTCGGCAGCATCCGGATCGAGGAAGCCGGCCGCAAGCTCTTCGGTGGCCTGAAGCTCAAGGCTGTGCTTCTTGATCCTTCGCGCGCGGACGGGGACGGCCTGTTGCTGCTGCAGGGCCTGTTCCCGCAGATGGCGCGCGGGAGGAATACGAGTTCGGGTCGAACGATACGCGGCTGTCGACAGCTGCCCGCCGCATCATCAAGGCAGCTGAGCGGGAACTTGACAGCCGAGGACTTCGGCGCGCGGTCCCCGGCGGCGCGCGGTTCTGGCCAACGTTCGCGTCGATGATCTTCGGCATCCTGACGATCGCGTTCGGGGTCCTGGCGCTGGTCGCGTTCGTCGACGCGGCCATTGCGGTCCTCCTGATGATCCCTGCGTTCGTCATGATCTTCGTGGTCGCGGGTCTGGTTTCTCGCAAGCCGCTGACCGCAGCGGGTGCGGAGACCCGCGATCACCTCAAGGGCCTGCAGGAGTTCATCGAGTGGGCCGAGGCCGACCGGATCCGGATGCTGCAGTCACCGCAGGGCGCCGAGCGGATCGCTGTGGACGACAGCGGCACACGCGTGGATCCTGCCAACCCGCGCCAGATGCTGCGCATCTACGAGACGCTGCTGCCGTACGCCGTTGTCTTCGGCCAGGAGGAGGAATGGGCTGAACACCTCGCCGTGCTCTACGACCAGACCGGCGTCCCCGGGTGGTACGTCGGGACGGCGGGGTTCAACGCAGCCGCGTTCTCCTCGGGGATCTCCACGCTCTCAACGACCACGACCGCGTCCACGTCGGGTGGTTCCAGCGGGGGCGGCAGCGCCGGCGGTGGCGGCGGCGGAGGAGGCGGTGGCGGGGTCTAACCCGCCGCATCCGTATTCGGTTGTGCACAATTTAATTGTGTGCAATGCTTCTGAAGTGATGACCGGCGAGAAGAGCTCAGAACGCGCGCTCGACAGGATGCTGTGCTTCTCGCTCTACGCAGCGAGCCGGGCGACGACGCAGGCCTATCGACGTGTTCTCAAGCCGTGGGGGCTGACCTACCCGCAGTACCTGGTGCTGATCGAGCTGTGGGAGAGCCAGCCGCGGACCGTCAGTGAACTCGGCGACGACCTCATGCTCGACTCGGGCACCCTGTCACCGCTGCTCGGACGCCTCGAGTCCCTCGGCTACCTTTCTCGCTCCCGGTCGGTGGCGGATGCCCGTGTCGTGACGATCCACCTCACCGACAGCGGCCGCGATCTCCAGGCCGAGCTCGCCCACATTCCGGGTGAGATCGCGCGATGCATGGCGATCCCGCCTGCCGGAGCTGCGGCGCTGATCGCTGAGCTTCGCGACTACACCGCAGGCCTTCAGGCCAGCACCCCGGCACACGACTGACGCGTCGCGCGGCCCGTGCGCGCCGATCACCCGCAACAGACCCCAACAGAAGGAGACCCCTCATGGATATCGTCTACACCGCCGAGGCCCTCGCAACCGGAGACGGTCGCAACGGTCATGTCGCGACGATCGACGGCCTGCTGGATGCTGACGTGCGGGTGCCGAAAGAGATGGGCGGATCTGGGGACGCACTGAACCCGGAGCTGTTGTTCGCTGCCGGCTACGCGGCCTGCTTCCACAGCGCCCTGCTGAGCGTCGCGCGCCGCGAAAAGGTCCAGCTGCACGACACGAGTGTGGGTGCGCGGGTCGGTATCGGCTCAAACGGGCAGGGCGGATTCGGCCTTGCTGTCGAGCTCGAGGTCGTCATCCCCGATGTGCCGGCCGAGCAGGCGCAGGCGCTCGCAGACGCCGCCCACCAGGTGTGCCCGTATTCGAACGCCACCCGAGGCAACATCGAGGTCACGGTGCGCGTCGTCGAGGACTGAATTTCTCGGAACACCAGACGGGCCGGTCGGAGAGGCTTCCGACCGGCCCGTCACCGTTGGTGCGGCTCACTGAGCGTCATCGCCCGCTGATAGAGTCCGTGCCACAACAGTTCATCAGCGGGCGGGCGACGCCATCCGGGTCGGGGGATGCGTCGGAAAGTGACTCCGTCAGTGACTGATCCGTCGTCGGGGCGTTCCGCCCTCGCCGCCTACCGTGCTCTGCCCTCTCTCGCGGGCTGGGGTTACCTCATTGCGACATCGTTGGGGCGCCTCCCGGTCTCGATGGTGCCGCTCGCCATCCTGACCCTCGCTACCTCGGCCACGGGCTCCATCGCCGTCGGCGGAATCGCGGCCGCCGCGACGGCGCTCGGCGAGGCGATCGGGGCGCCCGTCGGCGGTGCGCTCTCTGATCGATGGGGTCAGCGCCGCGTGCTCATGATCGGCGTCGTGACAAATGTCGCATTCGCCGTGGCGTTCGTTCTTGCTATCGGGCACGTGCCCGACGGGGTCGCTGTCGTGCTCGCCGGTGTCACGGGCCTCTCCCTGCCGCAGGTCGGGCCTCTCTCGCGAGTCCGGTGGCTGGCGATGTCGCGCGAAGACGTCTCGGCGGCCTTTGCTTTTGAGGGTGTCGTCGACGAGGTCGTCTACATCATCGGTCCGGCGCTGGTCGGCATCGTTGCTGTCGTGTTCTCCCCGCAGATCTCGCTCCTGGCGGCCGCCGCGCTGATCGCCGTGTTCGTGACGCAGTTCGCCCTCCACCGCAGCGCAGCACTGGTATCGCGCCGGGATGAGAAGTCGGATGCCGACGTCGTCGGAGCCGCCGATAGCGGACGTGGTCGCTCGGCAATGGCGGCTCTCGTTCTGGCGGGCATGCTCGCGATGGGAGTGTTCTTCGGCGCGAGCCAGGCGGGGCTCACGGCGTTCGCGCGCGCGGAGGGTGTGCCGGATGCGGGTGCGCTGTTCTATGCGGTCATGGCTGTCGGGTCAGCGGTCACGACCATGGCGATGGTCGCGCTCCCGCCCTCCATCGGACCGTGGATGCGATGGATCGGTGCAGCCGTCGGCATGGCGCTCGGCGCCGTCGGGATGGCTCTTGCCCCGACCGTCCTCATCCTTCTGGTCTTCGCGGTCTTCGCGGGCGCCTTTCAGGGGCCCGCACTGCTCACGCTCTATGGCGTCGCAGGATCCATCGCCGAACGCGGCCGGGCGGGTGTTCTCATGACGCTCACCGGCAGCGGTGTTGTCGTGGGCGTCGGCATCGGCACCGCGGTCGGCGGCGCTGGTGCGTCGGTCGGGGGCGCCGCAGCCGCGTTCAGCCTCGTCGTTGCGGCATCCGTTTTGCTTGCCCTGCTCGGCGCTACCGCGCGGCTCGTCCGTCGCGATCGACGGTGACATCGAGGCGTCGTTCAGGCACAAGTAAGGGCCGGTCGGAGAGGCTTCCGACCGGCCCTTGTCCCTTGCACCAAGAGTGTCCTGCAATCACATGTCGGTAGCTGCCACAGCAAAACAACTACCGTGCAAGCACTCTATAACGGTGAGGTAACGGAAGGGAAGACCTCGCCGTTATCTTTTTGTGATTCATAGCTGGCGCACGGTCCGGTCAGCGTTCGTGGAGGTTTCGTTCAGGAACAGAGCCCAGACTCGGACACTTGTGTGCCGTCCCGAGGCACTTCTCTTCCGGGCCCACTGGTGCTGCCCGCTCGATTCTCCGATCAGGAAGCCACTGAATTCGTGCGTCTACGCTCATCCTCAACGAACCCTGCCTCCCGCCCCCGTACTCGGGCCCTCGCCGCAACAGCCATGGGTCTGACTCTGCTGTTGGGCGCCTCGTCGACTGCCGCGTTCGCGCAGACCCCCGCCGCCGCTCCGACGGCTCGCAGCGAAGCGCCTCCGCTTCCGGCGTCGATCCAGACCCAGGCGGCCACTGTCGAGTCCCTGACCTCGGATGCCGAGGAGGCGCTCGCAGCTGCGGCAGCGCTCGTCGCTGATGCTGATGCGCTGAACGCCGAGGTCGCGGCATCCGGACTCCCCGTCGAGGCTCCGACGGAGGTGTCGGTCTCGGCCGTGGACACGGCAACTGCCGACCTCGATGGCCTGGACCTGCTGCCGATCGTGCTGCTTCCCTCGCTGACCACGGCGGTCACGGATGCCGTCACTGCCGCTCAGGCTGACGTCGACGCGCTGCGCGAGCGGCTTGCAGCGGCTGTCGCCGCCGAGGAAGCTCGTCGCGCCGCGGAAGAGGCGGCCGCCAAGGCAGCCGCCGAAGAAGCTGCCCGCGTCGCTGCCGAAGAGGCACGGCGCGCCGCCGCAGCGGCGGCACCCGCGGTCTCGGGTCCGGTGGCCTCCACCGGCGACAACTCGCCCGGGGCCGCGCAGGCCGCGGCCCGCGACATCATGGCGTCACAGTATGGCTGGGGCGACGGGGAGTTCTCGTGCCTCGTGTCTCTGTGGAACAAGGAGTCCGGCTGGAACTACGCCGCCTACAACTCCTCCAGCGGCGCGGCAGGAATCCCGCAGGCGCTGCCGGGAAGCAAGATGGCCTCCGCCGGCGGTGACTGGGCATCCAACGCCGTCACGCAGGTGCGCTGGGGACTCGGATACATTGCGGGCCGCTACGGATCGCCGTGCAACGCGTGGGGACACTCCCAGTCCGTCGGCTGGTACTAAGTCGCGAGGGCACAAGTAAGGGCCGGTCGGAGAGGCTTCCGACCGGCCCTTGTCCCTTGCACCAAGAGTGTCCTGCAATCACATGTCGGTAGCTGCCACAGCAAAACAACTACCGTGCAAGCACTCTATAACGGTGAGGTAACGGAAGGGAAGACCTCGCCGTTATCTTTTTGTGATGAATTTTGCATCCGGGCGAGAGCGCGCGGTGGTGGGTCTGTCGCTCGGCTCGCCTCAGTAGTCTCCGCCGTGGTCGGTCCGGTCCGCGGAGTCGAAGCGCTGGAGATGAATGCGACGAGCCAGGCGGATGCTCGGACGGATGAGTAACTGCGCGCTGCCGACGATGAAGAAGCACGTCCCTACTGTCGTCGTGGACGGCCAGAGGAACAGGACGCTGCCCACGACGAACATCACGCCGATGAGGAAGTCATTGGTGATGCTCAGCGTCTCGTATCGATTGCGGATGACGAGCTCATCGTGCCCGATTCGAAGGTCGAGGTCGGAGGACTGCTGATTGGTGGAGTCGGCGGACATCGCGCCATCGTGCCAGAGGACATCCGGGCTCGCGAATCGCCGTCGCACTGGCACGATCCGGCCTGACGTATGCCCGGAGAGGCGTACGCCCCTCCGTAGACTGGCGCGCGCCGCCAATCAGGAACGAGACGATGAGCATCCCGACCCCGTCCGAACAGTCCTCGCCGCTGGCGCACCGCCCCTGGCTCTCCGCCTACGCCGAGGGTGTGCCCGCCGAGATCGATCCGGTCGAGCAGACACTCGTCGACCTGCTCTCGGCATCCGTCGCTCGCTACCGCACGGATGTGGCGCTGGAGTTCTTCGGCAGAACGACCACCTACGCCGAGCTCGGCGAGCAGGTCGAGCGCGTCGCGAACGGGCTCCGCAAGCAGGGCGTCGTCGCCGGTGACCGGGTGGCCCTCGTGCTGCCGAACTGCCCGCAGCACGTCGTGGCCTTCTACGCGATCCTGCGCCTGGGCGCCATCGTGGTCGAGCACAATCCGCTGTACACAGCGCGGGAGCTGCGCCATCAGTTCGAGGTGCACGGCGCCGTGGCGGCGATCGTCTGGGACAAGGTTGCCGACACGATCGCCGAGATGCCTGCCGATGTGCGCCCGCGCACGATCGTCTCGGTGCGGATGCCGGACGCGCTGCCTCTCGGCAAGCGGCTCGCGCTGAAGCTCCCCGTGCCCGCAGCCCGCGAGACCCGCACCGCAATGACAGCCACCCCGAAGGCGAAGAAGCTCGTGGCGTGGAAGACTCTCGTCGGCGCCCGCCGCCTGCCGAAGAAAACACCCACCCCACGGCTCGACGACACGGCGCTCCTGCAGCTGACCAGTGGCACGACCGGCACGCCCAAGGCGGCGATCCTCTCCCACCGCAATCTGCGTTCGAACGCCGCGCAGGGACGCGCCTGGGTTCCGGGTCTGAAGGAAGGCGCCGAGACCTTCTACGCGGTGCTTCCGCTCTTCCACGCATACGGCCTCACGCTGTGTCTCACGTTTGCCGTTTCGATCGGGGCGCGCATCGTGCTGTTCCCCCGGTTTGACGTGGATGCGGTCGTCACCGCCGCCAAGCACTCACCCCCGACGTTCCTTCCCGCCGTTCCGCCGGTCTACGACGCCCTCGCTCGAGCTGCAGCCCACCGGCGCATCGATCTGCGCAGCATCCGGTTTGCCATCTCGGGAGCCATGAGCCTGCCGATTCCGACCGTCACGCGGTGGGAGGATGCCAGCGACGGTCTCCTCGTCGAGGGATACGGCATGACCGAATCCTCGCCTGTTGCGCTGGGCAATCCGATCGGGCCCACCCGACGACCCGGCACGGTCGGGGTGCCCTTCCCGAGCACCGACATCCGGGTCGTCGACCCCGACAACCCGACCGTCGATCGCGCCATCGGGGAAGCGGGTGAGCTCCTCATCCGTGGACCGCAGGTGTTCCAGGGCTATTGGGATCGTCCCGACGAGACCGCCGCGGTCCTGCTTCCGGGGGCTGGCTACGCACGGGCGACATCGTGACGGTCGCGGAAGACGGCTTCGTCACCGTCATCGACCGGGTCAAAGAGCTCATCATCACGGGCGGCTTCAACGTGAGCCCGACCGAGGTCGAGCAGGTGCTCGTGCTGCACCCGGATGTCGAGGCGGCAGCCGTCGTCGGTATCCCGCGCTCGTCGGGGGGTGAGGATGTCGTGGCTGCCGTCGTGCTGCGCGAGGGCGCACACTTCGATGCAACGGGGCTCCGCGACTTCGTGCGTCCCCACCTCGCGGCCTACAAGGTCCCCAAGCGCATCGTCGAGGTGCCGGACCTCCCGCGCTCGCAGATCGGGAAGGTGCTGCGCCGCTCGGTGCGCGAGAGCCTCAGCTCGCGCTGAGATCGGCGCTCGGAGGGGCGGCGTTCCAGCGAAGGCGGGGTTCGCCACCGTCCAGATCCGCGAGGAATGCCGCTGCATCCGCGACGGGAAACAGCGTGACGATGCGCCTGCCCGTCGAGGCGGTCTCCAGCGCGTAGGCCAGCGCGGCAGGACCCTGCCGGGCGGTCAGTGCGATCTGCGACACGACGTCGCCGAGCTCTTCCGTGCGACAGAGGTGGTGCTCGAGCACCGTCGTCGCGGCTGCCGTGACCCGCTCGAGAAGGGTGCGGTTGCTCGCCCACGGGACGAAGTCGTCCGGCGGCAGGCCGCAGAGGCGCGCCAGGTCACCGGTCATCCAGCGGTCACGCTTGCGTCCGAAGGGCGTCATGACGGGGGAGAGGAGGTAGCCGTACACGTGCATCAGGCCGGCGTTTCCGACCGGCCAGCGCGCAGCCAACTTCGCCCGCTCGTTGAGCGCGCGAAACAGAGCGATGCTCACGACGGGCCGGTGAACGAGCTCATCGATCACCGAGGAGGCGCCCCATGATGCGAATCGTCCCGCGGCTGCGTCAGCATCGATGGCTTCTCCGAGCCACGCCACGCTCTCCAGCGCTGCGTGTGGATCGCGAGCGGCACGGGCGGATGCAGCATCCAACGCGTCCGGCACGCCTCCAGCGTAGACGGGTGCCTCAGCTCAGTGGGCTCCGGATTTCACGTGTTGTTTACCTGATGTGGCCGTTGCGTCCACAACCAACTGTCAGCATGGACGCAACGTCCCCGGATGAGGCGGACGGGAAAGCAGAGCAGTGACACCGACAATCGTGTTCGATTTCGACGGGACCCTCGCCCTCGGGGCCGGCCCTATCCTCGCGTATGCGCGGGCGGCCGCGCGGCGCGCGGATGACCCAGCCTTTTTCGACAGGGCCGTGGCCGCGCTCGCGGCATTCGAAGCGGGCGAGGCTGCCTACCGTGACGGCTACGATGCGGTCGGCTCGCTGGCTGTGGAAGCAGGCATCGACGCGAGTGTCCTCGATGAGTCCTATTCGGCATCGCGTGCTGTGCTCGGCTCGGCGGACGCGCCAGTTGTCGCCCCCGCTGGTCTCGCACCGTTCCTGGCCCGGGTCGGACGGCACGCGCAGATCCTGCTCGCCACGAACGCGCCGAGCGACAGCATCCTGCCGCTGCTGACCGCCTGGGACGTTGCTGACACCTTCGACGGGCTGCACTTCGCTGTCGGCAAGCCCGAGGGCCTGCGACCGATCCTTGCGCGCGCGCTCGAGGGGGACCCGTCCTCTCCGTGGGCGACATCGTCGACCTCGACCTCGTGCCCGCGATGGAACTCGGCGCCGACACGGCACTCGTCGGCGCAACCTCCGCACGCTCGAGCGCGCCCGTGACCATGCGCGGCGCGACTCTCTCCGACCTGTACTCCGATATCGAAGCCTGGGCCGCGACCGCGGCATCCAGTCCCTCCCGCACCACCCCACTCGAAAGGCACTCCTGACATGCGCAAGTCCCTGATGTTCACGGGCATCGCGGCCATTGCCGCCCTCGCCCTTGCCGGCTGTTCTGCGGACTCCGACCCCGCGGCGTCGGGCTCGGCTGATACCGCCTGGCCCGAGTCGATCACGATCTCGCTCGTTCCCTCCGTCGAGGGTGAAGACCTCGCCGAGGCGCTCGACCCGCTCACGGCCTACCTCTCCGACAACCTTGGCATCGAGGTCAACGGGGTCGTGGCCACCGACTATGCCGCGACCGTGGAAGCGCTGGGCTCGGACCAGGCGCAGGTGATCATCACCGACGCCGGCTCGCTCTACAACGCCATGGAGCGGTACGACGCCCAGCTCATTCTGCGTGACGTGCGCTTCGGCGCAACCTCGTACGCCTCCGTCGCGTACACGAACAACCCTGACAAGTACTGCGCCGAGGCGCCGGAGATGTCGACGTATGCTGCGAGCGGCATCGAGCTGTCGTACTGCAACGGCATCGAGGAGGCCGGCGAGACCGCCACCGGTCAGGGACCTGCGGCACTGGATGCGCTCACGAAGATCGACGACGGTACGAAGGTGGCGCTGCAGGCTGCGACCTCCCCCGCCGGCTACCAGTACCCTGTCGTCGCTATGCGCGAGGCCGGTATCGACACCGACACGGGGATCACGCAGATCCCGGTCGAGGGCAACAACAACGCCGTCCTCGCCGTGTACAACGGTGATGCTGAGGTCGGCTTCGCCTACTGGGATGCGCGCACGACCGTCGCCGAGGAGGCCCCGGACATCGCCGACAAGGTCGTGGCCTTCGCCTACACCGACATGATCCCCAACGGTGGTGTCGCCGTCTCGAACACGCTCCCGGCAGATCTCGTGGCTCAGCTCACCGAACTCATGGACGGCTACGCTGACTCGTCCGAGGAGGCGAAGGACGTCATGTTCGACCTGGTCGGACTTTCGGACTGGACCGACCAGACCGCGCCCGAGCAGATCACCCGCTACGGCGAGATCCTCGCCCAGTTCCAGAACTGACCGAGCCCGCGAGGTTCACCAAGGAGTCGGTGCATGCACACTGATCCGCAGCGCGCGGAGGCCGGGGCCACCCCTCGGCCTCCGCGCCCGTGCTCGTCCCCGCCCCCTCGGCCTGGGGGATTAGCCTCGACGATGTCTCGGTGGTCTATCCCAACGGGACGCGCGCCCTCAGTGGCGTGAGCCTCGACGTTGCCGCGGGTGAGATGGTGTCGATCGTCGGGCTGTCAGGCTCGGGCAAGTCCACGCTCATCCGCGCGATCAACGGCCTCGTCCCGGCCACGAGCGGAACCATCACCGTCGGCCCCACTGTCGTCACGGGATTGCGTGGACGGCAGCTGCGGCGCCTGCGGGGGCACATCGGCATGATCTTCCAGGGGTTCAATCTCGCGGATCGCGCGAGTGTCTACCGCAACGTGCTTGTCGGTCGCTTTTCGCACACACCGACCTACCGCACGCTTCTGGGCCTCACGACGTCCGCTGATCGGGAGCTCGCGCTGCGCTCGCTCGATTCCGTCGGGATGCTCGAGAAGGTGTGGACCCGGGCCGGCCAACTCTCCGGCGGTCAGAAGCAGCGGGTGGCGATTGCTCGCGCCCTCACGCAGCAGCCGAGCATCATGCTCGCTGACGAACCGGTCGCAAGTCTTGATCCCCCCACGGCCCATGCCGTCATGGACGACCTTCGCCGTGTCAACGTCGAGGACGGCCTCACGGTGTTGGTCAACATCCATCTGATGGATCTGGCGCGTCAGTACACCACGCGAATGATCGGCCTGCGCGCCGGTGAGCTCGTCTACGACGGCCTCGCCGCCGACGCCACGGATGCCGACTTCGAGCAGATCTATGGGCGCCCGATCCAGCCGGTGGATCGGCTCGATCGATGAGCGAGACGGTCGCGCACTACACGTTGCCGCCGCGTCCGCGAACGAGAGGTCGCGTCGCTCTGATCGTGCTCGCTGTCGCCGGGTTCACCGTCCTCACGTGCGTCCCTGCGATCGGTGGGATCGACCTGGACTTCGGGGCCATCATCCGCAATTGGTCAAACGGCTCCAGCATTCTCGTCCAGTTCTTGCAGCCGGACTTCTCGTTCCTGCCGCGCACGATCGAGCCCATGCTCGAAACGCTCCAGATGGCGCTGGTTGGAGCCTTCTTCGCGGCGCTGATCTCGGTGCCGCTCACGCTCTGGGCGGCCGCGCCGACGAATCCGAATGCGATCTCGCGCCGCCTCGTCCGGGCTGTGATCAACGTCGTCCGCGCGGTCCCCGATCTCGTCTATGCCACGGTGCTCGTCGCGATGATCGGGGTGGGCGTCCTGCCGGGCGTGATCACCCTGTTCCTTTTCGACATCGGGATCGTGGTCAAGCTCGTCTCGGAGGCGATCGACTCTGCCGACCACCACTACATGGAGGCGGGGCGCGCCGCGGGGGGAACACAGAACCAGATCAACCGCGTCACCGCGCTCCCACAGACCTGGCCGCTGTTTGCCAACCAGTGGCTGTACACCCTCGAACTCAACGTCCGCATCTCGGCGATCCTCGGCATCGTCGGGGCTGGCGGTATCGGCCGGCTTCTCGACGAGAGGCGCGCCTTCTACGCGTACGACGACGTCTCGGTGATCGTGCTCGAGATCCTCGTCGTCGTCATCCTCATCGAAGTGTTCTCGAACTACCTGAGACGGCGTCTGATATGAGCACGTCGGTGTCTGCCCGCGAGCTGGGGCTCGCGCTTCCCCCGCGCCCGTCGCGCCTCGCACCGACGCTCACGGCGGTGGTCGTCGGGGTGATCGTTCTGTGGGCGACCGCCGGACTACCGATCGACTGGAGCGACGTCGGCGCGATCCCCGGTGAGCTCCTTCACTACGGCACGCTGATGTTCGCCGACCCCAACTGGGAGAAGCTCCCGCGAGCCCTCTTCGAGACGTGGCGGTCGATCTCGATGGCCTGGATCGGTGCGATTCTGTGCGTGCTGGTGTCGATCCCGCTCGGGATGCTGGCAGCGCGGGGCGTGGGGCCGGTCTGGCTCCGGTTGCCCCTGCGCGGCTTGTTCGCCGTCATCCGGGCCCTGCCCGAAGTGATCATCGCCCTGCTTCTACTCACCGTCACCGGGCTGACACCGTTCACAGGTGCACTGGCCCTGGGCATCGCCGGAATCGGCACGCAGGGAAAATGGGTCTACGAGACCATCGAGTCGGTACAGGAAGGCGCCTCCGAGGCCGTGCGTGCGGCCGGGGGCGGCACGGCAGAAGTCACCCGATGGGCGCTGTGGCCGGCTGCGGCTCCCGCCCTGATGTCGTTCGCGCTGTATCGCTTCGAGATCAACATCCGTACCTCTGCCGTGCTCGGCCTCGTCGGCGCTGGCGGGATCGGAAGCATGCTGGCCAACTACACCAACTTCCGGCAATGGGATACCGTCGGAATGCTGTTGATCGTGGTGGTCGTTGCCACCATGACGATCGACGCGATCTCGGGAGCGATACGCCGGCGGATCACGCAGGGGGCCCGGATGCGCGGAGCCAGACGATCCTCGAAAGGACGCCAGGATGTGGTCGGGATCCGCTGACGCGCCTCCTTCGACGCGGATCGCGATGCTCGCACCGTCGCTGCAGCCGACCGAGCGACGCGTCGCGGAGTCGATCGTGGCGGACGTTGAAGCAGCGATCGAACGGACTGCCCAGGAGGTCGCCGATCTGGTTGGGGTGGGGCGCGCGAGCGTCATCCGCACCGCCCAGTCTCTCGGCTACGAGGGATACCCGCAGTTGCGGGTCGCACTCGCACGCGAAGTCTCGCTCACGGGCACAGCGGCAACCGGGACGGACGGCACGATGCTCGGAGCCCTGCGGGGAGCCGTCGATCGCTTCGCCGCGCGGCTGCCTCACACGGTCTCGGCACTCACCGAGGCCGAGCTCGATGCGTTCGTCACCGAGATCGACGGAGCCCAGCGCCTGCTCGTGGCGGCGAACGGACTGTCGTCACCGCTCGGAATCGACCTCGCGATGCGACTGACCTCGGCGGGCCGGCCGGCCGAGTACATGCCCGACACTCTCGGCCAGCAGATCGCCGCCAAGCATCTGGGGCGCGGTTCCGCATGCCTGGTCGTCTCAGGGTCGGGGGCAAACCGTGCGTCGTTGGATGTTGTCACCGAAGCACGCGCGAGCGGCGCCCGGGTACTCGCGATCACCTCGTTTCCTCGCTCACCGGTGGCGGAGGCAGCGGATGTCGCTCTCATCGTGGCTCCCGTGAACGATTCCTTCCACGATGAGCTGGTGCATACCTCCCGCGCGGCGCTCATGCTCGTGACGGAGTCTGTCGTGGGGTTGCTCGTCGCGCGCCGGGGCGACAGCGCCCGTGCCGCTCAGGCGGCAACGCTCTCGGTCCTCAGTCGCTCGCTCTCGGAGTAGCGGCGCTCGCGCTGAGGTCTTCTCCGCCGCGTGTAACGCGGGCGAAACGGCCCGGGCGTATCGTCACCGGCAACGCTCATGAAAGCGAAAGCCCGCACCCGCGGGTGAGTGGAAAGCGTGAAGCGGCTCAAGAAGGAGTTGCCATGACATTCCAGGTCCCCCTCGTGGACATCACCCCTTACGTGGCAGGTGGCACGGCCGCGGCCCAGGCGGAGGTCGCTCGCCGTATCGACGACGCGTGCCGCACGGTCGGGTTCATCCAGATCACCGGCCACGGGATCCCCGACGCGATCACGCACGGGCTCACCGACGCGATGGATGCCTTCTTCGCGCTCGATCTTGAGGCGAAGAAGGCCTACCGCACCCCACCCAAGATCAACCGCGGGTACAGTCCGCCGAAGTCGGAGTCGCTGAGCCTCAGCCTCGGGGTCGAGCAGGCCAGCCGCATGAACGACTTCTTCGAGGCGTTCAATGTCGGCGCATCCGCCGCGTCGTATCCGCACATGGCGGAGTTGCCGCAGCCCGACTATGCCGACAACGTGTGGCCCACCGTCGACGGATTCCAGGAGCAGGTGGAGGCGTATTTCACCGAGGCCGGCCGCGTCGCCCGCGTCATGACGCGGATCTTCGCGGATGCCCTGGGCCTGGATCCGGAGTTCTTCGCCTCCCGCACCGATCACTCGCTCGATGTGCTGCGGATGAACAACTATGCCCTGCCGCCCGGAACGGATGTGACCCTCGATGGCGACCTCATCGGCATGGGGGAGCACACCGACTACGGGATCGTCACCATCTTGTGGGCGGACCAGGTCAAGGGCCTCCAGGTGCTCGGTGCCGATGGTTCCTGGAACGATGTCGCCCCCGCCGATGATGCGCTGCTGATCAACCTCGGCGACGTCACGGCGCGCTGGACGAACGAGCGGTGGATGTCGACACTGCACCGTGTGAAGCCGCCGGTGATCGACGGGACGATCGAGCGGCGACGGTCTGCTGCCTTCTTCCACGACGGAAACGTCGACGCGCTCATCCAGACGCTGCCCTCGTGCGTCGATGCGGAGCATCCCGACCTCTACGAGCCGGTCACCGTCGGTGAGCACATCGCGGCCAAGCTCGCGGGATCTCGCGCCGGGGTACGCAACGACTCCGCTGCCCGCGAGTCGGCACGCGTCCTCGCGAGCCAGCGCTACTGAGGACCGGTCGTACGCAGACGCGCATCGAGGCCGTCCAGGAGAAGGGTCAGTCCGAAATCGAACCCCGATCCCTGGTCGGTTCCGTGAAGGTGGATGTGCTCGATGAGGTGGGTGTGCTCGACCTGCTCGAGGTATGCCAGCGCGGCGTCACGTCGTTCGCGCTCAGCGGCGGCATCCATCGGTGCGAAATCCAGGGCCTGCGTCACGTAGCCCTGGATGTACGCCTCGAGAACGTGGTGGGCGTGGAAGGCCTGCTCGGGGTGAAGCCGGCGCGGCGGAGGTGTCCCAGCGACGCGTCGAGGTACGCCATCCGCGCCGGCCCGCCGCTGGTCGCGCGGATGCGGTTCGCCCAGGGGTGGTGTAGCAGGGTCGCGAACGCCGATCGCGCCGTCCGTCTGACCGCGGTACGCCAGTCCTGGGCGTCCGCGGTCAGCGTGACCTCTGCCCAGACGAGATCCACGATCCCATCGATGACGGCCTGCTTCGACGGGAGATGGTGGTACAGCGACATCGCTTCGACACCGAGTCTGGCGCCCAGTGACCGCATGGTCAGTGCGTCAAGGCCGTCGGCGTCGACGAGCTCGAGCGCTGCCGCCAGGATGCTCTGCCGTGTGAGCGGTCGGCGGAGCTGATCCGGTTCCCCCTCAGCTGGAGACATCCGTCGCTCCTCGCGTGACTTGACGAACTTACGTTGTAAGACTAGCGTCACCCGTGACCATACAACGTAAGGCTGCTGGTGGCGGCCGAGGAGGACCGACATGCGTGCCATCCGTCGCACCCGTTACGGCGGGCCGGAGACTCTGCAGATCGAGGACATCGAGGATGAGCCGTTGGAGCCGGGGCGTGTGCGGCTGCGGGTCGCGGCCGCATCGCTGAACCCCTTCGAGTGGCATCACATGCGAGGACTGCCGTGGCTCATGCGTCCGACATCGGGCTGGCGGCATCCGCGCAACCCCGGTCTGGGGGTGGATGTCGCGGGCATCGTCACGGAGGTCGGCACCGATGTCTCGGAGTTCAGGGTCGGTGACGCTGTCTTCGGTCCGGCACGCGGCTCGCTGGCGGAGGCTGCCACGGCGCGTGCGGAGTATCTCGCGCCGATCCCGGCGGGCGTGACTCCCGCTGAGGCGGCAGCGGTGCCGCTTGCCGGTCTGACGGCGCTGCAGGCTCTGCGAGACAAGGGGCAACTGGAGGCGGGCGGCCGCGTATTGATCCTCGGTGCCGCGGGCGGCGTGGGGCACTACGCCGTTCAGCTTGCGCGCTCCCTCGGTGTCGGTCGGGTCGTTGCCAGTTGCAGTGGGCGCAACGCGGAGTGGATCGCGGATCTCGGCGCCGATCGTGTCCTGGACTATACGCGCGGCGAGGTCAACGACATCGGCGAGCGGTTCGACGTCATCATCGATATCGCGGGCGGCGCGCGAATCGCGTACCTGCGGAGCCTGCTCGCACCGGGCGGGTCGCTGGTCCTCGTCGGCGGCCCGGGTGACGGACGGCTGCTGGGCCCCGCGACGCGCGTCTTCGCGGGCCTTCTCACCAGCCGTTTCCGCCCGGAGCGGGTTGTGGGGATCAATACGACGTGGTCCGGGGCCGACATGGCGATCCTTGGCGCGATGCTCGGCGACGGCCGCGTACGCAGCGTCATCTATCAAGAAGTAGGTCTTGACGGGGTCCCCGCGGCGATTGCGGAACTCGAGAGAGGCCATGTTCCCGGCAAAATCGTCGTGCGTCCCGAGGTGTCGTGGTTGTAGTTCGTGGGGACCTTCGGCCCCATTGTGGTCTGACCACAGGAGTATCGTGCCGGTGTGCGCACGATCGAAGACACTCTCGAGCTCCAGGCCGATGCGGCGATCCACAAGATCGAGGGAATGCGGCATCCGCTGCGCTTCACGATCTCGGGAATGCTTGCTGGCGCTTATGTGGGGATCGCCGTCGTGCTCATGCTCAATGCGGCAGGTCCCCTCGCGGAGGCCGGGGACGGCTGGGCCAAGCTCGTGAGCGGACTCGTGTTCGGCGTCGCCCTCACGCTCGTCGTCTTCGCCGGCGCCGAGCTCGTTACGTCCTCGATGATGACGCTGACGCAGGGCACGCTCATGCGCGCGACGGCATCCGGTCCCGCAGCCGGGGCGCTCGGGTTCACGTTCGTGGCGAACCTGCTCGGGGCCGCGGTCTTCGGTGTCCTCGTGGCCGTCGCGGGGGTACTGCACGCCAATCCGGCGGCGGGCGCCATGCTCGAGGCGATGCTGGATGCCAAGGCTCACGAGTCCCCGCTCGAACTGTTCGTGCGCGGCATCCTCTGCAATGTTCTGGTGTGCTTGGCCATCTGGATGGTGGCCCGATCGAACTCTGACGGCCCGAAGTTCGCCGTCATCTTCTGGGCGCTCCTCGCCTTCATCACCTCGGGCTTCGAGCACGTCGTGGCGAACATGACGACCTTCACGCTGGGTCTTGCCACGGGTGTGCCGAGCGCGACCTGGCTGTCGTTCGGGACGAACATGCTCTGGGTCGGGCTCGGCAACCTCGTGGGCGGCGCGGTCGTCGTCGGGCTCGCTTACTGGGTCATCGGCGGCTCACCACGCTGGCCCCAGACCCACGCGCTCACCCCTGAGGAGGCACGGGCGTCGGCGTGACGGATGCCTTCAGTTGCGTCATCCGTCGCTGGCGCAGGGCGAGAAACAGCGGGAAGGTGAAGGCGAACGCTGTGAGGCCCGAGCCGAGGATGTAGAGCCAGGCGAAGCGCATGCCGAGTCGCCGCGCCTCGACGACGATGAACACGCACCCGGCTACCGCGACGACGAGCAGATCCACCGTGATCGACGAGACCGCCGGGCCGCTCGTGACGAGGTCGCCGATGAAATCACGCAGCTGGATGATCGCAAGGACATTGAAGTACCAGGTACCCGCGAGGCCCGCGACGGCCAACGCGAGATAGGTGACGGCGAGGGGGCTCCAGTGGCGGCTCATGCCTCGATCCTCGCGCGTTGCGCAGCATCCGTCAGATTTTCTTTCTCCGACCGTGTCGATCTTTCCGAGCCGCTGAATCGGGGAGCGCTCTGGCCGCGTTCGACCGTGCGCGCCTGCTTGCGACGAATCCGGTGGAGATCGCCCACCTCGAGCGACGCGTCGCCCGGGTGCGAGCCTCAGGCAGGATGGGGGAGTGACCGATGACTCCTTGCAGGGATCCCCGACCGCCCCGATCGACCTGGACGTGCTCGCCGGCCGGGGGAAAGAGATCCGCCTGATCGCGGTCGACATGGATGGCACTCTGCTCGACAGCGACGGAAAGGTGCCGCCCGCGCTGTGGCCTCTGCTCGACCGGCTCGCGGACGCGGGCATCGCCTTCGCGCCCGCCAGCGGTAGGCAGCACGCCACCCTGCGGCGCGAGTTCGGTGACCACGGCGACGACCTCGTCTTCATCGCCGAGAACGGCACGTTCGTCACGCGCGGCGACGAGGAGCTGAGCTCCGATGTCATGGACCGCGCGTTCGTCGATGGTCTCGTTCGCGACATCCGTGGCTTCACCCACGACGTCGGCGTCGTGCTGTGCGGCAAGGCCTCGGCCTACATCGAACGAACCGATGACGCCTTCCGCAGCCAGGCCGAGAAGTACTACGCCCGCCTCACGGATGTTGCGGACCTGACTGCCGTGGACGACGAGATCCTCAAGGTCGCGGTCTTCGACGTCGAGGACGGCGAGAAGAACACCGCACCCGCACTGGAGCGGCACCGCCTGACCCATCAGGTCGTGGTGTCAGGGCACCACTGGGTCGATGTCATGAACCAGGGTGTCTCGAAGGGCAAGGCGCTCCGCGCCATCCAGGACCTCCTGGACGTGACCCCCGAGCAGACAGCCGTGTTCGGGGACTACCTCAACGATCTCGACATGATGGATGCCGCAGACTTCTCGTTCGCGATGGCCAACGCGCATCCGGATGTCGCAGCGGCCGCCCGCTACCGAGCGCCGTCCAACGCCGATCACGGCGTCATCCGGGTCCTGGAGCGCCTTCTGGACTGACGGCCCTGGCCGCCGGCGAGGCGGGGCAGGATGGAACCATGATCTCCATCCCGACTGTGACCCTGGCCGACGGCGTGAGCTTCCCGCAGCTGGGCTTCGGCACCTACGGTCTTCGCGGTGCTGACGGCACGGATGCCATTGTCTCGGCGATCCAGGCTGGATACCGGCTCCTGGACTCCGCCGTGAACTATGAGAACGAGAGCGAGGTGGGTGAGGCAGTCCGCCGCAGCGGACTGGACCGTGACGAGCTGATCGTTACGACGAAGATCCCGGGCCGCGACCACGGGTACGACGAGGCGCGCCGCAGCGCGCGCGAGTCCCTCGACCGCCTCGGTCTTGAGCGTATCGATCTGCATCTGATCCACTGGCCGAACCCGAGCGTCGACAAGTACGTCGACACGTGGCGCGCGATGATCGACCTCCGAAGCGAGGGTCTCGTGCGGTCGATCGGGGTGTCGAACTTCACCGAGGCGATGCTCGATCGCCTCCAGGCCGAGACGGGTGTGATGCCCGTCGTGAACCAGGTCGAACTGCACCCCTACTTCCCGCAGGGGGCGTTGCGTGCCTACCACGAGGAGCACGGCATCCGCACCGAGAGCTGGAGTCCGCTCGCGCGCCGCAGCGAACTGCTGAACGAACAGGTGATCACCGACCTCGCGGCCGAGCTGGGCGTCAGCCCGACACAGGTTGTGCTGCGGTGGCACGTGCAGCTCGGGTCGACGCCCATCCCGAAGTCGGGTCACGCCGGCCGCCAGCGCGAGAACGCTGATGTGTTCGCGTTCGCGCTGACCAATGAGCAGGTCGCGGCGATCTCGGCGCTCGAGCGCGGACGCCTCTGGGACGGCGATCCCACCACACACGAAGAGATGTGAGAGCGCCGTCGCACGACGCAGTGACCTGTCAAGACCCTCGCACCCGGCGAGAGGTCGCGACAGGCTGACTCGTACCTGCCACGCAGACCGCGTGGGACGGCGAAAGGAAGCGACATGACCGACAGTGCCCGCGATCCCCTCGAAGAAGCCGACACCGTCGAGCAGATTGCGCCCATCGAAGGAGCGGAGCCCACAGTCGATCCGCAACGGTCGTCCGATGACGGCTCGGCCGAGGATGCCGCAGTCGACATCGACCCCGACATCCAGCCCGAAACACAGGGGGACGATCCCCTCCGTGCCGATCTGGGCGACACCGGGCAGGGGGATCTCGCGCCCGAGGACGGCTGACCGGCGCGACTCGCTCAGCGGGAGCGGTGATCCTCGGGATGCAGGCGCGGACCGCGCCGCGGCTCCCGGGGTCCGGCGGCGGTCACCAGTCGGATGACGCGCTGCCGGTGGCCCGTCCACGGGGAGAGCAGCTCAAGCATCCCGTCGTCGTCCGTGCGCGAGCCGGTCAGGGCGTATCCGACCTCGTGCGCGAGGTGGTAGTCGCCGACACTCACGGCATCCGGATCCCCGAGCGCCTTGATGCGTGTTTCGGCAGCGGTCCACGGTCCGATTCCGGGCTGGGACAGCAGGATCCGATCGATCTGCTCGGCATCCGTTGCCGCCAGGATGCCGCGGACCAGCGATGCCCCGCGCTCGGCCACGCGGGTGATCGTGCGTGCCTGCGGCGGCTCGAGTCCGGCACGGTGCCAGTCCCACGACGGGATGCGCCGCCAGCCATCGATCGTCGGCGGAGCGAACATCGCCCGGGGCGTCGGACCCGGCGCGGGTGTGCCATGCCAGGCCACGAGTCGTCGCCATGCGGCGAACGCCTGGAGCCCCGTGATCTTCTGCTCGACGATGGAGCTGGCGAGGGCATCGAACACGAGATCGGTGCGGCCGAGGCGGAGCCCGGGGTTCCGGTGCGCGAGATGGGCGATGAGTGGATGCCGAGTCGCATCGAATCCGGTTGCATCGTCGGTGTCGCCGCACAGCGCGGGAGCCTGCTCGAGCGCCCACTCGGCGCCCTCGCCCCACGCCGCGATGCGTACGGTTCCGTCGGAGGTGCCGCGCAGCGCGACTGTCGCGACACCGTTCGGGGTGCGCGCCGCTCGCCAGATGACCGGGCCGTCGACGGTCATGGTCGGGTCGTTCGCGCCGCGCCGCTGGAACACCACCGTGGCCCGCAGATCCAGCGGATGCCGCGGCCGATAGACGGTCTCGAGCGCCGCCGCGCAAGCGGTGGGTGTCGGCGCGAGCGAGGTCATGCGATCACGATACGTGCGCGCCGCGACATCGGGTCTTCCCGCGCCGCTCCGGTCGCCGAGGCTGACCTAGAACCGGTCGGGCGAGGGGGTGCCGTGGCCGTAGCGGATGACGACGTCGGCGTGCCTGTCGAAGCGGTACCCGACGCCGCGCACGGTGCGCACGATGTCCTCGTAGCGGCCGAGCTTGGAGCGCAGCCGACGGACGTGCACATCGATCGTGCGCTCGCCCGGTACCTCGCCGTCCTCGGCGCTCTGCCAGAGCGAGCCGACCAACTCAGACCGCTCGATCGTGCGGCCCTCGCGCAGGACGAGGTACTGGAGCAGTTCGAACTCGGTGAACGTGAACGGAGCTGTCTCGCCGTCGATCACAACGCGCTTGCGCGAGATGTCGAAGACGACTCCCCGTGCCGAGCGGTCGGTGTCTTCGGGTTCCGATGCCACCGTGAGGGCTGCGACGGCAGAAGGCTCACGCAGCGCGCGGCGCACGACATCGACGTCGCGACCGCCGGCGCCGCGAGGTGCGAGCGCGACGGTGGCGTAGGTTTCGGCATCCGGTGCGAGCTCGGCCAGCGTGCGGCGCAGAGCATCGACGAGAACCGGGAGAGAGACGCCGGCAGCGGCAGCCTTGGCCTCATCGAGTCCGACGTAGAGGGCGAAGCCGCGCGGGCTGCGGGCCGCGGGTTCGTCGACGATCGGGGGCACGGCGTGCAGGTGACGTGCGGGAGCGGGGCGGGTGAGGAGAGCGGTGTTCGACATGGGGATGATGGTCCTTGCGAGGGCCCGGATGGTTCGGGCAGAAGTGTGCTGCGGTGACCTGACGGTCGGTGTCGAGCGCGGTTCGGATGGGCGCGCTCTGCGAGAGGGCTGAGGGGCAGTGCGATCTGGATCGCAGAACGAGCCCCGCTGAGGTGTCGTCAGCGACACATTCGACAACACATGACTGAGCGGCCGGCCATCATCATGCCGGCAGTTCCGTTCGCCTCCCAGGCGGACAGGACATGCGCATTGTCAGTCATGCGGCCGATTATGACCGACCGTGTCGAAGCGCGTCAAATCACGCTCATTGCGGCGGAAAAGGCTGACATCTCGGGGGCAATCTGCTCAGTGGGGTGGGCGGATGATGGGCACTTCGCCTGCCGCCCCGCATTGGATCACAACCGGGTCACGGTTTGTTGTCGCTGAAGACAAAAGGGTTGCGAGGGATGCGCAGGTGTGCGTACTATCGCCGTCGAAGCGTTTAGCGAAGCGCTTCGCTAAACCGACTGGACAGTGAGGTCGCCATGGCGAAGATCGACGAGGTGGCAGCAGCTGCCGGCGTATCGATCTCGACAGTGTCGTATGCGCTGAGTGGCAAACGCCCGGTGTCGCCCGCGACCCGCAAGCGCATCGAAGCCGCCGTTGCGAAGCTGGGCTACAGCCCGAACGCGGGCGCGCGGATGCTGGCGGGGCGCCGCACGAACATCTTCGCGCTGACTGAGCCACTGCGCACCGATACCCATGTGCCGACCCATATGGCTTTCGTCTTAGCAACGGCGGTGGCTGCGCGCCAGCATGACTACGACATCCTGTTGCTGACCGAAGAGCAAGCCGTCTCGGGGATGAACCGTGTTGCCTCCACGGGCCTGGCCGATGCCATCCTCGTGCTGGATGTCGCCCCCGATGACGAGCGGGTGGCGCTCGCGCGAAACCTTGCCACACCTACGGTGTTCATCGGTGTTCCGGACGATCACGAGGGTCTCGTCTGCGTCGACCTGGACTTCGAGGCGGCTGCCCGTATCGCCGTCGACAAACTTGCGGCCCTCGGGCACACCCGCATCGGCATGCTCGGGATGACGGAGACCGCCTATGAGAAGTCGAACTTCCCGCCGCGCGTGCGGGCTGCGTATGAGAAGCGCGCTGCGGAGCTCGGTGTCCAGACGTTCTTCCGCGCGAGCGGGCATGCGCAAACGGACCGCAATGGGTGCCGCACGGCCGTGTCAGATTTGCTGGCCGCCGGCGTTACAGCGTTGATTCTGCATTCGAACGAGGATGCGCACGCCATCGTGCTGAGTGAGCTGGATCAGCGCGGGGTGAGCGTGCCCTACGGGCTGTCTCTGATCTCCGTCGGTAACAGCTTCGACATCGACACGCTGGCGCGGCCGATCGACGCCCTGCCACTCATCCCCGCCGAATCCTGCAATCGCGCTGTCGAGCTCGCGCTCGAAAGCCTCGATGAGGGGCATCGGGAACCAGGGCTCCACCTTCTCCCTCCCACATATCTGTCCCGCGGCTCGATCGGGCCGTGGGTCGGATCGCCGAACGACAAGCCGGGAGCTCTCGCCGCGATGTGACGCCACGATCGACGGTCATCGTGCATGCCCATTGTCGAAGCGCTTCGATACTTTCCCTCCACAACTACACAGCCCCTCCGAAACCACCTGACCGACGACGGTCACCAAGAAAGGAGTGCCACCGATGGCACGCTTTACCCGCACCACACAGCGAGCACTGGTCGCCGCGAGCGCGATGACCGTTGCCGCTCTCGCCCTGGCCGGATGCTCTGGCTCCGGTTCCTCGGACGCCGAAAGCGGCGACACCCTCGTCCTCTGGCACTACGAGGGTGAAGACAGCGCCATGGGCAAGGCCTGGGACGCTGCAATCGAGACCTTCAAGGAGGAAAACCCCGACGTCACGGTGGAGTTCGAGGCCAAGGGCTTCGAGCAGATCCGCTCGACGGCCAGCCAGGTGCTGAACTCCGATGAGGCCCCGGATGTCATGGAATATAACAAGGGCAACGCGACGGCGGGTCTCCTGGCAAGCCAGGGGCTGCTCACCGACTTGAACGACGCGGTCGCCGAGTACGGCTGGGGTGACCTCCTCGCGCCGGCGCTGCAGACGACGGCCAAGTACAGCCCCGACGGTGTCATGGGTGGAGACACCTGGTACGGCATCCCGAACTACGGCGAGTTCGTGACGGTCTTCTACAACGAGGACATGTTCGCGGATGCCGGGCTCGAGGTCCCGACGACCTACGACG
This sequence comes from Microbacterium schleiferi, assembly GCF_015565955.1. Taxonomy (NCBI): domain Bacteria; kingdom Bacillati; phylum Actinomycetota; class Actinomycetes; order Micrococcales; family Microbacteriaceae; genus Microbacterium; species Microbacterium schleiferi. The sequence goes on along the minus strand of NZ_CP064760.1, from coordinate 2,826,267 downwards.
AGTTCATCGACGTGCTCGATGCGTTCGTCGCCGAGGGCATTACCCCGCTGGCCGAGGCCGGCGCCGAGTACCCCCTCGGTCAGCTCTGGTACCAGCTTGCCCTGAGCCAGGCGGATCGCCAGTGGGTCGACGACTACCAGCTCTACGCGAACCCCGTCGACTGGCAGGGTGAGCAGATCTCCTACGCGACAGAGACGCTCAAGCAGTACATCGACGCCGGATACATCTCGGCGGATGTCGCGGGGATGAAGGCTGAGGACGCCGGAACCGCGTTCATCGCCGGGCAGTACCCGATCTTCGTTTCGGGCAGCTGGTGGTACGGCCGATTCCTCAGCGAGATCAGCGACTTCCAGCTCGGCCTGTTCCCCTTCCCGGGCTCTGACCTCAGCCTCGGATCGTCGGGCAACCTCTGGGTCGTGCCGGAGAACGCGAAGAACAAGGAACTCGCTTACGAATTCATCGACATCACGATGCGCCCCGAGATCCAGGCGATCATCGGAAACAACGGTGGACTCCCGGTCGCGGCGAACGAGTCCGACATCACCGACGAGGCGAGCCTGCAGCTGATCTCGGCGTTCAACGCGATCAACGCGCAGGACGGCCTTGCCTTCTACCCTGACTGGCCGACGCCGACCTTCTACGACGCGATCGTCGCGAACCTGCAGGAGCTGGCCAACGGTACGGCAACGCCCGAGCAGGTGCAGACCTCGCTCGGTGACGAGTACGACTCGTACGCCTCGCAGTACTGGGAGTAACCCGGTCACGGTGGGGGCGGCACGGCCGTCCCCACCGCCCCACACCCTGGCCGGGAGCCCCGGCCCCGCATCCACCCGAGGAATCGGAACATGACCGCAGTACCCTTCGTCCGGCCTGCCAAGGCCAAGCGGCTCCCGCCCGAGGAACCCCTGATCCCGCAGCGCGGCGGTCGCGGCACCGGCGGCTACTGGCTGTACCTCCTGCCAGGGCTCGTCCTGCTGACTGTCGTGGTGATCATCCCGCTGGTGTGGAATCTGTACCTGACCTTCACCGAGTGGCGGGGGATCAAGCCGCCGATCTGGATCGGCCTGGACAACTGGGCTGCGCTCATGCAAGACCAGAAGTTCTGGACCTCGTTCGGCAACAGCATCTGGATGATCGTCGCGATGGTTATCGTCCCCACCGCCATCGGTTTGCTCTTGGCTGCGGTGCTCTTCGATCTCGTCGGCCGCAAGTTCGGCGGTCGGTTGGCGAGTTTCCTGCGCGCGACCTACTACCTGCCGCAGATCCTTCCCGTCGCGGTGGCTGGCATCGTCATCGGGTGGATTCTGCGCCCCCAGGATGGCGCCCTCAACACCATCCTCGAGAACATCGGACTCGGGTTTCTCGCTCACAACTGGCTCGGCAGCCCCGATACGGCTCTCCCGAGCATCATGGTTGTCCTGATCTGGGTGCAGATCGGGTACCCGGTCGTGATCTTCATGGCTGCGCTTCAACGCGTCGACCCCGAGCTCTACGAGGCAGCCGAGCTCGACGGTGCCAACTGGTTCCAGCGCTTCCGCGCGATCACTGTCAGCATCATCCGTCCCGAGATCTACGTGGTGACTCTCACGACCACGATCGCCGCGCTGAAGGTCTTCGGCCCCGTCTACGTCCTGACCCGCGGCGGCCCCGGAACCTCGACGATCGTTCCCGCGTACTACGCCTATACCGAGTTCTTCCAGGCACAGCAGGTCGGATACGGCGCGACGATCGCCACCGCACTCACTCTTGTCATCGGCGTCATCGCCGTCATCTTCATCCGCGCACAGACCGCGTCGGAGCGCAAGGAAAGGGCGGGGCTGTGATGGCGACCGCGACAGCGATCACCCCCGGGAGCACCCGGACCGAGAAGACCCCGCAGCGCCGCCGCGGCGGGATGAACAAGCCCCGCGGGATCGACTGGCTGATGGTCGCGTTCGTGGTGGTCGGCGCCATCCTGGTCGTCGCGCCGTTTTACCTGATCATCGTCAACTCGTTCAAGTCGCCAGCCGAGTACTCCAACTCGGGACCGCTGTCGATTCCCACCGAGTTCTACGTCGATGGCCTCGTCGCGTTCTGGGAGCGCGTGAACTTCCCCGAGAAGCTCTGGAACTCGTTCTTCATCTCAGGAACCGTCGCAGTACTGGCCGTGCTGATCTCGGTTCTCAACGCGTTCGCGATCGGAATCGGGCGTATCCGCGGGCGCAGCTGGATCGTGCTGCTGTTCCTGCTTGCGAATCTGCTCCCGCAGGAGGCGCTGCTCTACCCGCTGTACTACATGGCCAAAGGCGTGGGGCTCTACAACACCGTCTGGTCGGTGATCATCATCTTCACCGTCATCCAGGCGGCGTTCGGCACGTACCTGCTGGCATCCGTCTATGGCACGTTCCCGAAGGAAGTGCTCGAGGCTGCGGCCATGGACGGTGCGACCCGCTGGCAGATCCTCTGGCGAGTCGTGTTCCCGATCAGCCGGCCGACCCTGTCGGTACTGCTCATCTTCTTCTTCATCTGGACGTGGAACGAGTTCCTGATCCCGCTGACGTTCTTGGTTTCCAACGCGACCCAGACGGTCCCGGTAGCGATCAGCGTGCTGCAGGGCGACCGGCTCATGGACGTCACCACCACGAGTGCCTCCGCCTTGCTGGGCATCGTGCCGACACTCCTCTTCTTCCTCATCTTCCAGCGCACCCTCACTCGCGGCATCACGGCAGGAGCAGTCAAGTAATGAGATTCACCGACGGGTTCTGGCAGGTCCGCCCCGGCGTCACTGCCCTGTACGCGCAGGAAGCGTATGACATCTGGGAGCGCTCGCACCCGAGCGACGGTGCGGCCCTGCAGATCACTGCGCCGACCGCGCGCATCATGAAGCGGGGCGACGTCCTGAACCGGCCGACGCTCACCGTGACGCTCTCCTCTCCGCTCGAGGGTGTCATTCGCGTACGGATCGCCCACCACGAGGGTGGGCGCTGGCACGGCGGATTCGCCCTGCCGGGTGCCGTCTCGGGGGCCGGCGAGACGATGGTGACGGATGCCGACGGCATCCTCTCATCCGGGCCGCTCACCGCCCGCGTCACCCAGGGCGCGCCCTGGTCGCTCGCGTTCGAGCTCGACGGCACGACCGTCACGACCAGCGGACACAAGTCGGCAGGCTACATCCGGCTCGCGGCGGATGCCGATGTTCACCACGGTGTCGCCGGCAACGCACGCTCGGGACTCGCCGCACCGGCATCCGACACCTATGTTCACGAGCAGCTCGACCTCGGTGTCGGGGAGCTCATCTATGGCCTCGGGGAGCGATTCGGTTCGCTCGTCAAGAACGGGCAGAGCGTCGAGATCTGGAACGCCGACGGAGGAACCTCGAGCGAGCAGGCCTACAAGAACGTGCCGTTCTACCTCTCCAACCGTGGCTACGGGGTTCTCGTCAACGATCCCGGGCACGTGTCGTACGAGGTCGGCTCCGAGGCCGTCGAGCGGGTGCAGTTCTCGGTCCCGGGCGAGGTGCTGGAGTACTTCGTCATCGCAGGTCCCACGCCGGCACAGGTGATCGAGCGGTACACCGCCTTGACCGGCCGACCCGCCAGAGTTCCGTCGTGGTCGTACGGACTCTGGTTGTCGACGTCGTTCACGACCGACTACGACGAGCAGACCGTGACCTCCTTCATCGACGAGATGGCAGCGCGCGAGCTTCCCGTATCGGTCTTCCACTTCGACTGCTTCTGGATGCGCGAGTTCAACTGGTGCGACTTCGAGTGGGATCCGCGCGTCTTCCCCGACCCCGACGGGATGCTCGCACGCCTCCACGAGAAGGATCTCCGCGTCTGCGTGTGGATCAACCCCTACATCGCGCAGCGCTCGCCGCTGTTTGCTGAGGCCGCCGAGCAGGGGTACCTCGTCACCCGGCCCGATGGCTCGGTGTGGCAGTGGGACCTGTGGCAGGCGGGCATGGGACTGGTCGACTTCACGAATCCCGATGCGAAGGCATGGTTCCAGGGCAAGCTCCGGCGCTTGGTCGACCAGGGCGTGGATGCCTTCAAGACCGACTTCGGCGAGCGCATCCCGCTCGGGGTCACCTACGCCGACGGATCCGACGACCAGCGGATGCACAACCTGTACACGCAGCTCTACAACGAGGCAGTGTACGACGTGCTCGTCGAGGCCCGGGGACCGGGCGAGGCAGTGCTGTTCGCCCGGTCTGCCACAACCGGCGGCCAGTCGATGCCGGTGCACTGGGGCGGCGATTCGACCTCGACATTCACCTCGATGGCCGAGACGCTCCGCGGCGGCCTCTCGCTGGCGATGAGCGGCTTCGCGTTCTGGAGTCACGACATCGGCGGGTTCGAGGGCACACCCGACCCGGCGGTCTTCAAGCGGTGGACGGCCTTCGGCCTCCTGAGCTCACACTCCCGATTCCACGGATCGGAGTCCTACCGGGTGCCGTGGGCCTTCGACGAGGAAGCCGTCGAGATCACGCGCCTGTTCACCCGGCTCAAGATGCGGCTCATGCCCTACCTGTTCCAGGTCGGTCAGGATGCTGCAGTCACGGGCATGCCCGTCATGCGGCCGATGGCTCTGGCCTTCCCGGGAGACCCCGCGGTCGAGTACCTCGACCGGCAATACATGCTGGGCCCCGACATCCTGGTCGCCCCCGTCTTCACCGCATCCGGTGAGGTGACCTTCTACCTTCCACCGGGTACCTGGACGCACTTGCTGACGGGCGAGCGCGTCGAGGGCGGCGCGTGGCGCACGGGGGTCCACGGCTTCGACAGTCTGCCGGTGTATGTGCGCCCCGGCGCCGTGCTCCCCTGGGGTGCGCGCGATGACCGCCCCGACTACGACTATCTCGACGGACTCGCGATGCGTGTCTTCCCGGGGGAGAGGGGATTGCTAGCGTCACGGTGACCACCCCCGACGGGCAGGTCGAGACGTTCGAGGTCGACCGCGCCGCGGTCACCGAAGAGCGATGAGGGAAAGTGAGAACGCAATGACCGGATCGCCCGACTACCGTGACTCCGGCCTGGTGTTTCCCGACGACTTCACCTTCGGCTCGGCGACGGCCTCGTACCAGGTCGAGGGCGCGTTCGATGAGGATGGCCGCGGCCCCTCGATCTGGGACACCTTCAGCAAGACGCCGGGCAAGGTCTGGAACGGCGACACCGGAGATGTCGCGTGCGACCACTACCACCGGTGGGAGAGCGATCTCGACCTCATGGCCGAGCTGGGCCTCGACGCCTACCGGTTCTCGATCGCGTGGCCCCGCATCGTGCCGACCGGCCGAGGTGCGGTGAACCAGGCAGGACTCGATTTCTACTCGCGACTCATCGACGGTCTTCGTGCGCGGGACATCAAGCCGGTCGCGACGCTGTACCACTGGGATCTGCCGCAGCCGCTCGAGGATGCCGGCGGCTGGGCGAACCGCGCGACCGTTGACGCGTTCGAGGAATACGCGCGGATCGTGGGCGCCGCCTTCGGTGACCGGGTGCACACCTGGACAACGCTGAACGAACCGTGGTGCTCCGCCTACCTCGGCTACGGGCAGGGCGGTCACGCCCCGGGCCGGCACGAGCCGGCAGCCGCGCTCGCGGCAGTCCATCACCTGAACCTCGCGCACGGGCGAGCCGTGCAGGCGCTGCGGGCGACCTCCACCGGCGACCCGCAGTACTCCGTCACGCTCAACTTCCACGTGCTTCGGGGTGAGGGTGACGGCGCTGCCGAAGCGATGCGCCGCATCGACGCCCTCGCGAACCGCGCCTTCACGGGACCCATGCTGCGGGGGGCATATCCCGCTGACCTGCTCGAGGACACGGCATCCGTGACTGACTGGTCGTTCGTGCAGGACGGGGATCTTGCCGACATCCATCAGCCGATCGACGTGCTGGGCGTCAACTACTACTCGACGGCGACAGTCCGGATATGGGACGGGATCTCGCCGAAACAGCAGAACGACGGCCACAAGGGAGCAGCAGGCGGCACTGCGTGGCCCGGCAGCGACCAGCTCGTCGAGTTCGTCGAGCAGCCCGGCCCGTATACGGCGATGGGATGGAACATCGCCCCCGAGGGCCTGGAAGAACTGCTCATGTCGCTGCACGAGCAGTTCCCCGAGCAGGCACTCATGGTGACCGAGAACGGCGCGGCCTTCGATGACACGGTCGCCGCCGACGGGTCAGTACCCGACCCAGAGCGGCTCGACTACCTTCGCCGGCACTTCACCGCCGCGCATCGGGCGATGGCCCGGGGCGTCGACCTGCGCGGATATTTCGTGTGGTCGCTGCTGGACAACTTTGAATGGGGGTACGGCTACGCGAAGCGGTTCGGGATCGTGCGCGTCGACTTCGACACGCTCGAGCGCACCGTCAAAGACAGTGGCCGCTGGTACCAGCGGTTGGTCGCGACGCACCAGCTTCCCGCATAACGGCGGGCCCCGTCATCCATCGCAACAGCGGCGCCACCGTGGGAGCGCGAGCGTAGGCTGGAGAGATGAGCGAGACACGGTTCGCCGACCAGAAGGATGCCTCCCGCTACACCCTGCACGTGGGAGATGACCTGGTCAGCGCGCTGGACTACAACGATGACGGGCGCTCGGTCGCCCTCACCCGAGCCTTCACACCGCCGCCGTTCCGCGGCAAGGGCTACGCGGCTGAGATCGTCGCACGCGCTGTCGCGGAACTCGAGGAGCGCGGTGACCGCGAGATCATCCCCGTGTGCTGGTACGTCGCGGAGTGGTTCGACCGGCACCCCGAGCACGCCGGCATCCTCAAAGCCCGCGCCTGAGCATCCGCGTCAGCCAGACACTGGCGCAGGAAAAGCTGGCGCAAGAGGCCGCATCGTCGAGAAGAGTCGACGTCTTGCGCCAACTGTTCCGACGGATGCGGCGATGTGCGCCAGCTTGCTGGCCACGCCTCCGTGAGGCGCGACCGCCGCGCTCTAGGATGCTGCGAACGAAGGAGGAACGCCGTGAAGTCGAAGCGCGTCACCCTCGCCGACGTTGCCGCTGCCGCCGGCGTCTCCCGAACAACCGCCTCGCTCGTGCTGTCCGACCGGGGGGACGAGCTGCGTATCTCGGAGGCGGCGCAGCAGCGCGTGCGCCGGGTGGCAGCGGAACTTGCCTATCGGCCGAACATCCTGTCCTCGGCGCTGCGTCGCGGATCGAGTCGGACGATCGGATTCGTCTCCGACACGGTGGCGACCTCGCAGCTGGCCGGCGACCTCATCAAGGGCGCGCTCGAACATGCCCACCGCAACGGCTACATGCTCTTCATCGGTGAGACCGAAGGTGCTGCCGACGAGGAGCGGCGCCTCGTGCAGGGCATGATCGACCGCCAGGTCGACGGGCTCATCATCGCATCGATGTTCACGCGCGTACGGGCCGTGCCCGCGGGAGTCGACCCCCGCAGCGTCGTGCTGCTGAACGCTCTGCCCGAAGACAGCGCCATGGGTACGGTTCCCTCGATCGTTCCCGACGAGTACTCCGCTGGGCGCGCAGCTGTCGACGTGCTCCGCGCAGCGGGGCACTCCCGCATCCATCTCGTCGGCGCAGGTCCCGATCGGGGCGATGTTCCGGTGCAGACCGTCGCGGGGTCCGAGCGGTTGCGCGGCATCCTTGACGCCCTGGCCGAAGACGGACTGGAGCCGGCCAGTGCGCGGCTGTGCTCGGTGTGGTTGCCCGAGGACGGGTGGTCAGCTACCCGGTCGCTGCTGGAAACGGGCGTGCGCGGGGAAGCGATCATCACGTTCAATGACCGCCTGGCGTTCGGTGCCTATCAGGCGATCCACGAGGCCGGGCTCTCGATCCCGGGTGACTTCTCGATCGTCTCGTTCGATGACCATCAGCTCGCCAGTTGGCTGCGGCCGCGCCTGACGACGTTCGCGCTACCGCATTACGAGCTGGGCGCGCTCGCGCTGCAGGTGCTGCTGGAAGGGGACGCCTCCGACGCGGAGAGCATCCGGCGGGTGCCGATGCCGCTGCGGCTGCGGGAGTCGGTGGCGGCTCCCGGACGAGGGACGACTGAAGCAGCGTCCTCATCGCGCCAGACCGCGGCATCCCCGTGAGCCTCAGGGAGGATGTCGCAGGCTCGCCGTAGCGTGAAGGCATGCGCATTCTCCACACCTCCGACTGGCACATCGGGAGGACCTTCCACGGCCACTCGACGCTGCCGGCGCTGCGCGAGGTGCTTGCCGCGCTCGTCGAGCAGGTCCGGGAGAATGCCGTCGATCTCGTCATCGTGGCCGGCGACGTTTTTGACTCGTCGACGCCGCCCGCCGAGTGCTACACGCTGCTCACCGACACGCTCTCGGCGCTTGCCGACACGGGCGCCGCCGTCGTCGTGACCAGCGGCAACCACGACTCGGCTGCGCGGTTGGGATTCCAGTCCGCCCTGCTGCGCTCCGGCATCCACGTTCTCACCGACCCGGCGACGGTGGATACGCCGATCACCCTGACCGACGCGCACGGACCGGTCCACGTCTACGGCATCCCGTACCTCGAACCGGCGCTGCTGCGACGGACCTGGCCCGGCGAACGGCTGCGTACGCAGCACGACGCGATCGCGCACGCGATGCGGCTCATTCGGGCCGACCTCGCTGCGCGGGGCGGCCGTTCGATCGTCGTTTCTCACTGTTTCGCCGCGGGTGTCGAGCCCACGCCGGGGCTTGAGCGAGACATCCAGCAGGGCGGACTCGATGTCGTTCCCCTCGCCGAGTTCGAGGGCATCGACTACGTCGCCCTCGGGCACATCCACGGGCGGCAGCAGCTCGCACCCGCGGTGCGTTACGCGGGTGCGCCCGTGCACTACAGCTTCGGTGAGGCCGACAAGCCGCGCGGCTCCTGGCTTGTCGACCTCTCGGCATCCGGTGAGGCGTCGGTGACCTGGCTCGATCTCCCGATTCCGCGCCGCCTGCTCACGATCCGCGGGACGCTCGAGGAGCTGTGCTCCGCGGCCGACCACGAGCACGCTCGGGATGCGTGGGTGCGAGCCGAGTACACGGATGCGACGCCGCAGCGCGATCCGCTGCGACGACTGCAAGAGCGCTTCCCGTTCTGCGCGGCGGTCGTGCACGCCCCGGCGCACGCAGGCGAGCGCGACGGACGCACCTACGCCCACCGCGTGCGGACGGCCCGAACCGATGGTGAGCTCATCGACGCCTTCCTGGCCCATGTCCGCGAGGGTGAGGGTGCGACGGATGCCGAGACCGCGCTCATCGCCGAGGTGATCGAGGGTCGCACTGTCGCGGAGGCCCTCGCGTGAGGATCCACCGGGTCCAGATCGAGGGATTCGGCCCCTTCCGCGAGCGGCAGGATGTCGATCTCGACGCCCTCGCTCCCTCCGGTGTGTTCGTCATCGCCGGGCGAACCGGGGCGGGCAAGTCCAGCATCCTCGATGCCATCTGCTTCGCCCTCTACGGCACCGTGCCGCGCTACGACGGCGTCGAACGGCGTCTGCGCAGTGACCATTGCGCACCCGATGACCCGACCCAGGTCGCGGTGGAATTCAGCACCGGCGCCGACCGCTGGCGCATCACACGGTCGCCGGATTACGAGCGCCCCAAGCGCCGCGGCACCGGTATGACCGTCGTTGCGGCCGACGCGCTGCTGGAACGGCTCGAACCGGACGCGGCGGGCGCAGAGCAGTGGGTCGGGTACGCGGCAGGACCGCGAGATGTGGGCCACGCGATCGATGAGGTGGTGGGACTGTCGCACCAGCAGTTCCTGCAGGTGATCCTTCTCGCCCAGAACCGCTTCTCGCAGTTTCTGCTGGCGGGCAACGCCGATCGGCAGCGGGTGCTGCGAACACTGTTCGGCACGCAGATCTATGAGGACTACGAGAAGCGACTCGACGAGCGCCGACGCGAGTCTGAGCGGGAACAGGAGCGGGACGCCTCGCAGCTGCAGCGCCTGCAGAGTGACCTCGAGACTCTCGGGCGGGAGGCGGGGTGGCTGCTTTCCGAGGAGGCAGTGGACCTCGAGCGACTGGCTGCCCGGGGTGGCTACGACCTCCAGACCCGCGCTGACACCGTCGAGCGAGACGACGCTGCGCTGGCTGCCGCGGAGGCCGAGCACACCCGCGTGCGCGAACTGCGCGAGCAGCAACAGCGCCGGGTGAGCGCGCGCGAGCATCTGGCGGCGCTCGAGCTCGAATCCGAGGCGCTGGGGCCCGACAGGGCGCGCCTTGAGCGGGCTCGCGCTGCTGAGCCGCTGCGCGCTGCGATTGAGCAGGTCATCCGTGCCCGCGCCGAGGCCGAGGCGACCCGCGCGAGCGAAGCCTCCGTTCTCGCCGATGCGCCGGCGGGCGTGGACACCGCCCTCGATGTCGATGAGCTGCTGGCTGCGGCGCAGACGCTGACGGGCGATATCGCGCGCTGGCAGGATGCCGAGGACGCCGAGCAGCAGCTCACGACAGACCGCGCCGACCTGACCCGAACCACGACCGAGGCCGAGGCCGTCCGTGCCGTTGTCGCGGTGACCCGCGATGTGCTCGCCCACGCCGACCAGGAGCGCGGGCAGCTCGGCGACGAGATCGAGCGGCTCTCCACCGCCGCAGCGGGCCTCGATGGGGCCCGGGCCGAGAGAGCTGACATCTCGGCGCGCCTGGTCGCTGCGCGGGAAGCCGAAGCGGCGGCGGCCGAGCTCGCTGCGGCGAACGCCGATCGGCTGGAAGCCTCGCGCGGCGTGGAAGAGGCCGTGGCCGCGTGGGGACTGCTCATGCGGCGGCGCCTGTCAGGGTTCGCGGCCGAGCTTGCCGCCGACCTCACCGACGAAGCCCCGTGCCCGGTGTGCGGCTCGCTCGATCACCCCGCGCCCGCGCCGAGCACCCATGATCCCGTCACGGATGCCGTCCTTGCCGCCGCCGAAGACGCGCGCGACCGCGCCCTGACCGCGGACCGGGAAAGCGCCGCGCGCCACGCCGACGTCACGGCTCGCGTCGAGGCTGCGCGCGCCCGGGCGCGCGGCTCGGTCGAGGAGCTCCAGACGAGCGAACGCGACATCCACGCCCGGCTGGAGCGCGCCGAGCAGGCAGACGAGGCGCTCACTCAGGCCCGCCGCCTGCGCGCCGAGCTGGAAGCCCGTGAGCACGAGCTGCGGCGCGAGCTGGACGAGGCTACCGCGCGGCTGGCAGAGTTCGATACCGCGCGCGCCGTACTCACCGGCCGCATCGCCCAGGCCGACGGCGCCGTGTCCGCCGCACGCGGTTCCTTCCCCACCGTCCACGCGCGGATTGCCGACGCCGACGCGCGGCGCCGCGCCGCGCAACAGCTCGCCGAGGCTCGGCGCGCTCGCCAGGTCGCCGCCGAGCGGCTCCGCGGGGCCGAACTCGACCTCGACGCGGCTGTGGCGGCGTCCTCGTTCCCGGATGCCGACTCTGCAGGCGCCGCGCTGCTCACGCCCACCCAGCTCGAAGACGTTTCGTCGCGGCTGAGCGACCACGACGCTGCGAAGCGGATCGCGAAGGAGCGGCTGCTCGAGCTCGAACTGCAGCTCGCCGATGCTCCCGACGAGCTCGTCGACACCGACGCGTCTCTGCGCGCGGCGACGCGTGCTCGGGAGACGTGGCAGCGCAGTGTCGCCGAGCTCGCGGCCGTCCGCGAGCGAGTCGCGCGCTTCGGTGACCTGCGCACGGCGATCGAGACCCTCGATCGCGAGGGCGAGGAGAGGCGCGAGCGGCACCAGATGCTCGTCCGGCTGGCCGACACCCTCGCGGGACGCGCACCGAACACGATGCGCATGACGCTCGAGACGTTCGTCTTGGCCGCCGAGCTGGAAGAGATCGTCGCGGCAGCGAACCTCCGCCTCGCCGACATGTCCGACGGGCGCTACCGCCTCGAGCACACCGACGCTCTCGCGCGACGAGGCGCCGCGTCAGGTCTCGGGCTGCACGTCCATGACGCCTATACGGGGCGAACCCGCCCACCCCAGTCACTGTCGGGCGGCGAGACCTTTCTTGCCTCCCTCGCCCTTGCTCTCGGCCTGGCAGAAGTCGTCACAAGCCGCGCGGGCGGCATCCGACTCGACACGCTCTTCATCGACGAGGGGTTCGGGTCGCTGGATGCCGAGACCCTCGAGCTGGCCCTGCGAACCCTCGACGACCTGCGGTCGGGCGGGCGGACGATCGGCGTCATCAGCCACGTCGAGGCCATGAAAGAGCAGCTTCCGATTGGCATCTTCGTCGAGGCAACGCCCCACGGATCCAGCGTCATCACCGAGGCTGCACCGAGTCTGCTCTGACCACGCGCCGTGCCCCGAGCGGGCCTTCGCCCCGCCGACGGGGCATACCCTGGCAGAGTGAGTGCGGATCCCGGGACAACGTCGCAGCCGCAGACCACCGACATCCAGCTCAGCAATCCCGCCCGGTGGCGAGCGTTCGGGGTCGCGGCCGCCGTCGCCGCCATTACGATCCTCGACCTCTCAAAAGTCAACGTCGCGCTGCCCTCGATCGAGCAGGCACTGGGCGCGGGTTCCACCGAACTGCAGCTGATCGTGTCGGGCTACGTGCTGACCTTCGGGCTGTTCCTCGTGCCGATGGGGCGCCTGGGCGACCAGCGATCACGGCGAGCGCTGTTCCTGGTGGGACTCGTGCTGTTCACGCTCGCGAGCCTCGCGTGTGCGCTGGCCCCGAACATCGTCGTTCTCATGGTCTTCCGCCTGGTGCAGGGGGTGGCCGCCGGCATCCAGATGCCCCAGGTTCTCGGACTGATCCAGCAGATCTTCCAGGGCGCCGAGCGGGGGCGCGCGTTCGGTCTGTTCGGTGCGACGATCGGGCTTGCGACAGCGTTCGGTCCGACTCTCGGCGGGCTCATGATCGCTCTGGGCGGGCCGGAGGACGGCTGGCGCTGGATCTTCTGGATGAACGTTCCCTTGGGGATCGCCGCGATCGCCGCAGCGGTCTGGGTCTTGCCGACCACCCGGGTCCACACGGGGCGCCGCATCGCGCTCGACCCCGTCGGCGTGATCCTGTTCGGGATCACGGTGCTCGCGTTGATGTGGCCGTTCCTGTTCACGACCGGGTCACCCGACGACGACCCGCGCCGGTGGTGGTTGCTGACCGTGTTCCTGCTGTTCGCGGGACTCTTCTTCGCGTGGGAGCGGCGCTACGCCGCCCAGGGGCACGCCCCACTGATCCCGTTCTCGCTGTTTCGCATCGGGTCCTACCGCAATGGCACTCTCCTGGCGACCTCGTACTTCGCTGCCCTTCCCGCACTGTTCCTGCTGACCACCCTGTATCTGCAGACCGGGCTCGAGCTCGAACCCGTCTTTGCCGGCATGGTCACGATCGGGTTCGCCATCCCCAGTGCGATCGCCTCGTGGGTCGGCGGCAACCTCGTGACGCGCATCGGTCGACCGCTCGTGGTCGGCGGACTCATCATGGTCCTGGTGTCTGCCATCGGGCTGGTTCTCGTCGCCGTCTTCGCCACGCCAGCTCTGACCCCCTGGCTGATGGGGACCGTGATGATCATCGGGGGCCTCGGCGGCGGGCTCGTGATCTCGCCGAACCAGACCCTCGCCCTCGCGGATGTCCCGGTGTCTTCGGGAGGGTTGGCCGGCTCGGTGGGCCAGCTCGGCCAGCGAATCGGCACCGCCGTCGGTACCGCCGTCGCCCTCGCGCTCTTCTACGCCACGATCTACCGCGAGACTGGCACCCGGGACTCCCTCGCCGTGTACCACGACGCCTATCTGATCGGGATGTCCTCGGTCGCCGTCTTCATCGCGCTGTCGTTCATCGTCTCGATGATCGACCTGTCCCGTCGCCGAGCCGCCGCCCGGGATGCCGACGCCGACGAGGCCGAGCAGCGCCGCGCCGGCCCCACATGATCATCCCGTCGTGAGGGCGGCCCTCGCGCACCAGCCCGGTTCTAGAGGTCGTAGTCGCGGCGCACGCGCTCCAGCAGCAGCACGCTACAGGCATCCGTCGTCTCGCCCCAGTCGCTGTGCGCGCCATCCTGAGCACGATCCGACACGGCCTTGAGAACACGAATCGGCACGTCGTACTGCTGCGCGACCCAGGCGTACGCGTACACCTCCATGTCCACGAGCGTCGCGCCGAGGTCGCGGATGCCTGCCGCCGTGTCGGCGTCGTCGACGAAGTGGTCGCCGGTGGCGATCGTGTGGCCGCGTCCGCCGAACGAGAGCATTGCCGGCAGCGAGACGTGCTGCCCCACGACGCGATCGAGGTCGGTGACGTCGTGCTGGATGGCGGCGGTGACCTCGTGCACGGTGGCCTCGACATCCTCATGGATCGCGCCGGCGGTTCCGACCACGACGATCTCGTCGTAGCTGCGCCGTTCGAGCGCGCGAGTGAGCGCGTGGGTCGCTTGGAGCTTGCCGGGACCGGTCACCAGACGGTCGAAACCGGGCAGCTCATCGGGGAAGGCAACCAGTTCGCGGTCGAGGGCTGCAACCAGAAGTCTCATACCTCCATTTTTACCTGGCGAGCCGAGCTGGATCCGTTCACCCGGAGCGGGAAGGATGGGGGGTGACGAACGGAGGACGCGAGTGAAGTCTGTGGTGCTGGAAACCCCCGACGGGATCGACGTGAGACTCGGGTGGGACCCCTCGATGAGTGAGCACGAGCGCAAGCGTGCGCTCGCCAAGGAGTTGGTCGCCGCCAAACTCAAGCTCGACCCGAAAGACGTCAGGGTCGAACGGGAGGCGCCGGCCCAGTTCGGGTTCCACACGCAACTGTTCGCGAGCGTCGAGGGCACGGAGCTGTCGCTGCAGATTCGCAACGCCAGTTTCCGTGCGGCCACGGTTGTCGCCCTCACCGATCGGCCCTACACGATCGGTCTCGACATCCGCGACCTGCACCCCGACACCGCGACGATCCACGAGATGCAGCGGCACTCCCACCTGTTCGACGAGTCCAACATCCTGAACCTCATCGACCACTGGACGCGCGTGCAGGCCGTGCGCGAAGCCGATGGCCGCGGCGCGCGTGTCGTGCCGGACGTGGTCAAGCTCGATGCGACCCGGCAGCGCGGGTGGGTGCCTGACCGCAAGGCGCAGTACACGATCCTCGATCTGTCCCGGGACGGCTTCGTCGTCACTCTCGCCTTCGCCGACGCCGAGGACGCCCGCACCCCCGTGTGAGGGATCAGGCGTCGGATGCCGGGCCGAGCGCGGCATCCAGCTCGGCGAGCCAGACCCGGGCGTTGCCGTCCGAGGGGGCGCGCCAGTCGCCGCGGGGCGAGAGGGATCCGGCCGGCGAGACCTTGGGTCCGTTCGGGATCGCCGAGCGCTTGAACTGCGCGAACCCGAAGAAGCGCTGCAGGAACACCCGCAGCCAGCGCACGACGGTATCGCGGTCGTAGGCGTACTGCTCGTCGACCGGGAAGCCGGGGGGCCAGGCGCCGGCATCCGCGTCGCGCCATGCCCGCTCGGCGAGGAAGGCGATCTTCGAGGGCCGGATGCCGTAGCGCACGACGTGGAACAGGGTGAAGTCGTGCAGGGCGTACGGGCCGATGCGATCCTGCGTCGACTGGATGTTGCCGTCTTCGTCCGCCGGGACAAGCTCGGGGCTGATCTCCGTGTCGAGGACGGATTGCAGCACGGCGGTTGCTTCGGGGCTGAGAGCAGCGGCGCCCTGATCCTCGCCGTGCGCGATGACCCAGCGGATGAG
Organism: Microbacterium schleiferi; assembly: GCF_015565955.1. Taxonomy (NCBI): domain Bacteria; kingdom Bacillati; phylum Actinomycetota; class Actinomycetes; order Micrococcales; family Microbacteriaceae; genus Microbacterium; species Microbacterium schleiferi. The sequence continues at coordinate 2,810,665 of NZ_CP064760.1, read as the reverse complement.
GTGCTGGATCAGCGTCTTGGGGACCCCGGTATTGACGGCGTAGTGGCTCATGTGATCGCCGACGCCGTACGTCGCCCACCCGAGTGCGAGCTCCGACATGTCGGAGGTCCCGACGACGATGCCGCTGTTCTGGTTCGCCAGGCGGAACAGCAGATCGGTGCGGACGCCCGCCTGCACGTTCTCGAACGTGACGTCGTACACGGGCTCGCCCTGACTGAAAGCATGCCCGATGCTCTGCAGGATCTCGGTTGCCGTGGGGCGGATGTCGATCGTCTCGATGGATGCGCCGATGGCCGTCGCGAGCGCTACCGCGTTGGACCGGGTGTGGTCGCTGGTCGCGAAGCCGGGAAGGGTGTAGGCCAGGATGTCGGACCGCGGCCTCCCCATCCGGTCCATGGCGCGGGCGATCACCAGGAGGGCATGGGTGGAGTCCAGTCCGCCGCTCACGCCGATGACGGGCTTCGGGCCGCCGATCGCCCGCATCCGCTGCACGAGACCCTCGACCTGGATGTTGAAGGCCTCATAGCAATCCTGCGCGAGGCGGGCAGGGTCATCGGGCACGAACGGGAACCGATCGAGTCGGCGGCGAAGCCCGACATCCGTCGCCGGGGGATCGAGGACGAACTCGACCGTCAGAAACTCGTCCCGGGGAAGGGCGCCGCGGTTGTCGTCGAATGTTCCCTGGCGGATGCGGTCCTGGCGGAGCCGGTCGAGATCGACATCGGCGATGCTGCGGCGCGGACCGTCGGGAAAGCGCTCGGTCTCATCGAGCAGCGTGCCGGCTTCGTAGATCATGGTCTGCCCGTCCCACGACACGTCGTTCGTGGATTCGCCGGGGCCCGCTGCCGCGTAGACGTAGGCGCTCAGGCAGCGCAGCGACTGGGACTGCACGAGGACGCGGCGGTCGTCGGCTCGGGCGATCGTGATGGGGCTCCCCGACAGGTTGGCGATCACGCTCGCGCCCGCGAGCGCCGCACGGGAAGACGGCGGCACGGGCACCCACATGTCTTCGCAGACCTCGACGTGCAGCACGAGGCCATCGACATCGCGAGCCTCGAAGAGAAGGTTCGTCCCGATGACGGTCTCGAGCGCGCCGATCCGGATCGCCTCGCCCGACCACTCCTCGCCCGGTGCGTACCAGCGCCGTTCGTAGAACTCGCGGTAGGTCGGCAGGTAGGCCTTGGGGACGACGCCGAGGATCTCCCCGCGGTGGATGACGACCGCGCAGTTGTAGAGCCGGTTGCGGTGATGCAGCGGGGCGCCGACCACGAGCACCGGGAACAGGTCGACGGATGCCGCCACGATCCGCTCGATGGCGCTGACGACCCCGTCCAGAAGCGCGTCCTGCATCACGAGGTCGTCGATGGCATACCCCGACAGGCAGAGCTCGGGAAAGACCGCGACGGCGACGGCATCCGTGTCGCACTCCCGCGCCGCGGCGAGCACCGCGTCGGCGTTCGTGGCGGGGTCGGCGACGGCGACGGGAATCGTGCACGCTGCAACGCGCGCGAATCCGTGACGGTACGCGCTCTCGAACGGCATGCTCGTGCTCACGGTCCCAGTCTCGCACTTCGCGTGTGCGCGCGCCCAGAAGCGTCGTGCCGCGCGGTGGCAGCGCAGGACCGCAGCGCGGGACCGCACGTCGACTGGGTCGTGTCGGATGCCCCGGCTATCGTCGGGAGCGGAAAGGCATCATGCGATACATCGAGAGCGAGCACCGGTTCGTCTGGAGTGCAAGCGACCTCAAAGCCGCTGCCGAGTGCGAGTTCGCCTGGGTTCGAGCCGTCGACGCGAAGCTCGGTCGGGTCGATCCGGTCGAGGATCCGGTCGATCTCACCCTGGAGCGGGCGGGACGGCTCGGTGACGCGCACGAACGCCGCACTCTCGCTGCCTACCGGGAGCAGTTCGGCGACGCCGTGCTCGAGATCCCCGAGACCTCCTCCTCGGATGCCGACGCTCTCGCTCGCGCCGTGGAGCTGACAGGCGACGCGCTGCGCGCTGACGGGGCAGTCGTGATCTACCAGGCGACCTTCGCCGATGAGGAGTTCGTCGGCTTCGCGGACTTCCTCCTGCGCGGCACCGACGGACGCTGGGTCGTGCAGGACACGAAGCTCGCCCGCCACGCGCGAGTCACAGCCCTCATGCAGCTTGCGGCATACGTGGACCGGCTCGACCGGCTAGGGGTGCCGCGCTCGGATGAGGTGCAATTGCTCCTCGGTGACGGATCGACCAGTACCCACCGTGTCGACGACCTCCTGCCCGTCTATGCGCTGCGACGCCAGCGCCTGCGTGCCCTCCTCACAGACCGGCTCGAAGCATCCGACCCGATTGCGTGGGATGATCCGCGCGGCGAGCTGGGTGTCGTTGCATGCGGCAGGTGCCCGACGTGCGAGCTCGAGGTCGTTGCGACCCGGGATCTGCTCCTGGTCGCCGGCATCCGTCCGGTCCAGCGAGAACGGATGCAGGCTGCCGGCATCCGCACGATCGATGACCTGGCCGCGGCCAGCGTGGCACCCCCGGGAATGAACCCCGACACCTTCGCGATGCTGCGCACCCAGGCGCGACTGCAACTGCGGACAGCCGCCGGCGTCGGTGCCTTCGGTTCATCCGCCGCCGGTGCCGCCGCCGAGCACGCCGTCACCGCGACGCCCGACGCGCCGCCGTTCGAGGTCGTCGCTCCGGCTGCCCTGGCCGCCTTGCCACGGCCTGACCACGGCGATCTCTTCTTCGATTTCGAGGGAGACCCGCTGTATACCGAAGCGGTCGATGGTGATGAGCGCGGTCGCGACCAGACGATTTCCTGGGGGCTGGACTATCTGTTCGGGTGGGTCGATGACCGCGAGCAGTACAGCGCGCTGTGGGCGCACTCCTTCGACGATGAGCGCGCCGCGCTCGAGACGTTTCTCGACATGGTCGCGCTGCGCCGTCGCGCGCACCCCGACATGCACATCTACCACTACGCGCCCTACGAGCCCACGCACCTGCTGCAGATGGCGGCCCGCTACGGGGTCCGCGAAGCCGAGGTCGATCGCCTGCTGCGCGACGGGGTGTTCGTCGATCTCTACCCCGTCGTCCGGCGGGCTCTGCGTGTCGGGTCACGCTCGTACTCGATCAAGAAGCTCGAGCCGCTGTACATGGGTGCCGAGGTCCGCACGAGCGACGTGCAGCGGGGCGATGACTCCATCGTGCGGTACGTCGAGGCCAGGGCACTCGCCGAGGAGGGCGACGAGGGTGCCGCCCAGAGCATCCTCGACGACATCGCCGACTACAACCGCTACGACTGCGTGTCGACGCGCCGGCTCCGGGATTGGCTCGTCGACCGCGCGCGCGAGACCGGTCGGCGTCCGGCCGCTAACCCTGAGCCGACCGAGAGCGGATACGAGCCCTCGCCGCAGGCCACGACGCTGCTGCGTCTGGCGAGCGAGACGGCTGAGGAGGCGGATGCGCAGGCGCTGCGCCTTGCTGCCGCGGCAATCGATTACTACCCGCGCGAGGCCAAGTCGTTCTGGGCTACCCATTTTCTGCGACTTCGCGAACCGATGTCGCTGTGGGAAGACACACGAGATGTCGTTGCGGTCGACGCCACACGCTCCCGCATCCGTGAAGACTGGCACCGACCAGAAGGCTCGCGATCGGACAGGCGCGTCGTCGAAGTGCGCGGCGAACTCGCGCCCGGCACGCGGTTGCGACCCGGCGCTGATCCGTTCGCGATCTACGAACTGCCCGCTCCCTTCCCCGTCGATGCGTCGCCGCGGTGGATTCACGCCGATCATCGGGTGAGCGTCCTCGAGGAGCTCGAGGACGGCGTGGTGATCGAAGAGCGCGCGGTCGAGGGCTTCACCTGGCAGGAGCTGCCGATCGCGCTGACGCCCGCCGCGCCGCCCCGTGCCGCCAACCAGCAGACGGCGATCGACGCGTGGGCCGCGTCTGTCATCGACGCGCACCCGGGATTCCCGCAGGACCCGGCATCCGACATCCTTCGCCGGCTCCCCGCCCGACTCCTCCCTGACGCTCCGATGTCGACGGAGTCTGCCGCGAGCGATGACGTCGACGCCCTCGTCAGGGCCGTCCTTCGGCTCGACCACAGCGCGCTGTCGGTGCAGGGCCCGCCGGGTACCGGCAAGACCTACGTCGGTTCGCACGTGATCGAGCGGCTCGTCACCGAGCACGGATTCCGCGTGGGGGTCGTGGCTCAATCGCACGCGGTCGTCGAACACATGCTCGGGCGCGTGATCGCCGCGGGTGTGCCTGCCTCCCGGGTCGCGAAGGCGCCGAAGGATGCCGACGCCGACGTCCCCTTCACGGTGATCCCCAAGAACGGGATCCCGGCGTTCGCTGCCGAGAACGTGGCAGCGGGTTTCGTCGTCGGCGGGACGGCGTGGGACTTCAGCCACGAGGGCCGTGTGCCACGGGGAGTCTTGACCTCCTCGTCATCGACGAGGCCGGGCAGTTCTCGCTCGCGTCGACGATCGCGGTCTCGCTCGCCTCTCCGCGGCTGCTGCTCATCGGTGACCCGCAGCAGCTTCCGCAGGTGAGTCAGGGCACGCATCCGGAGCCGGTCGACACGTCGGCGCTCGGATGGATCATGGACGGTGAAGATGTCATCGCGCCGAGCTTCGGGCGCTTCCTCGCAGCATCACGACGGATGCATCCCGCGGTCACCGCGCCCGTCTCCACCCTCTCGTACCGCGGCGCGCTGCGCGCACACCCCAGCACAGCGCTGCGGCACCTCGACGGAGTATCGGCCGGCGTCGTGCCGGTGCCGGTGCGTCACCGCGGGCGGGCTACCCAGTCGCCGGAAGAAGCCGAGGCCGTCGTTGCGATCGTGCGCGATCTCGTCGGGCGTGCGTGGACGGATATCGCGGACGACGACGGAAATGGCGGCATGACCGTGGCCGGTTCCCGACCGCTGCGGGCCTCCGACATCATCGTCGTGACGCCGTACAACGCCCAGCAGGTGCTCGTCGAGTCAGCCCTGTCGGCCGCAGGTTTTCCCGAGGTTCCCGTCGGGACCGTCGACCGCTTTCAGGGGCAGGAGGCGGCCGTCGCGATCGTCTCCCTCGCGGCATCCTCGGGGCGCGACGCGCCGCGAGGACTGGAGTTCCTGCTGCTTCGCAACCGCCTCAACGTCGCCATCTCGCGGGCGATGCACACCGCGTACATCGTCTTTTCACCGGGGGTGCTCGACGACCTCCCGCGTACGCCGGAGGGTGTCGCTCGCCTCAGCGGATTCGCGCGATTGGTCGGCGCGCTTCCGCCCGAGACGACTCGCTAGTTCGGGCGGCGGCTCGCGCCCGCCTGCTCAGACTGTGCCGTAGAGGCGATCGCCGGCGTCGCCGAGTCCGGGCACGATGTAGCCGCGCTCGTTGAGGCGCTCGTCCATCGCACCCAGCACCAGCGTCACGTCGCGACCATCCACCTGCTTCTCGATCGCGGCAACACCCTCGGGCGCACCAAGGAGGCAGATCGCGGTGACGTCCTGCGCACCGCGGTCGAAGAGGAACTCGATCGCCATGCCGAGCGAGCCGCCGGTTGCCAGCATGGGGTCCAGCACGAAGCACTGCCGATCGCTCAGGTCCGCGGGCAGGCGCTCGGCGTAGGTCGTGGGCTCGAGGGTCTCTTCATTGCGCACCATGCCGAGGAACCCGACCTCGGCGGTGGGGAGCAGCTTGACCATCCCGTCGAGCATGCCGAGGCCCGCGCGCAGGATGGGGACCACGATCGGGCGCGGTTCGCTGATCTTGACGCCGGTCGTCTCGGTCACGGGGGTGTGGATGGTGATCTCTGAGACCCGGACGTTGCGGGTTGCCTCGTAGGCCAGGAGAGTCACGAGCTCTTCGGTCAGCTGCCGGAAGACCGGTGAGGTCGTCCGCTTGTCCCGCAGGACGGTGAGCTTGTGCGTGATGAGCGGGTGATCGGCAACGTGCAAGCGCATACGCCTCAGAGTAGTCCTAGGCTCGTGCCGTGACCCATGCCGACACCGACCGTTTGGCGATGAGTCGCGCGCTCCAGCTGGCACAAGAGGCCGGGGCAGCGGGCGAGGTCCCCGTCGGCGCCGTCATCCTCGACGAGACGGGCGCGGTCATCGGCGCAGGCCGCAACCTCCGTGAGGCGACAACCGATCCGACAGCCCACGCCGAGATCATCGCGATGCGCGAGGCGGCCCGGGTTAGGGGCTCCTGGAATCTCGAGGGATGCACCCTCGTCGTGACCCTCGAGCCGTGTCTCATGTGCGCCGGCGCCCTCCTGCAGGCTCATATCTCCCGGCTGGTGTTCGGCGCCTGGGACGACAAGGCGGGAGCCGCCGGCTCGCTCTACGATGTCGTGCGCGATCGTCGGCTGCCGGTTCGCGCGGAGGTCATCGGCGGCGTCGAGGCTGACGCCGCCGCATCCGTACTGCGCGACTTCTTCGCCGACCGCCGCGAGTCCTGACACCCGGCCCGGTGATACCCGTTCGGCGTCGCTAACTCCTCAATCCCGGTCCGGATCGAGCCTGTCGCCGGCCAGAATCCGGTGACAAGCGTCGATCGTGAGGAGTTAGCGACGGCGGGGAGACGCAGGGGAGACGCGCGAGCTACCGGGGAAGCTGGGGAAGGATGCTGGCTCCGAGCTCATCGAGCTGGTCGAGGTCGGTCAGATTCACCTGCTGGAAGTAGATGCGGGTGGCGCCGAGCGCGGCCAGGCGCTCGACCTTGGGAACGATCTCGTCCGGACCGCCGAAGAACATCGCAGCGCTCTCGTCGCCGGACCTCTGCTGGCCGATCGCCGCGAGGCGCCGGTTCAGGCTCGCATCGTCGTGACCGACCACCGTCGGGAGGGCCACCGATAGCGTGAGGGATGCCGGGTCCCGCCCCGCCTCGACGCACGCCTGACGAACGCGGTCGAAGGCCTCGGCAACCCGATCCTCGGGCTGGAAGCCGATGTTGAACTCGGTGGCAAACCGCGCCGCCAGCGCGGGTGTGCGCCGCGGGCCACCACCGCCGATGATGATCGGAACCGGCTGCTGCACGGGCTTGGGAAGTGCCGGTGAGTCAGTCAGCCGGTAGGCGCGGCCCTCGTGCTGGAACGCCTCGCCCTCGCGGGTCTGCCACAGTCCCGTGATCACCTCAAGCTGCTCTTCGAACAGGTCGAATCGCCGCCCGGGAAACGGGATGCCGTAGGCCTCGTGCTCGCGCTCGAACCATCCGGCCCCGAGGCCGAGCTCAGCGCGTCCGCCTGACATCTCATCGACCTGCGCGACCTGGATCGCGAGGATCCCGGGGTGGCGGAAGGTCACGGGGGAGACGAGAGTACCCAGGCGCACCCGCTCTGTCTCGCGAGCTAGTCCCGCAAGAGTCGTCCAGGCATCCGTGGGACCGGGAAGCGGGTCACCCTCGCCCATGGCGAGGTAGTGATCAGACCGGAACCAGCCGTCGAACCCGAGCCGCTCTGCCGCTTGCGCGCTTGCCAGCTGCTGCGTATACGAGAAGCCCTGCTGCGGTTCGGTGAAGATGCAGTATTCCATGTCGGCCTCCCTCAGGGACGAGCATCGGTGCGGTCGGATGCCGAGACCTCGGCCGTCACGGCATCCGAAGCCGGATCGGTCGGGGCGTGGTAGATGTCGGGCTCGAAATAGATGACACGGGCGATGGGGACGACCTCCCGGATGCGGGCCTCGATGGCATCGATGTCGGTGGCGACCTCGCCGAGCGTCTTGTCGGAGGTGAACCCGAGCTTGCCGGCGACCATGAGCTCGTCGGGGCCGAGATAGAGCGTCTTCAGGTGGATGACGCGCTCGATCTCGTCGCCGCTGTCGATCGCGGCGACGATGCGGTCCCGGTCGGCGCGTGTGGCGCCCTCGCCGACGAGCAGGCTCTTGGTTTCGATGCCGAGCGTGATCGCGACCAGGATCAGCAGCGTGCCGATCATGAGGGTGCCGATGGCATCGAAGACGGGGTTACCCGTCAGCCACGTCATGCCCACTCCGAACAGGGCGAAGACGAGGCCCGTCAGCGCCGCGACGTCCTCGAGCAGAACGACCGGCAGCTCCGGCGCCTTCGCATGGCGCACGAACGAGACCCACGACTGCCCTTTGGCGCGCACGAGGTTGCTCTCATGCACGGCAGTTCGCAGCGAATACGACTCCAGGCCGATCGCAATGAACAGGACGAGGACGGGCAACCACACGTTCTCGAGCTCGTGGGGATGCGTGAGTTTGTCGACGCCCTCGTAGATCGAGAACAGCCCGCCGACCGAGAACAGGATGATCGAGACGACGAAGGCGTACACGTAGCGCTCGCGGCCGTAGCCGAACGGATGCTCGGCATCCGCCGCGCGCCGCGACTGCCGCCCGCCCAGCAGAAGCAGCAGCTGGTTGCCCGAATCGGCGACCGAGTGGATCGCCTCGGCGAGCATCGATGCGGATCCGGAGAAGAACCACGCCGCGAACTTCGACAGCGCGATCCCCATGTTCGCGAGGAACGCCGCAATGATGGCGCGGTTACCGCCCGATGCACTCATGCGCGAGAGTCTAGGCCCGTCTCGGGGCCGGCCGAGACGGTCAGTCGGCGGAGCGCAGGATGATCGTCTCGGTCGCGGGAAGCGACGTCGGAGGCTGCCCGATGTAGCCGATGACCTGCAGCAGCGCGTGGCGGAATTCGACGGGGCGCTCGAGGTGCGGCGAATGCCCCACACCCTCCAGGCTCAGCTCTTCGACATGCCCGCCCGCGGCCGCGTAGGCCTCGAGCACGTCACGAGTCTGCGAGACCATCTGCTGCGCCGGAGCGACATCCTCGCCCGGCCACCCCGGGATGATGCCGAGAGCGCCGAGGTGGTTCAGGTCGTAGAACGAGGCATCCGACACGATCGCATCGGCCGTGCCGTGCACCCAGAGGATCGGCGGCTTGGTTTCGAGCTCGACGATCGACGAGGTGTTGAAGTACTGGGGCACCATCGTGTTGAGCACGCCCATCGTGCCCGCGGCAAACCCGGGCCAGTTCTCGCTCGGCACGCCGTCACCGGGATAGTTTCCCGTTGCGGTCGAGGTGGTGAGCATCGATTCGACCCAGACGTCCTCGTGCTCGCTGCTGTAGCCCGGGGCAACGTAGCCGGAGCGGAAGACACTGCGGGGGAGGTCTGTGCCTCGTCGCTGGTGTCGCCGGCGGTGAGCCGCTCGACGAAGTCCGGGTTTCCGCCGCCGCCACCCGTGCCGGCGTCGTCGTCGGTGAGGCGGGTGCCGTCACGTCGAGTGCCGCCGAACCCGTAGGGAGAGACCGGTGCCTGAAGCGTGAGGCTCAGGACGGGATGGTCGAGTGCGTACTGCATCACGACGCCACCGCCCATGGACCAGCCGACGAAGTGGGCGGTCGGGATGCCGAGAGCCTCCATCGCCGCGAACACGTCATCGCTGAAGTCGCGGACACCGCGGGTGGCATCCACCGGGAGGTTCTCGGTTCCGCCGAAGCCGCGCAGATCGATCGCGATGACGCGAAGGTCGGACGGCAGATCCTGCATGGTCTCCTGCCAGAACAGCGCCGACGAGACGTTCCCGTGCACGAACACGATGGTGCGATCGGCGGGCGTCGCCGGGTCGTCATCGGTGCGCTCGAGGATGTTCACGGCGAGGCGGGGAGTGTCGATCGTGCGGGAGGCGATGCCGTCGAAAAGCGTCATAGCGGATCCTTGGTTCTCGAGTGGCTCTGGTTCTGGAGTGACCCAGGCCGGCGCGGCGCGTCCGATGCGCCGACTCCTCCGACGATAGCCCGCCCCCACCCCGGGAGGGGAGACGCCGAGCGTGAAAATTGGCAGAAGTTGCGCGCCTAGGATGGCGCCATGGCATCGCACGCACCCTCCCTCGTCGTCGCCGTCCTCGGAGCAGGTTCGATGGGAGGCGCGATCGCCCGCGGCGTCGCCGCATCCGGGTCGGCAGATGTCATCGCCACCAACCGGTCGGGACAGAAGGCGGCTCTCCTCGCCGACATCCCCGGTATCCGCAGCTACGCGCTTGACGAGTACCCCGAGCGCAATCGGATGTCGGCTGCGGAAGCCGATGTCGTTCTCGTCGGGGTCAAACCCGCGATGGTTCCCGACCTGCTCCGTGAGATCGCCCCAGCGCTGCGCCCCGACGCGATCGTCGTCAGTCTTGCGGCGGGTGTGACGACGGCGACGTACGAGGCGCTCCTGCCGGATGGCGTCGCCGTGCTGCGATCCATGCCGAACACGCCGGCTCTGGTCGGTCGCGCCGTCACGGGCCTCGCGGCGGGATCTCGCGCCAGCGCCGAGGATCGTGCGACGGTGCGGGGGCTGTTCGAGACCGTCGGTGTCGTCGTTGACCTCGACGAGGAGCAGATCGACGCCCTCGGCACGATCTCCGGGTCCGGGCCCGCCTACGTGTACCTCCTCATCGAGGAACTCGCCCGTGCCGCCGAGCACAAGGGCTTCACGCCCGACCAGGCGCGCCTTCTCGTCGAGCAGACGTTCGTGGGAGCGTGTGCGCTGTTGGAGGCATCCGGGAGGACCCGAGGGAACTGCGCCGGCAGGTCACGAGCCCGAAGGGCACGACCGAGCGGGCGATCGCTGTGCTCCAAGACGCCGATCTCAGTGCACTGTTCGGGCGGGCGACGGATGCGGCGCTCGCCCGGTCGCGCGAGCTCGCTGCCGGCTCCTGACGCTGCTGTCCCACGCGAGGGGTCGCAACACGCCGCACGCGCGCACGACGCAGCGGCGTGTTGCGACCCCTCACGCACGAGGTGACTCGCTGGCTCGGCAAACCGATCGATGGTGGCGGCGTGGAGGCGTATGCTTCTCGATCGTGATTGCGTCTCGATCGTGACTGCGTGGTGACATGACGGTCTCCCCTTCAGAGGCGGGCGCGCAGCGATGAGGACGCCCGGACGACGCGGCTGGTGGCGACCCCACCCCGCGCAGGTGATCGTGTTCGGCTTCGCCGGTGCCGTTCTTGCGGGAACAGTGCTCCTTTTCCTCCCGATCTCGGCGGCTGACGGTCGCGGCACACGCTTCGTGGATGCGCTGTTCACCGCGACGTCGGCGGTGTGCGTCACCGGCCTCACGGTCCTTGACACGGCCACGCACTGGAGCGGCTTCGGGCTCGTTGTCATCATGCTGCTCATTCAGCTCGGCGGCCTCGGGATCATGATCTTCGCGTCCCTCGTCGGTTTGCTCGTCGCCCGCCGGTTCAGCGTGCGGGCGCGGATGACGGCAGCAGCCGAAGCGGGGGCACTCTCGACCCGCGACGTGAAGGGTCTCGTACGCGGCATCGTGCTCATGTCGCTCGCGATCGAGGCCGTTGTCTTCGTCTTCCTGTTTCCGCGGTTCCTGTTCCACTACGGGTACGGCATCGGTGAGGCTGCCTGGCACGCCCTGTTCCATGCGGTCTCGTCGTTCAACAACGCCGGATTCGCCCTCTACAGCGACAACCTCATCCCGTTCGCCGCCGACCCGTTCATCGTGTTGCCGATCTGCGGCGCGGTGATCCTGGGCGGTCTGGGCTTTCCGGTCCTTCTCCAACTGCGCAAGGAGTTCCGCAAGCCGCTGCACTGGAGCATGAACACGCGCGTCATGCTGTGGGGCACGGCGGTGCTGCTGGTGGCCGGAACCGTGTACATCACGGTTCTCGAGTGGTCCAACGAGGGCACCTTCGGCACGTATCCGCCGGCCGATCGCGTGTTGATGGGCTTCTTCCACTCGGTGCAGACCCGAACGGCAGGCTTCAACTCGGTCGACATCGGCCTGATGCACGACGAGACCTGGCTCGGGATGGACGTGCTGATGTTCATCGGGGCGGTCCGGCCGGCACCGCCGGCGGGATCAAAGTCACGACGTTCGCTGTGCTGTTCTTCATCATGTGGACGGAGCTGCGCGGTGAGGCTGCCGTCAACGTCTTCGGCAAGCGCCTGTCGCGGGCCGTTCACCGGCAGGCGATCACCGTCGTCCTCGTCGCTCTCGGTGCCGTGATGATCGCGACGATCACCCTCATGATCATGACCGGACGGGGTCTGGATGAGATCCTCTTCGAGGTCGTCTCCGCGTTCGCTACGGTCGGACTGAGCACCGGCATCACGGCTGACCTGCCACCGGGCGGCGATATCGTCCTCGTCATCCTCATGTTCCTCGGCCGGCTCGGTCCGCTCACCCTCGGCTCGGCGCTCGCGCTGCGTGAACGCCGCATCCTGTATGAACTCCCCAAGGAAAGGCCCGCCATTGGCTAGGTTCGCGCTCTTCGCCGACTCCTCGCGACGCATCGCCGAGGCGGACTCCGTCGCGGTGATCGGGCTCGGTCGCTTCGGCAGCTCCCTGGCCAAAGAGCTCATGGCAGCCGGCACCGAGGTGCTCGGGATCGACACCGACGAAGACCTCGTGCAGTCCCACAACGGCGAGCTGACGCAGGTCGTGCGTGCCGACTCAACGAAAGAGGAAGTGTTGCGTCAGCTCGCGGTCGATGAGTTCGACCGCGTCGTGATCGCCATCGGCCAGGACCTCAAGGCATCCATCCTCACGGCATCCCTGCTCATCCAGCTGAAGGTTCCCGTCATCTGGGCCAAGGCCGTCGACGACCAGCACGGTCGTATCCTTGAGCAGCTCGGCGTGCACCGGGTGATCTATCCCGAGAAGGACATGGGGCGGCGCGTGGCCCACCTCGTTCGCGGCGCCGCCAAGGACTACCTCGAGATCGAGCCCGGATACTCGCTTGCCAAGATCACGACCCCCGACCTCATCGTCGGAACACCGCTCGGCCAGACGACGCTCCGCCGCAAGCACGGTGTCACCGTGACCGCCTTCAAGCACGCCGACGAGACCTGGATGAACGCCGACAACGAGACGGTGCTGGGTCACGGCGACAGCATCCTGATCGTCGGTCCCACCGATCGCGTCGAGGCCTTCGCCCAACTGCGCTGACGCTGGGCCCTCACGCGAGGGGTCGCAACACGCCGCTTGCTCGCGCCTGGATGCGGCGTGTTGCGACCCCTCGCGCACGAGGTGAGCCTGAGGAGCGGACTACCGGTCGAGGGCGGCGAAGCGCTCGATGTCGCTGTTGGTGCCCGACACGATGATGAGGTCGTGATTGGTCACCACGGTGTTCGCCTCGGCGTAGCGGAACGGCTTGCCGGGGCTTTTGACGCCGACGACGGTGACGTTGTACTTCGAGCGCACACCCGACTCGTTCAGGCCAACGCCGCGGATGAACTTCGGCGGGTACATCTTGGCGAGCACGAAGTCGTCGTCGAAGCGGATGAAGTCCAGCATCCGTCCGCTCACGAGGTGAGCGACGCGCTCGCCGGCTTCGCGTTCGGGGTAGATGACATGGTTGGCGCCCACACGCGCGAGGATCTTGCCGTGCGACTGCGACACCGCCTTCGCCCAGATCTGCGGCACCTTCAGATCCACGAGGTTCGCGGTGATCAGCACTGACGCTTCGATCGAGGAACCGACCGCGACAACCGCGACCTGGAACTCCTGCGCGCCGATCTGCTTGAGCGCATCGATGTTGCGCGCGTCGGCCTGCACGGTGTGCGTGACACGCTCCGACCACTTCTGCACGAGCTCGAGACTCTCGTCGATCGCGAGGACTTCGCGCTCGAGACGGTCAAGTTCCCCGGCGCAGGCGGCGCCGAACCGTCCGAGTCCGATGACGAGGACGGGGGAGTCGCTCCGGATGCGCTCAACCAACGATGGGCCTTTCCACGGGCAGCGAATACAGCTGCGAACGGGATGTCGCGGCCACGGCCGCGGCGAGTGTCACTGTACCAACGCGCCCCATGACGATCGTCACGGCGAGGACGTATTTGGCCGACTCCGGCAGGGTCTCGGTCAACCCGGTCGAGAGACCAACCGTCGCGAAGCCCGAGATGACATCGAACAGGACCGAGGCGACATCCGCCTTCGTGATCTGCAGGATGATGACGGTGGAGACCGCGACGATCGTCGATCCCCACGCGAGCACCGAGAGCGCGACGCGAAGGACGTCGCTCGGGATGCGGCGGCGGAAGACCTGCGTGGAGTTGCGGCCCTTTGCCTCGGACCACACAGCGAGGGCGATGACGGCGAGGGTCGTGACCTTGATCCCGCCGGCGGTGGAGGCCGATCCGCCGCCGACGAACATGAGCATCATCGCCACGATCTGGCTCGACCCGTTCAGCTCCGACATGTTCAGGACGGAGAATCCGCCCGAGCGCGTCATCGCCGAGAGGAAGAACGACTGCATCGTCGTGTCTGCGGCGTCGAGGCTGCCGAGAGTTGCCGGGTTGTTGAACTCCAACCCCAGGAAGACGAGCCCGCCGAGCACGAACAGGGTCGTCGTCGTGATGAGCGTGAGTTTGGTGTGCAGCGGCCAGCGCCTGATGTGCCACAGTTCGCGGCGCAGCGCGAAGATGACGGGGAAGCCGATCGATCCGAGGAAGACCCCGCCCATCAGCACCGTGAGGACCCAGTAGTTGTCGGCGAAGGCGCCGACTCCCTCAACGTTGGGAGTGAATCCCGTATTGGTGAACGCCATCGCCGCGTAGAACGGTGCCTCCCAGAGGGCGACGTTCCACTCGATGCCCGAAGCCAGCATCCCGGGGTACAACAGGATGGCGACGACGAGCTCGATCACGAGTGTTGACAGGGCGACGACGCGCAGCAGGGCGCCGATATCTCCCAGGCGAACCGTCTGGCTCTCGTTGACGGGTCCGCCGTGGCTGCGTAGCGGGTTCGTGTCGCCGGCTGCGAGCAGCTTCGCGCGCAGACCGAGTCGCCGCGAAATCACCAGACCGAGGATCGATGCCAGGGTCAGCACGCCCATGGCGCCGATCTGGACGCCGATGAAGATGAGGACGTGACCGAACGGCGACCATTGGGTGGCCATGTTCACCGTGGCCAGGCCCGTCACGCAGATCGTGGAAACGGCCGTGAACAGGGCATCCGCGAAGCGCGTCACCTGACCGGTTGCCGAGGCGATCGGCAGCGAGAAGAGCCCCGTGAAGATGAGAATCAGGCCGACGAATACGAAGATCGCGAACCGCGACGGCGAGTTCTGCGCAACGGTACGAAACAGTTCGAACAGGCGGTGACCGAGGGTGCGCAGGGGATGCGGCGTTGCACGCACGCCTTCGGACATCCCCACCCTCCCTGGTGTTGTGCTCGGTGACTTGCTCGGCCGGATCGCTTCCTCATGCTACTGCCGGCCGCGGGCGCGACTACCCTAAACACATGGCGGACATCTTCGACGTGATCGCGGACGGTACCCGGCGCGACATCCTGCGGCTCTTGCTGGAGCGCGAGTCCGAGTCCGACTCGGGCACGAGCGTGTCCCAGATCGTGAGTGAACTCGGCGTGAGTCAACCCACGGTCTCCAAGCATCTCAAGGTGCTCCGGGATGCCCATCTCGTGTCCGTTCGAGAGGAAGGGCAGCACCGCTACTACAGCCTGTCGCCCGAGCCTCTCGATGAAGTCGACGATTGGCTGGTGCCTTTCCTCACAACCGAGGACGACCTCGAGATCGAGCTGCCGGTGGCTTTGTCTGACTCGGCGGCGCACGCCGCCGAAGCGGTGGGCCGGGCGGCGGCATCCGCTCGCTACGCCGTTGCCAACGCCTGGCGGAAGCTCCCCGGCCGCTAACCACTCACGTCACAGAAGTCACACCGGTTTACACGCGTCTCGCGCAGGCTCTAGAGTGTTCGCTACCGCCGGTCGGTCGCGCCGGTCGGCTGGGTGTGGAAAGGGGAAGCCATGGCAGAGCTGCCAGATGTGCGCTTCCTGACCGTCGCGGAGGTCGCAGACCTGATGCGGGTCTCGAAGATGACCGTCTATCGGCTGGTGCACAGCGGTGAGTTGCCGGCGGTGCGTTTCGGACGCAGCTACCGTGTGCCCGAGTCGGCGGTGACAGCTGCCCTTCAGCGTCCCATCGCCGACGTCGGCTAGACTGATCCGAGGCATTTTTCCATTCATGCCCGTTCCCGGGCGAGAACGCACGCCGCGTTCGACGCCCAGACCCCGACATTGTGAGGTTCTCCGTGGGTTCTGTCATCAAGAAGCGCCGCAAGCGCATGGCGAAGAAGAAGCACCGCAAGCTGCTTCGCAAGACTCGCCACCAGCGCCGCAACAAGAAGTAAGTTGCGGCAGCCACACCAAGCGCCTGTCCTCTGGACGGGCGCTTCGTGTTTGTGTGGGCGCCACTGACGGCATCCAGGTCCCCGCATCGCGCGCGCGGAGGAAGGCGTTCTCACCGAGGTAGGACAGTGTGGGCTGAATCGTCCTACCTCACTGATTTCTCCTACTTCGGTGACTCCTGGCGAGTGTCTTCCGTGTCGCCCTCGGCGTCATCCGAGCCGTCGTCTTGGACCGGGATGGCGTTCGTGTACTGCGCCGCCCGTGCGTCTCCTTGTGCGCTTCCCGAGAACAGGCCCTCGACCGCGCCGGTGTTCGTGTCCTCGGCTTCGGTGGCCTCGGCCGGCTGCGTGACCAGAATCCGCTGCACCGGGAGCGCGTCGGGGTTGGTGCGGCGCACCCAGGCGACCATCTCTTCGCGTACGAGGCAGCGCAGGTCGAACAGCGTTCCCGCGTTGGCGGCGGTGACCAGGATGCGTACCCGCACCAATCCGCCGGTAGCTTCGGTCACCTGCAGCACCGCCGTGCGCCCGTCCCACAGAGCGGTCTCCCCGACAACGCGCTGCAGATGTTCGCGCATGCGTGCGGTGGAGATGCGCCAATCCACGTCGAGCTCGACAGCTCCCAGCAGTTCGCTGCCCTTGCGCGTCCAGTTCTCGAACGGCGTGGTCGTGAAGTACGTGCACGGCAGGATGAGGCGGCGGTCATCCCACAGGTCGAGCACGACGTAGCTCAGGGTGATCTCGCCCACGCGACCCCACTGGCCATCGGCGACGATGACGTCATCGACCCGCAGTGCCTCGCTGAAGACCAATTGGATGCCGGCGAACATGTTTGCGAGCACGGACTGTGCTGCAAGGCCCGCGACGATGGAGGCGATACCGGCGGACGCCAGGACGCTGGCGCCGAACGCCTGGATCGAGGGGAAGGTCAGCAGCGCTGCACCGATCGCCAGGATGACGATGATGACCACTGCGACGCGTCTGAGGATGAGGACCTGGGTGCGGATGCGTCGAGCGACCCGGTTGTCGGGCACGTCGATCCGGTAGTGGCCGAGGGCCATTTCGGTCGCGAATCGCACGAGTTCGATCAGGAGCCATGCCGCCGCGGCGATGGAGCCGATGGCCGCGGCGCGGTCGATGACGGCATCCCACGCGGCATTGTCGGCGGCATCCCCACCGGCAAGCCCCAGGGGGAAGTAGCGATCGACCGCGATCCACAGGGCGATGATCAGGATGATCGTGCGAAACGGCCGCCGCGCGTAGCGCACGAAGCTCTGCCCCCACGAGCGTCGGCGGAGTGCGAGCTTCACGATCCCCGAGACGATCATGGTCAGCACGAGCGCGGCGACGATGGCGACGACCACCGCGATCGCGAATGTCAGCCAGGGGCCGAGGGTCGCTGTCGTCGCGTCGACAACGTCGGGGGTGCTCTGCCACTCGTTCAGGCGCAGGTCACGCATCGGTTCTCCCTTCGGGCATTCCCCCACGCTACGGGGCGCAGGTGGTGGGCCCCCAAACCGAGAGCGAGGGACACAGGAGGCTCGGAGGATTAGCGTCCACCTACGATGGGACCGTGACGACAGTGACCCTCATCGGCCGCGACGGCTGCCATCTCTGTGACGTCGCGCGCGGAGTGATCGACCACGTTCTCGCCGAACTTCCCGAGGAGCAGGCTGACGCGGTGACCGTCGAGGAGTTTTCGATCGATGATGACCCGGCGTTGTCGGAGCTGTGGTGGGAGAAGATCCCTGTCGTGCTGATCGACGGCGACCTCCACGCCCACTGGCGTCTGGACGCCGCACGGTTGAGCACGGCGCTGCGCCACGCGGATGCCGCGTCGCGAACCTCGGAGGTGTCGCGATGACCCTGCGCCATGTCGTGATGTGGACGATGGCTGCCGGCGATGCAACCACGCGCGCGGAGCACGCAGCCGAGGTTGCGCGGCGACTGAACGCTCTGGTCGGGGTCGTTCCCGAGATTCGGGCTCTGTCGGCAGGCGCGAACAGCGAGTATCCAGATGTCAACGCGGATGTCGTCCTCATCATGGATGTCGATGACCTCGACTCCCTGGAGGCGTACCAGGTGCATCCGGCCCACGAAGAGGTTGCGGGCTACATCCGCAGCGTCGTGGCCTCGCGTCACGCCGTCGACTTCGTCATCTAGCCGCGGCGGCTCTGCGAGCTCAGGTGAGCCGGCGCCGGAGGGCGTCGAGTTCGGCATCCGTGAGTCCGCCCGAACGCAGGTAGTGTGCGGCGCCGCCGTGATGAGCGTCGACCCATTCCAGTGCCGTGATGATCGCGGCGGGCGGGGTCGCGGCGACGAGGTCGTCCAGCGCAGGGGTGCGCGGGAGGCCCATGGCCTGGAGCATCCCGAACATGCGCTCGGTCCACGGGCCGGCGAGGTTGCGCTCCGAGGCCGCGTAGTCGTCGACGATCGCTGCTCGTTCGACACCGACGGCCTCGAGAATCAGGGCGATCGCGACGCCGGTGCGATCCTTGCCCGCCGTGCAGTGCACGAGAACTGCTCCCTCGGACACGGCGACCCTGCGTGCGGTTTCCGCGAAAGCGCTGGCGCCGTGTTCGAGCATCGAGATGTACAGATCCGACAGGGAGGGGATCTGGGCCAGCGCCGTCTCGATGGCGCGCGATGTCGCCTCGGGGTCATCCGCCTGCGATGCCGACTTCAGCACCTCCTGCGCCATCCCGCCATCGCCCCCTCGAGCACCCCGAGCTGCACGGTCTGCAGGTGCCGCGATGCAGGAAGCCGGTCCGGCGCCATCTGCTGCTCCATCGCGGTCCGAAAGTCGACGACGACCTCGATGTCGGTCGCGGCCAACTGCTCGAGTCCGAGAGGGGTCAGAGCGCTGAGGGCATCCGATCGGTACAGCACGCCGGTGCGCGTGTCGTCGCCAGAGGCGAGGGGCAGGCCACCGATGTCGCGGAAGTTGTACGTCCCGTCGGGGATGAGGGAAGGAAGATCGGATGCCGAAGCCGCGGTCATGCTCCCAGCGTAGGCGTGACTCTACGAGCCAAAGGCCCCGCGTCCGGTGACGGATGCGGGGCCTTCTGGGTGCGAGACGGTGGGGGCTCAGGGAGCCAGGCGGGTGGGACCGCGGAAGAGGAACGTGACCTCGCGGATCGACGATTCGCCCAGCAGCAGCATGAGCAGGCGTGCGAGGCCCATGCCGAACCCGCCGTGCGGCGGAACGCCGTAGCGGAAGAAGTCGAGGTAGTGCTCCAGCCCCGCGACATCCAGACCCTTCTCCGTCGCCTGCGCCTCGAGAACCTCGACGCGGTGCTCGCGCTGCGCGCCGGTGGTGATCTCGGTGCCGCGGTAGAGCAGGTCGTAGCTCTTGGTCATCCCGGTCTCGGGATCGCGCATGTGGTAGAACGGGCGGATCTCGGGGTGGTAGTCGGTGACGAAGACGAAGTCGTGGTCGTACGTCTCCTTCACGTAGGCCGACAGCTGCCGCTCGCCCTCGGGATCGAGGTCGCCGTCGGCGCGGGGGATCTCGTAGCCGCGGGAGGCGACGATCTCGCGGGCCTCAGCCAGCGGAATGCGCGGGAACGGCAGGGCCGGAACCGTGACCTCGAGCCCGAAGAGCTCCTCGATCTCCGCCCCGTGCTTGTCTTTGACGGCCTGGATCGCGGTCTGGAGCAGTTCCTCCTGCATCCGGGCGACGTCCTCGTGGGAGTCGACCCAGCTGATCTCGGCATCGATCGAGGTGAACTCGGTCGCATGGCGGCTCGTGAAGCTGGGGTCTGCGCGGAACGCGTCGGCGATCTCGAACACCTTGCCAAAGCCCGCGGCCTGCGCCATCTGCTTAAAGTGCTGCGGGCTCTGCGCGAGGTACGCGGTCTGGTCGCCGAAGTACTCGAGGGAGAACAGCTCGGCGCGCGACTCTGCCGGGCTCGACATGAGCTTGGGGGAGTGGATCTCGATGTAGTCGCGCTCGATCCAGTACGTGCGCATCGCGTGCTCGAGGGTCGTCTGCACGCGGAAGATGAGGTTGTTGCGGGCTTGACGCAGGTCGATGAAGCGCCAGTCCATCCGCTTGTCGAGCCCGCTGTCGGCGGCGATCGGCGTCTCGGGGTCGGATGCGGCAGCGATCTCGAGCGCGCCGATCTTGATCTCCACGCCGCCGAGCTTCACGCGCTCGTCGTGCTTGAGTTCGCCCGTGACGGTCAAGAACGTGCCGGTCGACATCGCCGAGATCGTCTCGGTCAGGGCGAGCGCCGCGCGCGCAGCATCGTCGGCATCCTCCGCCAGCTCGCGGGTGGCAGGATTGACCAGCTGCACCGCGCCGGTCTCATCGCGCAAGATGACGAACTGCACCTTCTTCTGATCGCGCACCGTCTCGACCCATCCGGAAACGGAGACGGCGCCCGCGGGCAGATGCTTCAGCTGGTTCACCAGGACGCGTTCACTCACGAGCGCCCAGTCTACGGGCCCGTGCGGTGGTAACCCCCAGCGCCCTAGGATGGGCCCGTGACCGACCCGAAAGATCCCGTCTTCCGCATGGATCCCAGCACGTTCCGCGTGCAGGATCCGCCGCGGGCCGAGCACGCTGAGGTGCCGGGTGAGACGGATGCCGTTCCCGATGCGCCCGAGGGCGACGCGTCAGAGTCCGCGGCGCCGGTGGCTCCGCGGCCACGCAAGGCCCGACGCCCCATCCGATGGGCGGATCTGATCGTCTCGATCGTGCTGATCCTCCTGCTGGCCGGGGTAGCCGTGACGGCATCCGTCTTCGGCGCTTTCCTCTCGTTCGCCTCGGACTCGTGCGGGGCTACCGGGTGCAACTTCGCCGTCATGAGCACCGGCATCTGGTTTGCCGTCCTCTCGCCGTGGGTCGTCTTCCTCGTCGCGCTCGCCGGCACCATCGTCATGATCGTGCTGCGCCGGATCGCGTTCTGGATTCCGCTCACGGCCTTCGTTCTCATCGTCGCCCTCTGGCTGGTCGGTGCCGTCCTGGTCTGGGCCGGTACCTAACGAGGCGCGGCGCACACAGCCTCCGCCCAGGCCTTCGTAACCTGGCCCCCGTACCGTGGCGGCGTGCACACCCCGACACCAGACGGCTCCTGGCTGACGCAACTCGTCGACTGGTCGGTCTCGCTGATGGAGATCATCGGACCGGCAGGTGCCGGTCTCGCGATCGCGCTCGAGAACATCTTCCCGCCGCTACCGAGTGAGGTCATCCTCCCGATGGCGGGTCTGTCAGCCAGCCGTGGGTCGTTCTCGCTCGCCGAGGCGCTCATCTGGACGACGCTCGGCTCACTCGCGGGAGCCTTCCTGCTCTACGGGATCGGAGCGTGGCTCGGTGTCGACCGGCTTCGCGCGATCGCGGCGAAGGTTCCGCTGCTGCGTCCCGACGACATCGACCGCACCGTCGCGTGGTTTCACCGTCACGGCGGCAAGGCGGTCTTCTTCGGTCGGATGGTGCCGATCTTCCGCAGTCTGATCTCGATCCCGGCGGGGGTCACTCGGATGCCGCTGTGGAAGTTCGGTCTGCTGACGGTTGCCGGGAGCGCCCTGTGGAACACCATCTTCGTTCTTGCCGGATTCCTGCTGGGCGAGGCGTGGCCTGTCATCGAACGGTACGCGGAGATCTTGCAGTACGTCGTGATCGCCGCGGTCGTGGTCGGTGTCGCCTGGTTCCTCGTCGTCCGGATCCGTGCGCTGCTGGCAGCCCGCCGTGCGAACGATCCCGAACCGTCTGCCGACTGAGCAGCTGGCGCTCTCAGCCCGCGCAAAGACAACCCCCACGTAGACTGGGAACGTGCCCGCTGACCGTGTCCATCTCGTGCGTCACGGGGAGGTCTTCAACCCGAATCGGGTCCTGTACGGACGGCTCCCCGGGTACGGCCTGAGCGAAGACGGGCGCCAGATGGCCCAGCAGGCTGCAGCCTGGATCAGTGGGCTCGAGCGCCCACTGTCCGCACTCATCGTCTCCCCGCTCCAGCGCGCCCAGGAATCGGCGCAGCCCTTCATCGACCGGTTCGGCCTGCGCGCCACGACCGACGAACGGGTCATCGAGCCGACCAATGTCTTCGAAGGCAAGCGGATGAAGCGGGCCCTCATGAACCCGCTGAACTGGCGCTACCTCGCCCGTCCCGCGGTGCCCAGCTGGGGCGAGCCCTACGCGCAGGTTGTCGCCCGCATGGATGCGGCGATGACGGATGCCTGGGGCGAGGCCGACGACGGCGATGTCGTCATCGTCTCCCACCAGCTACCGATCTGGGTCACCCACCTTGCGGTGGCAGGCCTGCCGACCCAGCATGATCCGCGGCACCGCCGCTGCGCCCTCTCGAGCGTGACGAGCTTCGAGCGCTCCGGGGACGGATGGGTCGAGGTTGACTACGTCGAGCCCGCTGCGGCATCCGGCGCTATCGATGTCGGGGCGGTGTGACATGACGATCCGACGCGGCCGCAGGGCGGCATCCGTTGCCCTCGCGCTCACCGGCGCCCTCGCGCTGGGCGGCGCGCTCGCGGGGTGCACATCCGATCCGCTCGCCGAGCAGTACCGCGCCGGCGACAACAAGGGCTTCATTGCCGCGAACGGAATGGAAGCGGTCGGGATTCCCGCCGACCAACGCTCTGAGCCTCTCAACTTCTCGGGCGTCACCGACACAGGCGAAACCGTGACGAGCGAGGACTATCGGGGCCAGGTGCTCGTCGTGAACCTCTGGTACGCCAACTGTGCGCCGTGCATCGTCGAGGCCCCCGAACTCGAGGCTGCCTACGAGGAGGTGGGAGGGCCGGATGTCGCGTTCCTCGGCCTCAACACCTCCGATCAAGCGCCGACTGCACGATCGTTTGCCGAAGACAACGGCATCAGCTATCCGAGCCTCATCTCGGTCGGCGACCGCGAGCTCAAGCTCGCTTTTGCGGAAGCTACTCCCCTGAACGCGACACCCGTCACGCTCGTCATCGACCAGGAAGGCCGCGTCGCGGCACGCGTCATCGGCGCCCTCTCGAGCTCGTCGATCCTCACGACCCTCGTGAAGGAAACGCTCGCGGAGAACGGATGAACGTCGGCGAGCTGATCGGAGGGGGAGCCCTCTGGGTGGCCGTTCCGATCGCGCTGGCGGCGGGCCTCCTGTCCTTCCTGTCGCCGTGCGTCCTGCCCCTCGTTCCCGGCTACCTCGGGTTCATCGGCGGATCAGTCACGTCGGCCCGCACTGCTGACGGGATGCCGGTCCCGAGCCGCGGCCGGCTGCTGGGGGGAGTGGCCCTGTTCATCGCCGGCTTCACGGTCGTGTTCATGGCGATCACGATCCTCGGCGGTGCGCTCGGACAGTTCTTCATCCGCTACGGCGACCTCATCACCCGCATCCTCGGTGGTGTGATCATTCTCCTCGGCCTCGTTTTCATCGGCCTGTTCGGGTTCGCGCAGCGCACGATCAAACCGCAGGTGCGCGGGAACGTCGGCCTGATCGGGGCCCCGCTGCTGGGCCTTGCGCTCGGCCTCGGGTGGGCTCCCTGCATCGGCCCGACACTCGCCGCGATCACGTCGCTGTCGTGGAACCTCGGCGACCCCGGACGGGCGGCCATCTTGGGCCTCACCTACTCGCTCGGACTCGGCATCCCGTTCGTGTTGCTGGCACTGGGTCTGGGCTGGGCGACCACGGCCGTCACGTTCCTGCGCCGCCACATTCGCGCCATCAACATCATCGGCGGCATCCTTCTCGTGCTGCTCGGAATCCTCATGCTCACCGGCGTCTGGACGACGCTCATGATCTCGCTGCAGGGGTGCTCATCAATGTCCCCCTCCCGCTCTGATGACGCTGTCGTCGATCCCCTTCGCCCCGCGGATCACGCCGATGCTGCGGATGCCGCAACGGATGCCGCGTCGTCCGACGGCGGGGTGAACTCCCCGGCGCTCGGGCCCGTGGGGTGGGCGCGGTGGGGGTGGCGCCAGCTCACGAGCATGCGCACGGCACTCCTGCTGCTTCTGCTGTTGGCCATCGCCGCGATCCCGGGATCGCTGGTGCCGCAGCGCAGTGCCGACCCGAACGGCGTCACGCAGTACTACACCGACAACCCCGATCTCGCGCCGATCCTCGACGGACTGCAACTGTTCGACGTCTACACGTCGGCCTGGTTCTCGGCGATCTACATCCTGCTGTTCATCTCGCTCATCGGATGCGTCATCCCGCGCACGCAGCACCACTGGAAGGCGTTGCGCGCACGCCCGCCCCGCACTCCCGCCCGACTCGAGCGGCTCTCCACCCACCGCGAGACCCTGGTCGAGGGAGCCGATGCCGATCCCGCTGCCTACGCGGAGAGTGCCGTCGCCCTCGCCGAGCAGCAGCTGCGCCGCAGCGGGTACCGCACCGAGCGCTACGACACCGAGCGTCCCCGCGGCGCGAGCTTCAGCGTCTCGGCCGAGCGCGGGTACCTGAAAGAGACCGGGAACCTCATCTTCCACGGCGCCCTCGTCGGGGTTCTTATCGCGGTCGGTGTTGGGGGAGGCTTCACCTACACGGGGCAGACGGTCATCATCCAAGGGGATACCTTCACGAACGCCCTCGTGGACTATTCGTCGTTCAACCCCGGCCGCTTCGTCGACGAGAACGCGCTCGTCCCGTACGCGCTGACCCTCGACCAGTTCGACGTCAGCTACGTCGCACCCGACGAGAGTGGGGCGGGGCAGGCCGGCGATTTCGTCGCTCGTCTGACAACGCAGCGCGCCGGAGAGGAAGCGACGACGGGTGAGGTGCGGGTCAACCAGCCGCTCGATGTCGCCGGCGATCGGATCTTCCTCATGGGCAACGGGTACGCGCCGACCGTCACGGTCCGCGGTCCCGACGGAGAGGTCGCGTTCTCGGCATCCGTGCCCTTCCTTCCGCAGGATCGGAACCTCACGTCCCTCGGTGTGGTGAAGGTGCCCGACGGGCTACCCGAGCAGCTCGGACTCATCGGATTCTTCTATCCGACCGTCGCTGAGCTCGAGAGCGGCGCTCTCACCTCGGGATGGCCCGCCCTGGTCTACCCGGAGCTCACGTTCAACGTGTTCGAGGGTGATCTCGGCATCGACGGCGGCATCCCCCGATCGGTGTACGCGTTGGACACCACCGATATGACCCGGCTCACCGGCGGAGATACCGGCGTCGACTCGATTCGACTCATCCCGGGAGAAACCGCCGAGATCCCCGGCGGACGCGGAACGATCACGTTTGAAGACGACTCGGCTCTCACTCCCGCGGGGGAGCCGGTCAAGCGGTTCGTCTCGCTGTCGATCCACCGGGATGCCGCAGCAACGTGGGTCCTGCTATTTGCCTCGATCTCTGTCGCGGGCCTGCTCGCTGCCTTGTTCATCCCCCGCCGCCGCGTGTGGGTGAAGGCGACAGTGCAGGGCGCCAACGTCCGGATCGAGTACGCGGGACTTGCCCGCGGAGAAGACCCGACGCTGGCGGCCACCGTGGAGCGATTCGCCAGGGACCATGGTGCAGCTCTCGCGGACCGCAGCGCCGGCGCGCCCACGTAAACTGACACCATGCCCGTCGATTCAGCGCTGTCTCTCGAGTCGGTCTCTTTCCTCCTCGTGTGGACAGCAATCGCGATCTACGCGCTCGCCTTCATCGCGTACGTCGTTGACCTCTCGCGCCGGTCTGCGGTGGCTGTCGACCGCTCGGCTCAGCGTCAGCTCGTCTCGGTCGGTGCCGGGGAGGTCGGGTCAGCGGATGCCGCCTCCGCCGTCGACGAGCTTCGCGCCGAAGGGCAGGCCGCTGAGGACAACCTCAACGCCGCGCCCGGTCGCCGCACCCGCCTGCTGTGGGCGCGTATCGGCACGAGCCTGACGTGGCTTGCCTTCCTGTTCCACGTCGGCGGTGTCATCACGCGCGGGATCGTCGCTGGACACGTTCCCTGGTCGAACATGTACGAGTTCGCTTTGACGGGAACGGTGCTGATCGTCGCCGTCTACCTCGGGGTGCTCTTCCGCTACGACCTGCGCTTCCTCGGCTCGCTCATCACGGGCATGGTCGTGCTGATGCTCGGTGGCGCATCGCTGCCGTTCACCTTCTACGTCGAGGTCGTGCCGCTGGCCGACCCGCTCAAGAGCGTCTGGCTCGTCATCCACGTCTTCGTCGCGTCGCTGGCAACCGCGCTGTTCGCGATCGCGTTCGGCCTCTCGGTGCTGCAACTCATGCAGTCGCGTCGCGAGCAGCGGGCGATCGCCGCCGTCGGTACCGGCGCGACTGCCCGGTCCGGCCCCGGTTTCCTGCGGACTCTTCCCGGCTCCGAGGCCCTCGAATCCCTCGCCTACCGCTTCGCGATCATGGGCTTCGTCTTCTGGACCTTCACCCTGATCGCGGGCTCGATTTGGGCCAACGACGCCTGGGGTCGGTACTGGGGCTTTGACACGAAGGAAGTCTGGACCTTCGTGATCTGGGTCCTCTATGCCGGATACATCCACGCCCGCGCGACGCGCGGCTGGCGCGGTTCTCGCTCAGCGTGGCTCTCGATCGTCGGGTTCACCGCCGTCATCTTCAACTTCACGATCGTGAATATGTTCTTCAAGGGCCTGCACGCCTACAGCGGCCTGAGCTGAGATTCTGGCCCTCGCGCTACCTCACCCCGCGTGAGGCCCGGCTTGCCGAACATCCATGGGTGAGTCCGCGCCGGCTTCGGCGCCGGAGGCGACATGCCCTCGCCGGCTGCGTCGGCTCCCGCCAGACCCGGTGCCAGCCCCTCCAGCACCGAGCCAGCGCTCTCCGGGCGCGGTCAGGTCGGTAGCGGGCTAGCCGGTAGCCGGGGAGGCGAGGATGGCGCGGGCTGTCGTGGTCCGTCGTGCGGCAACAGCGAGGATCGTCGCGACGAAGGCGAGGCCGCCCCAGATCACGAGCCCCGCGATCCCCGCGCCCACGCCGCCCGAGCCGGTGAGGGCACCGAGCATCGCGTTGTAGGCCGGAGAGATGGGCAGGACCGCGTCGATCGCCGTCAGCACACCGGGGACCGTGGAAACGATTCCGGTTGCGACAGCGAGCACCCCGATGAGCGCCGCGACCCAGCGGCCTGCGCCGCCGAAGACGGCCACGAGTGCCTGGTTCACGGCCGCGAAGGCGACCCCGGCCAGGATGCTGACACCGGCGAAGATCGACCAGTCTCCCCAGTCATATCCCGCGGAGATCTGGACGATGCCCGCCACGAGCAGACCCTGAACGGCACCGATCGCCGCGGCGGGCACAAACGAGCGCAGGGCGAGAAGGGGCGAGGCCGCGCGGGAGGCGAGGGTGCGGGCGGGGAAGGCCCGGAGCACGACGAACGAGCCGAGCGCGCCGAACCACAGCGCGAGCGCCGTCAACAGTGGAATCGCGGATGCTCCGAACAGGTCGGAGCCAACGCCCTCCGCCGCCACGGGGTCGGCGACGACCTCCGCGAGGCTCGCGGCCTCGGCATCCGTGTACGACGGGAGCTGCTCGACCGCCGTGTGGAGTCCGTCCGCGAGGGAGGTCGTGCCATCGGCGAGCTGTGTCAGCCCGTCGCTCAGAGTCGTGGCGCCGGTAGCTGACTGGGTGGCGCCGCTCGCCCATGCGTCAGTGCCGTTCGCCCACTGCGACACTCCCGCTGCGAGAGTGGAAGTCTGCGACGAGATCGTCGACGCGCCGCCTGCCAGGCTGCCGACACCGGCTGCGGACTGTTGGACACCGCTGGCCACCCCGGCGATACCCGCCGACAGCTGCGTCGCGCCGTCGGCTAGGGCGGTGACTTGAGCAGGAAGCTCGTTGATCTGCGCGAGTCCGGTGGCGATCTGCTGCGAGTTGTCGAGGATGTTGTCGATGGTCGGCAGTGCCGCCGTAGCGTCGTCGGCGACCTGCTGCAGGGCATCGCACACGTTCGCAGGCAGGCTCTGCGCATAGCAATCCGCCGCGATCTGCTGCAACTGCGCGGCCCGGGCGGCGGCATCATCCTTCAGCTGAGTGCTGTTGTCGGCGACCTCCTGCGCGGCATCGATCACGGACTGCGGCACGCTGATGCCCTGGACCTGATCGGCGAACTGTTGCAAGCCTCCCGCGATCTGCTGGCTCGGGGCGACCAGAGCGTTAGCTCCGCCGGCGAGTTGGTTCAGCCCCGCGGACGCTTCGTTGGCGCCTGCCGCCCAGGTCGCCTGGCCGCCGGCAAGCTGACTCGCGCCGTCGGCGATGCCGTACGCAGCCGACGAGAGCTGACCGGCGCCGGAGGAGAGCTGCTGCAGCCCGCTCGCGAGCTCCGCGGACCCGTCCGCTGACTGCTGGATGCCGTCGGCGAGCTGATCAGCGCCGCCCGCTGCCTCGCCGAGCTGGTCGCCGAGGGTCGTGAACCCGAGGAAGACGTTCTCGAGGTACTGGGTCGAGATCTGCTCCCCGGTCAGAGTCGCCGCGGTCGAGGTGATCTGAGCGGTGATGGCGTCATCGACGATGAGGCTGTCGGGCGCCGTCGTCACCTCGATCGTTGCCTGCTCGGGGGTTTCGCCCGGCCGTGTAGAGGTCGCTGCGGCGGAGAAGTTCTCGGGAATCGTGACGACCGCCGCGTACGTGCCGTCGGCAAGGCCCGCCGCGGCGTCGTCCGCGTTCGAGATGGTCCAGGTGAGGTTGCCGTCGGCATCCCCCGAGCCCTCGACGAGCCCGGCCGAGAGCTGGCGCCCCAGCGGAACGTACTGGCCGTTGATCGTGACCGGTTCGTCCTCGTTCACGATCGCGGCGTTCATCGTGTCCAGTCGCGTAGTCGGGTTGTACAGGGCGACCACGAGGATGCCGCCGATGACGGCCGGTAGCAGGATGACGCCGAGAATCGTGAGCCACGTGATGGGCTTGCGGCTCCGGGCGCGTTCGACTGACATACTCATGCGTGCTCCTCCGCGGGCGCGGGAACTGTCGTTTCGTATCGCGAGCTCAGCGTGAGCGAGCTCACACCGATGCGGCGGGCCTCGGTCATCAGCGCGAGGGCGGTGTCCTCACGCTGCGTCGAGGCGAGGATCGTCAGGGGCGAGGTCCCATCGCCCGTACGCTCGCGGCGTGCGAGAGCGGCGTCACGCAGGAGCGCTGCGGCCTGGTCGCGCATCGCTTCGCTCTCGAGCCTGTCGAGGCCATCGATCACGACGACCTGGGCGGGCCCGCGCAGCGGGTGGGAGAGTTCCGCGATCGGATCATCGGCATCCGCGAGGAGGGCTACCCCGACGTGCGAACGCACCCAGGCGGCGCGCTCGGGCAGCAGGTGGCCTGCCACACGGAGCCGGCCCCCCGTCGGCGCCAGGCGCCCGGCGATGGCCAGCAGGAAGGCGCGTGTTGCTCGCGGGTCACCGTCGACGAGCACGGTATCGCCGAACTCCACGCGGGTGCTCACGCCCGAGAAGACGTCGGTATCGCCTCCGTGTCGTCTGCCGAACGCGTGCAGCGCGAGGTCCTCGGCAACGACCGCGGCTGTCGTGTTCGGCTCCGGCCAATTCCGCAGCGAGAGCTCTCGCTCCACGGCTTCGCCTTCGATGTCGAAGTGCGGAAGCACGCGATGCATCCACCGCGGCATCCACCACGCGTGCTGTCCGAGCAGCGCCATGACGGCGGGGACGAGCGTCATGCGCACGAGGAACGCGTCGATCGCGATGCCCGCCGCAAGCCCCAGCGCAATGGGTTTGATGTTGATATCGCCTTCGGGCACGAACGCGGCGAACACCGCGAACATGATGACTGCGGCGGCGGTGACCACACGAGCGGATGCCGTGAAACCGGATCTGACGGCACTGATGGCGGTCGCTCGGTCGGCGCGTCCGCCGCGAGCACGTCGCAGGTGGACGTAGTCCTCCCGCATTCGGGAGACGAGGAAGACCTCGTAGTCCATCGCGAGGCCGAAGAGCACACCCATGAGGATGATCGGCATAAAGCTGATGACCGGCCCGGTCTTGGACACGTGGAGGGCATCGGCGAACACGCCCCACTCGAAGACGAGAGCGACGATCCCGAACGCGGCGGCGACCGAGAGGAGGTAGCCGGCGGCAGCCTTGATGGGAACCCAGATCGACCGGAACACGATCGTCAGCAGCACGAGGGAGAGGCCCACGACGAAGATGCCGAACGGCAGGAGTGCGCCGCCCAGGCGATCGGAAATGTCGATGGCGATCGCCGTGAACCCGGTGACCTTCAGGTCGACGCCGTATTCGTCGAGAAGTCGATCGTGCTGGGCGCGCAGTTCTCGGACGAGGTCGGCGGTGGCGGGATCGTCGGGCGCGGTCTCCGGAACGATCTGCACGATTCCGGTGTCGGCGGTGCGGTTGGGGGTCGCCAGCGCTACCTCTTTCACGCCCGGGATCGTCGCGATGTCGTCGCCGAGATCCTGCATGAGGGTGACCGGGTCGGTCGAGGTGACGATCGTGCCGGTCATGATCAGCGGCCCGTTGGCACCGGGACCGAAGTGCTCGGCCACCAGGTCGTAGCTCTGCCGCGCCTCGTTGTCTTCGGGCAGCATCCCGGCGTTGGGGAGAGCCAGCGCGAGGCTGCCGGCGGGGATCGCGAGAGCTCCGAGAAGCGCCACGACCGACACCGTGGTGACGATCGGATGCCGGGTGACAAGCTTCACCCACGGGTTCGTCTTCTTCCCCGCCGCCACCGTGGAAGCGGATGCGGCGCCGTCGCTGTCGGCACGGGCCGTCACCTCCGCAGCAGCGCCTCGGTCGCGTCGCCGGGCGCGCGGCTTCCGCCGAGGCCACCCGGCAACGCGGCCCTTGACGAAGCCGAGGAAGGCGGGTGTCAGCGTCACGGCGATCGCGACGGCTATCGCCACGGCCACGGATGCCGCGATCCCCATGGTGGTCAAGAACGGGATGTTGGCAAACGAGAGGCCGATCAGTGCGATGAGTACCGTTGCGCCGGCGAAGACGACAGCCGAGCCCGCTGTTCCGGTCGCGCGCGCTGCGGCCTCTTCGGGGTCGACGCCCTCTCGGACGGCATCCTGCTGACGGGAGATGATGAACAGGGCGTAGTCGATACCGACCGCGAGCCCGAGCATGAGCGCGAGCATCGGGGTCGTCGACGAGATGGTCGCGAAGGCTGTCGAAACGAAGATCAGTGCCATCGACAAGCCGACGCCCAGGATCGCCGTGATGAGGGGGAGTCCCGCCACGACGAACGACCGGAACGTGACGATGAGCACGACCAGCGCGAGGAGAACACCGAACAGCTCGACGATCGACAGGGTGGGCAGGGACTGCGAGAACAGATCGCCGCCGAGAGCTACCGTCGTGCCCGCGGGGAGCTCTGCTTGGAGAGCATCCGTGATCTCGAACAGCTGGTCTTTCGTCTCGTCCGAGACCGAGGAGGCTTGACCTTCGAACTGGAAGCGGACGAGTGCGGCCGATCCGTCATCGGAGATCAGGCCCGAGATTGACTCGTCGTAGGGGTCGCTGACGGCCAGGACTCCGTCGATGCCCTCGATCTCGTCGATCGTCTGCGCGATGTCGTCGGGGAAGGGAGCGTCTTCGACCGTCATCCCCTCGGGCGCGACGACGATGAACTGCGCGCTCGTTCCCGAGACCTCGGGGAAGGTGCGCTGAAGCTCTTCGAGGCCTGCTTCGGACTCGGTGCCGGGGATCGAGAAGGTGTTGTCGGTTCCCT
This sequence comes from Microbacterium schleiferi, assembly GCF_015565955.1. Classification (NCBI taxonomy): domain Bacteria; kingdom Bacillati; phylum Actinomycetota; class Actinomycetes; order Micrococcales; family Microbacteriaceae; genus Microbacterium; species Microbacterium schleiferi. The sequence continues at coordinate 2,778,996 of NZ_CP064760.1, read as the reverse complement.
GCTGAAAGAGCACGGCTCCGCCGCCGGCGAGGATCAGCACGAGAAGCCAGGACGCCAGCACCCGCCACGGATGCCGGTACGCCCATCGTCCGAGGGCATACAGAGCGGTGGACACGGGTCTTCCTCCGGGGTCGTCGGGTGGAGAATTGTCGATACACCGGTGTATCCGATACGTATGTGTATCGTAGGCGATTGCGGCGAGACTGAAGCTGAACACGGGGTGTGAGCCCGTGACCGAGAAGAGGATGTGATCGTGCCCTCAGACGAGGCATCCGCTCGTCGCTTCCTGGAAGCGATCGACGGCATCGTGCCCGAGGAAGCGCGAGGGCGGGAGCGCACGAAAGCGCGGCTCATGCGGGCTGCGTACGAGGTGTTCGCCGAGTCCGGCCTCGACGGCGCGTCGGTCGAGGACATCTGCGAGCGCGCGGGTTTCACGCGCGGTGCGTTCTACTCCAATTTCTCCACGAAGGACGAGCTGTTCTTCGAACTCGTGCGGGCCGTCACCGACCGCAAACTCGAGGCGGTCTCGGCGCGCGTCGACGGACTGCGTGCTCAGGATGCGGCGCTTACGCCCACGGAGCTCGTTCAGAACGTCCTGGAAGGCACGGTCGAGGGGCTCTTGGACGTCGTGCTCATGAGCGAGATCCGGTTGCGCGCCATGCGCGATGACGAGACGGCGCAGGCCTACCTCGCATGGGAGGAGAGTCTCATCGACCGGGTTCGGCGGATGATCGAAGATCTCGCGAGTTCGTACAACCTTCGGCTGCGGCTTCCCCCTCGTGATTTCGCTCGCCTCGTGCTCACGGTCTGGGAAGACGCGCTGATCAGCGCGGCGATTGAACGGCGCGACTATGACCAGTTGCGGGTGCGAGCAGAGTCGCGCACGCAGCAGCTCGCGATCGCTCTCGTCGACCCGGCATCCTGACCGGTCCGAGACCCTCGCGTCAGACGGATGCCGCCAGCAGCGCGTGGCACCGCGTGAGGCGCTCCTCCCACCACCGTCGCCGAGCGGCGGGCGCGGCATACGCGTTCACGGCGGACTCATCGACCTCGGGCCGGCCGACAGGGATCGTGCCGTGCTCCGGTCGCAGCGGCTGCGTCGTGACGTCGGCAGCCAGAAGTGCAGCGGTACCTAACCCGCAGTCGTAGTCGAGGTCGGGGAGGGCTGCAGCGAGGGCCGCGCCCATCGCCAGTCCCACTGACGTGTCGAGTGCGCTCGAGACGACCACTGGGAGCCCCGCCTCGGCGACGAGGGTCAGGGCGCGGTGGATGCCGCCCAGCGGCTGCGCTTTGATGACGAGCAGGTCGGCCGCGCCGGCGCGCGCGACAGCGAGGGGATCATCGGCCTTGCGCACGCTCTCGTCGGCGGCGACCGGCACTCCCATGTAGCGGATGCGGCGCCGCAACTCCCGCAGCTCGTCGAGGCTCGTGCAGGGCTGTTCGACGTATTCCAGATCGAACTCCGCGAGAGCGTGGATGGCGTGCTCTGCCTCGTCGAGGTTCCACGCTCCATTCGCGTCGACACGGATGCGGCCGAGCGGCCCCATCGCTTCGCGCACGGCGCGCACGCGGGCGACATCATCGGCGAGTGTCCCGCCGGACTCGGCGACCTTGACCTTGACAGTGCGGCATCCATCGAATCGCGCCAGCACCGCGGCCACGGCATCCGGTGCGACGGCCGGGACCGTCGCGTTCACCCGGATCTCGCGGCGGCGGGCTACCGGTGTGCTGTGCCAGCCGAAGTCGATTGCGGCGGCCAGCCACGCGCTCGCCTCCCCATCGTCGTATTCCACGAAGGGCGAGAACTCGGTCCACCCTGCCGGTCCGCGCAGCAGCATCGCTTCGCGGTGCTCGACGCCGCGAAACCTCGTGACCAGTGGCAGCGATACGACGTGCGCGCTCTCGCGCAGGTCCTCCAGCGGCGGAAGGAGCGGCACGTGCACAGCGGCGTCCATGTCCTCATCCTGCCTGCCTTGAGCTCCGATGACCTCCCGCCGCGCGGATCCCACGGCCTGCGGTGTCCGTAGGCTGGCGGCATGCCACTTCTCGAGACTCCCGTGCGGATCGGCGTGCAGGTCCGTCCGCAACACGTCAGCTACGCACAGATTCGCGACGCCGTTCTCTGGTTGGAGGACTTCGGCGTCGACATCGCCTTCAACTGGGATCACTTCTACCCCCTGTCCGGTGACCCGGATGGCGCGCACTTCGAGTCGTGGACGATGCTCGGCGCCTGGGCGGAGCAGACCGAGCGCATCGAGTTCGGGGCGCTGGTGAACTGCAACAGCTACCGCAACGCCGACCTGCAGGCCGACATGGCCCGGACGGTGGATCACATCAGCGCCAAGGGCGGCGCTGCGGGACGGTTCATCTTCGGGACCGGATCGGGCTGGTTCGAGAAGGACTACGAGCAGTACGGCTATGAGTTCGGCACCGCCGGCTCACGACTCGATGACCTCGCCGAGAGCATGCGGCGCATCGAAGCGCGGTGGGACGTGCTCAATCCCGCACCGACCCGCAAGATTCCGGTGATGATCGGCGGGGCCGGTGAGCAGAAGACGCTGCGTCTCGTGGCTCGCCACGCTGACATCTGGCACAGCTTCGTGAAGCCGGATGCCGTGACACACAAGCTCGGTGTGCTCGAGGAGTGGGCGCAGAAGGAGCAGCGCGACCTGTCGACCCTGACGGTCTCGAACGAGATCGGTGCGCGGGAGACCGATGAGGTGGAGGCGCTCTACGACGCCGGGGTGCGGCTGTTCACGCTCGGCTTGGATGGCCCGGAATGGAACTTCGACACCGTCAAGCGGTGGGTCTCGTGGCGCGACGCGAAGAACGCCGCGTGAGCCCGATCAGCTGACGCGCTCGCCGCAGACGCCGCAGATTCCGCTCGCGGGAACTTCGACGAAGCAGTCTCCGCAGACGGCGGCGACCCGCTCGGGCACCGCCGGGGTTGCGCGTGTCGCGCGGGGAGCGCGGGGCGCGGAACTCTTGCGCGACCGCGCGGGACCCGTGGAAGAGACGGCGGGAGGCGGCGGTGCGATCGCGGGCCGGTGCTCGCGGCAGTACAGCCGGACGAAACCCGCGTGGTTGTTCGGATGACGGTGCTTGACCGCCCACAGCTCCGTGCGCTCACGAGGGGGAGTGTCGGCGGGGCAGCGGGCGCATCGACTCGCGTCGCCGGGCATCGCCTCCGAGGCGAGCACCGGGGTCTCAAACGGGAGAGCATCCCGCCAGTCGGACGACGTCCTGATCTGCATCCGTGTTTCTCCTACCGGTCGGCCTTCCAGGCTACCCGCGGAAGCTGTGGCGAAAGCGGACGGGGGCTGACCGCCCGGCGAACGGCTGCTGACGGCATCCTCGACCGCCCGCGTAGGCTGGTGCCGTGAGCGTCTCCGAGCTGTTCGACACGGATGCCTGGGTCCCCGCACCCGGTTCCGAGGGGTATACCGACATCACCTCGCATGTCTCGCCCGACGGGCGGATCGCGCGCATCGCGTTCGACCGGCCCAAGGTGCGCAACGCCTTTCGTCCCCACACCGTCGACGAGCTCTACCGCGCGCTCGACATCGCCCGGCAGGACGCGAAGATCGGCGTCGTGCTGCTGACGGGCAACGGTCCGAGCCCGAAGGACGGCGGCTGGGCGTTCTGCTCGGGTGGTGACCAACGCATCCGGGGTCGCGATGGCTACACCTACGCCGCCGATGACGCGACAGTACCCGACCCGGCCCGCTCGGGACGCCTCCACATCCTCGAGGTGCAGCGCCTCATCCGGTTCATGCCGAAGGTCGTCATCGCGGTGATCCCGGGGTGGGCGGCTGGCGGCGGCCATTCGCTGCACGTCGTGTGCGACCTGTCTATCGCGAGCCGCGAGCACGGGCGTTTCAAGCAGACGGATGCCGATGTTGGCTCGTTCGATGCGGGCTACGGGTCCGCGTATTTCGCGCGGCAGATCGGCCAGAAGTTCGCGCGCGAGGTGTTCTTCCTCGCTGAGGAGTATTCGGCTCAGCGCGCGTATGAGATGGGTGCGGTCAACCGCGTCGTCGACCACGCCGACCTCGAGCGGGAGGCGATCGCGATGGCGCGCACGATCCTCACGAAGTCGCCGACCGCAATCCGGATGCTGAAGTTCGCGTTCAACGCGGTCGATGACGGCATGGTCGGGCAGCAGGTGTTCGCGGGGGAGGCGACCCGACTCGCGTACGGCACCGACGAGGCCGTTGAGGGGCGTGATTCCTTCCTGCAGAAGCGCGATCCCGACTGGTCGCCCTACCCGTGGCACTACTGATCGGCCCGTCGGACACCCGGTCGTGACGAACCGATCGCAGGATGACACGCCGGCGGAGGCGACCCGGCGGCTGATCCGGCTGAGTTCAGCCTGCAAACGGGACACGGATGCGCTCATGACCGCGTTGCGCGAGGCGCTCGCCGAGCCCCCAGGAGGAGACCAAGAGCCGGCGGTGATCGTCGAGACTTCGGGATCCTCCGGCTACCCGAAAGCCGTCGTCCTCCCGATCTCGTCCCTGCGCGCGAGCGCCGAGGCAACGGCGGCCCGCATCGGCGCCGGAAGCTGGGTGCTCGCGCTCGAACAGGCCTACGTCGCCGGGCTCCAGGTGCTCGTGCGCAGCATCCTCGCGGGAACGGACCCGGTCGTCATCCCCGCCTCGTTCACGGCCGCCGAGTTTGTCGTGGCGGCGGCGAGAATCGACGAACCGCGCTACACCTCGCTCGTGCCGGCTCAGCTTGCCCGGCTGCTGGATGCCGCTGATGACACCGCGGTCGCCGAGTGCCTGCGGGGGTTTGCCGCGATCCTCGTCGGTGGGCAGGCGTTGCCGGCCACCGAGGCAGACCGTGCCGCCGCTCTCGGCATCCGGATCGTGCGGACGTACGGGTCGAGCGAGACCAGCGGCGGGTGCGTGTACGACGGCGTTCCGCTCCCCGGGTGGCGGTGCGGATCGTGGACGGGGAGGTGCAGATCTCGGGCCCGGTCCTCGCGAGCGGATACCTCGACGACGACGCGCGAACCGCGCAGGCTTTCGTCACGGATGCCGCCGGCTCCCGCTGGTACCGGACCGGCGACGTCGGCACGTTCGACGGTGTCCTCCGGGTGACCGGGCGTCGCGACAACGTGATCGTCAGCGGCGGCATCAATGTGTCTCTTGACCGGGTCGAACGCGTCATACGAACCGTGCCCGGGCTTGAGGCCGCTGTCGTGATTCCGGTCGAGGATGCCCGCTGGGGAGAGGCATCCGTCGTCGTGATCGAACGGGATGCGGGCTCGGCCGCCGCGCCGGTGAATGACGCGTTCGCCGAGGCGCGTCGCCGTGTCGAACGGGAGATCGGAGTGGCGGCGCGACCCCGGGAGCTCGTCACGCTCACCCGGATGCCGCTCCTGGCCTCGGGCAAGCCTGACCGGATGCTGCTCCGCGAGCAGATCACGACGCCCTAGGATTGCTCCCCGTGGCAGCACCATCCAAGAAGAAACGCTCGCGGTCTCGCACGAAGCCGCACCCGGGGTCGACAAACCACCCGCGCCGGGACCACCGCTCGCCGGTTGCCCAGACCAAGCCCGCGACCCTCCGCGACTGGATCGGCGCGGCCCGTCTGCGGACTCTTCCGCTGGCTGTCACGCCGATCCTCATCGGTTCGGGCGCCGCGCTCCTGATCGAGCGCCCGCTGCACTGGGTCATCGCGCTCGCGTGCCTGGTCGTCGCCGTCGGGCTCCAGATCGGCGTGAACTACGCGAACGACTACAGCGACGGCATCCGCGGCACCGACGCCTACCGTGTGGGGCCTGCCCGGTTGACCGGCGCCGGGAAAGCGAAGCCGCGCACGGTTCTGATCGTCGCGCTCGTCTTCTTCGCGATCGCGGGAGCGGCGGGCCTGGCCATCACGATCCGGACCGAGCAGTGGTGGCTCATCGCGGTCGGGGCCGCCTGTATCCTCGCCGCCTGGTTCTACACCGGCGGCAAGCGCCCCTACGGCTATGCCGGACTGGGGGAGCTCTTCGTCTTCATCTTCTTCGGCCTTGTCGCCACCCTCGGCACAACCTGGGTGCAGGTTCTCGCGCTGCCGCAGGAGGCCTGGTTCGGGGCCGTCGGTGCGGGCCTGCTCGCGTGCGCCGTGCTCCTGGCGAACAACCTGCGTGACATCGACCAGGACCGCGTCGCAGGCAAGCGCACGCTCACGGTCGTGATCGGCCGTCGCGCGACACAGGTCCTTTTCACGGTGTTCGTGCTCGTCCCATTCGGGATCGCGGGCTATCTCGCGTTCTTCTACCCGATCGCGTGGTTGACAGCGATGGCGTTGCTGCTGGCGCTGCCGGCGATTCTCATCGTGTGGACCTACCGCCAGCCGCGCGAGCTCGTGATCGCGCTCGCGCTGACGTCAGGAACGTCGCTCGCCTTCGGAGCTTTCCTCTTCTGGGCCTTCGCCGGCTGACACAGCAGCGTCCTGCTCCGGGCCCTCCGCGGGGGAACCTCCGAACGCAGAATCCTCGACCTGCTCGTCGGTCGGGTCCGCGCGGCGTGCCCGGCGTTCGGCGAGCGACGCTGACACCTCGTCGAGCGGTCGACGCAGGAACAGCACCGACAGGCTCAGGCCGATCAGTGCCGCGAAGATCGCCGACAGCCAGTAGAACTCCCGGCCGATGGGAAGCAGCATCAGGATGCCGAAGGGAACAAGGAAGAACAGGATGCGCAGCACCGTGTACAGCCAGAAGGAACGCGCGTTCACCCCTCCATCGTAGGCGTCGGGACCTGTGCCGCCGTCCGGGCACGGTCAGGGGCTGCCCAGCCCTGGGCCGCGGAACCGACCTAGGATGGGGGATGTGCCCCGCGTGCTGTTGATTCTGGCGTTGGTGGCGACCGCGTTCTGGGTCTACACCATCGTCGATTGTGCTGTGCAGCCGCCGACCCGGCACCGCGGAGTGAGCAAGCCGCTGTGGATCGTCATCGTGTTGCTGCTCCCCGTGATCGGTGGAGTGCTCTGGCTGCTTGTCGGCCGGGCGCGACGGGCGCGGGTGCAGGCCACCCGCGCACCGGATGACGACCCGGAGTTCCTGGGGCGCATCGGCTCCATCTCCGACCAGGACGAGCGCATTCGTCGGCTCGAAGAAGAGCTTGCGCTGCTGGATGCCGAAGAGGCGCTGAGCGCCCCGACGGATGATGACGACGCGGCCGATCACGAAGCGGCATCCACCCCCCGTGATGACGACGATGAGCCCCGCGGGACCCGCGGCGCCGCGTGACGGACATCCGGTGAACGACCCGAACGGCGGGGGCACCCGTTCGCCCGCGACCGATGCTGCCGCAGCCCTGCTTGACCAGCTGATCGCGCGGGGCGTCCGCGACATCGTGCTCAGCCCCGGCTCGCGCTCTCAGGCTCTCGCGCTCGCGGCTGCCGACGCCGAGGAGCGAGGGCTTCTGCGACTGCACGTTCGCATCGATGAGCGGGTCGCCGGCTTCACCGCCCTCGGTATCGGCCGAGAGACGCGGATGCCCGCCGCGGTGGTCTGCACCTCCGGCACGGCGGTCGCAAACCTCGCGCCCGCCGTCCTCGAGGCTCACCATTCCGGCGTGCCGCTGCTGCTGCTGACTGCTGACCGGCCGCCGGAGCTGCGGGGCGTCGGTGCCAACCAGACGACCCGCCAGGCAGGGATTTTCGCCCCGAACACGCGGTTCGATCTCGATGTGCCGACCCCGACCGAGATCGATGACACCGGAGACAGCGACCAGTCGGTGACGCTGCGGGAGATCGCCGACCGAGCCGTGAGTGCGGCGCTCGGCGACGAGGTTCGTCCCGCCGGCCCCGTCCACCTCAATCTTCCGTTCCGTGAGCCGCTGGCCGGGACCCTGCCGCCCTGGTGGTCAGCGGATGCCGGCGACGACGGTGACCGGGCGGATGCGACAGCCAACGACGAGCAGTCGGGCGCGCTCTACCAGGGCGGTGGGGGCATCGGGGATGCCGACGACGTGGTTGTGACCGACGAGGCGACGCACGTCCTCGCGCGCGGCATCCGCACGATCGTGGTCGCCGGCGAGGGGGCTGGCGCCCGTGCCGAGGCCCTCGCATGGGACGGCGGATGGCCTCTGATCGCGGAGATCGTCAGCGGGGCGCGGTTCGGGCGGCATCTCGTGTCCTCCTACCGCGAACTCCTCCGTGTGCCGGAACTGAGCGAGCCGATCGAGCGCGTCATCGTGCTCGGGCATCCCACCCTCGCGCGGGAGACCATCGCGCTGCTGTCTCGCGACGACGTCGAGGTGATCGCGCTGCGGGGACCGGGAGAGACCGTGAACCTCAATGGCGCGACAGCGGCGGTGTCGGCCCTTGCCGCGGCCCCCGTGGCAGAGGCGACGGCGGAGGCGATCGCGGCCGACCGTGCGTGGCTGGGAGCGTGGATGCGCGCATCGCGCGAGGCATCCGTGGATCTGTCGGCGCCCGCCCCCGATGCGGCGGCTCTCGCTTCGGTCGACCCGCAGGTGCGGTTGGGGGCGATCTCGGCAGAGCTCGCGGTCGTGCGACACAAACTCGACCGGGCATCCCTCGTCGATGCGGTGTGGCGGGCGACGTGGCCCCACGATCGCCTCGTGTTCGGCTCCTCCCGTCTCGTGCGGGTCGCCGATGCGGTGCTCCCGGGCAAGAAAGTCGCCGTGCACGCCAACCGGGGACTGGCCGGGATCGACGGGACGGTGGCGACGGCGCTCGGTGTCGCCATCGCCAGCCAGGCCGAAGGTGCCCCGGGCGTCACTCGGGTGCTGCTGGGCGATCTCGCGCTGCTCCACGACGTGGGTTCGCTGCTGCTGGCACCGGGGGAGACGGCGCCGCGCATTCAGGTGATCGTCGGTAACGACTCCGGCGGCACGATCTTCGATGGCCTCGAAGTGGCGGCGCTCGGATCTCCGGCGCAGCGTGACCGCGTGCTCTACACGCCCCAGAACGTCGACATCGCAGCGCTGGCAGCGGCCTACGGATGGACCTACGCGCGAGTCGACACCAGGATCGGACTGGATCAGGCGTTGACGGCACCAATTGCCGGTCCGCACCTGATCGAAGTGCCGCTCCCGCGCTGAGGCCTGTGCCGGGTCCATGATGGACGGGTGACCGCGAAAAGTCAGACCTCCTGGACCGGCGACGTTGCCGGACTCCTGCGAGTCGGGGAAGATTTCGTGCTGTCGGGTGTGGACCCGAGCGCGACTCCCGGCTACGGCAGTGACAAGAAGCAGGCAGCCCAGGACCTCGCATCCGGCATTGCCGAGCTCGACCTGCTGCAAGAGAAGCTCTTCGCGCAGAGCAGGGTGGGCGCGACGAACGCGGCTGTCCTGCTCGTGCTGCAAGGGATGGACTCCTCGGGCAAGGGCGGCATCGTCCGCCACGTCGTCGGGTCGGTCGATCCGCAGGGCGTGTCGCTCGCATCCTTCGGTGCGCCGACCGACGAGGAACGCGCCCAGGACTTCCTCTGGCGCATCCAACGCAAGCTCCCGCGCCCGGGCCGGATCGGGGTGTTCGATCGTTCGCACTACGAGGACGTGCTCATCGGGCGCGTCCGGGATCTCGCGGATTCCGACGAGATCGAACGCCGGTACGGGGCGATCAATGAGTTCGAGCGGGAGGTCGCGGCATCCGGCACCCGCATCGTGAAGGTCATGCTGCACATCTCGTATGCCGAGCAGAAAGCGCGGCTCATGGAGCGGCTGGACCGGCCCGAGAAGCACTGGAAGTTCACGCCGAGTGACGTCGAGGAACGCACGCGTTGGCCGTACTACATGGCCGCCTACCAGACGGTCTTCGAACGAACCTCGACCGAACACGCGCCGTGGTACGTCGTGCCCGCTGACCGCAAGTGGTACGCCCGGCTGGCGGTTCAGCACCTGCTGCTCGAGGCGCTGGAGGACATCGATCCGCGGTGGCCGAGCGCCGGCTACGACGTCGCGCTCGAGCGCGAGCGCCTCGCCGCGACCTGACGGTTAACCCTCACGCTGCACCCGTCTGCAAGGATGCGGCACATGGATGACGAGTTCGAGGGATTCCTGCAGACGGTGACACCTCTCTTGCGCGATCGCAAACTCGACGAGCTGCGCTCGCTGCTGGCCGAGCAAGATGCCGCCGAGATCGCGCAGCTTCTGGAGCGCGAGGATGCCCGCGATCGTGCGGTGCTGTACCGGCTGCTGCGCCGCGATCAGGCGCTGGAGGCGTTCGAACTGCTCGATCCGGGCATGCGCGCAGAGCTCATCGGCGGTCTTCGGGAGGAGGACGTCTCGAAGGTCTTCGAGGAGCTCGACCCCGACGATCGTGCGCAGCTGATCGACGAACTGCCCGCCGGTGTCGCGCGCCAGCTTATGCGCGGCCTCTCGCCCGCCGAACGCGAGTTGACCGCGCCCATGCTCGGCTACCCGAAGAACAGCGTCGGGCGTTTCATGAGCACCGAGTACGTTCGGCTCTCCCCGCAGCTGACGGTCGGTGATGCGCTGAGCCACGTGCGTCACCGCGGGATGGATGCCGAGACCGTCTACATGCTCCCGGTCACCTCGCCTCACCGCCGCGTTCTCGGGGTCGTGGGGTTGCGCGACCTCGTCATGGGCCGGCCCGACGTGAGCGTGGCAGAGCTCATGGGCGAGGCGCGGATTGCCCGGGCGACGGATGCCGCGGAAGCCGCCGCTCGGTCGCTCGTCGACTCGGGTCTACTCGCGATGCCGATCGTCGACAGCCAGGATCGGCTCCTCGGCATCCTGACCGTCGATGATGCTGCCCGCATTCTGGAGGAAGCCGAAGACGAGGATGCCGCGCGCCAGGGCGCATCCGAGCCACTCGGGCGTCCCTACCTCACGACCCCGGTGCTGCGCATCGTGCGTGCGCGCGTGGTGTGGCTGCTGGTCCTCGCCGTCTCGGCACTGCTGACGGTGCAGGTGCTGGGGATCTTCGAGGCAACGCTCGAACAGGTGGTCACTCTCGCCCTGTTCATCCCCTTGCTGACCGGCACGGCCGGGAACACCGGATCGCAGGCGGCGACGACCGTCACCCGTGCGCTGGCCATGGGGGAGGTGCGAAAACGGGATGCCCTCACGGTGATGTGGCGGGAGGTGCGCGTCGGCGCGATCCTCGGCGGCCTTCTCGGCGTCCTCGGCTTCGCCTTGGCGAGCATCGTCTTCGATCCGGCGCTGGGCGCCATCGTCGGCCTCACGCTGCTGTTCATCTGCACGCTGGCGGCGACGGTGGGGGGTCTCATGCCGATCCTCGCGATGGCGGTGCGTGCCGACCCGGCGGTGTTCAGCACGCCGTTCATTTCCACCTTCTGCGACGCGACGAGCCTCATCATCTACTTCGTCGTCGCCACCTGGATTCTGCAGCTGAGCTGACGCCGCGAGAACGGCTCAGGCGAGGGCGTCGACGATGGGCCGGAACTTCACCCGGGTCTCGAGAAGTTCGGTCTCGGGGTCGCTGGCCGCAACGATGCCTGCTCCCGCGTGGGCGACCACGGGGATCGTGTCGCTGTATGCCGCGGCGTAGCGTTGCGGCTCGGCGCCGACCTGTGCGCATCGCAGGGCGATCGCCCACTCGCCGTCGCCGCGGGCATCGATCCACCCCACGGGGCCGGCGTAGCGTCCGCGGTCGAACGGCTCGAGGCGGCGGATCACCTCGAGGGCTGCATCCGTCGGGGTACCCGCGACGGCAGCGGTCGGGTGCAGCACGCGGACGAGGTCGAGCGCGGAGGCGCCGTTCGACAGCCGTCCCGAGACGTCGGTGGCGAGGTGCCAGAGATTCGGGAGCTCGAGCAGGTGCGGTTCGCCGGGCGCGACCAGGTCGCGGGTGAGGGGGGCCAGCGCCTCCACGACGCTCGTGACCGCGAACCGGTGCTCGTCGAGGTCTTTGCGGCTGGCCTCGAGCGCGTGCGCGGCCGCGGCATCCTCGCCGGCATCCGCGCCGCGCGGGGTCGTCCCGGCGAGCACGCGCGCTGTCACCGTGCCGTGGTCGACGGTGATGAGGGTTTCCGGGCTCGCGCCGATCAGGCCGTCGACGGCGAAGGTCCAGGTGTCGGGGTAGCTGGTAGCGAGGGCGCGCACGAGGCGCCGCAGATCCGCACCGGCCGGGATCGTGCCGACGAGGTCCCGGGCGAGCACGACCTTCTCGACCTCGCCCGCGGCGATCGCCTCGACGCCGGCGCGCACGGCCTGCTGGTACGCATCCGGCAGCAGCAGACCCGGTCCGAGGGTCGCCGACCAGTGAGGGCCGTACGGTTCCGGTGACGGGGCGGCACTCTCGGCATCCGCCTCGCCCTCGCGGCGGATCGTGGTGGTCCAGGCGCGGCCCGCGTGGACCCCGGTGATCGTGCTCGGCACGACCAGGTACGGGCGGGTGGTGGATTCAGGGTCGAACCCGAGCGCTCCGAATCCGACGAGGCCGGTGCCGGGCAGTTCCAGGGGATCGGACACGCGAGCATCCGCGGCGATCTCGCGCCAGACCTCGGCGAGCGGGGTCGACATCGGGGGCGCACCCCGTCCGCCCATCTGGATGACCGGCCGCCCGCTGCCGACGATGCCTTCGCCGCGACGCAACCACGCGAGCGGGTTCCGCGGGTCGGTCAGCACGAGCAGGTCGTCGACCGGCTCGATCTCCTTGGTCTCGACCACCAACGGTGGGAGACGAAGCGAGCGGGTCACCTCACCAGCCTAGACTTCCGGCGTGGATGCGGATCGACGCGGGCGCCCGGCGCCCGGCACGGTGACTCAGTTCCGGTGGCGCAAATGGGACGGCGGCGTTCACTGGGTCCACGACTGCGTCTACCTCGGTCACGACCAGTGGGGTGAGTGGTTCGGGCAGCCGGCGGGATGGCGCAGCATCCGTCCCGGCCGAAACGTCGTGACCGCGGGCCCGAACGTCACCCTCATGCCTCCCAGCGGCGAGTACGCGCTGACGGTCAACGACGCACCGTCGCGCACGCGCATCTACATCGACCTGGGGTGGGACATCGGGTGGTCCCAGACAGCGCGTGGTGTGGCCGAAGGCATCGACATGGACCTGGATGTCGTGCGGGCGCTCGATGAGCGCGGGATCTGGATCGATGATCGCGACGAATGGGACGAACACCGCGTCCACTACGGCTATCCGAGCGATGTCGTGGAACGACTCGAGGCGCTCGCGGTCGATCTCGAGCGGCGGGTGCGCGCAGCGGAGGCGCCCTTCGACGACGCGACGGCGGATGGCTGGCTCGGCCGCCTCGCCGCGCTCGGGCTCGCTCCGCGAGCGGCGTCCTAGACTCGACGGGTGAGTTCCGACCAGTCGCATCGTGCAGATCTCCAGAAGGACCCGGCCCGCGTCAGCGGGATGTTCGACGAGGTCGCGGCGGGCTACGACCGGACGAACACGATCCTGAGCGTCGGCAACGACCGCCTGTGGCGCGTTGCGACCACTCGCGCCCTGTCGCCGCGCCCGGGTCAGCGGATCCTCGACCTCGCGGCCGGAACCGGCACCTCCAGCGTCGCGATCGCGCGGACCGGCGCGGAGGTCGTCGCGGCGGACTTCTCGCCCGGGATGATCGCCGAGGGGCAGCGTCGCCACGCCGAGGTCCCCGGCGTGAGCTTCGTCGAAGCCGACGCGACAGACCTTCCGTTCGAGGACGAGGAGTTCGACGCTGTCACGATCTCCTTCGGGCTGAGAAACGTCCAGGATGCCGACGCCGGCCTCCGCGAGATGCTGCGGGTGACCAAGCCCGGTGGGCGCCTCGTGATCTGCGAGTTCTCCCACCCGACATCCCCTGCCGTCGCCTCCCTCTATCGGTTCTACAACGACCACATCCTTCCGCCGATCGCGCGGCTCGTGAGCTCCAACGGCGACGCCTATGACTACCTGAACGAGTCGATCCGGGCGTGGCCCGACCAGCCGACCCTGGCCGGACGCATCCGGGCCGCCGGGTGGACCGACGTGGCGTGGCGCAACCTCACGCTCGGAGTCGTCGCCCTGCACCGGGCCCGTAAGCCCGTCGGGGATGGTGGCGCGTAGCCCCGGTAGGCTTGTCCCGTGACCCCTTCCGCGTCGAGCTCCCGAATCGCGAGCCAGCTGGGTCTCGCGGAACGGATCTTCGCGGGCCCCCGTGCGCGCCGTCTCATCGACGGCGTTGAAGCCGGGCTGGACCGGGTCGATGCGAATCTGGAGCGAGAGCTGCACGTCTCCGACGCGCTGGCCGACGCAACGAGCCGCTACCTGTTCGACGCCGGGGGCAAGCGGGTGCGCCCCATGCTCGCCTTGCTGACCGCACACCTCGGCAGCGGCGTCACAGACGACGTCGTTGAAGCCGCCACAGCCCTCGAGCTGACCCACCTCGGTTCGCTCTACCACGATGACGTCATGGATGACGCTGACAAGCGTCGCGGCGTTCCGAGTGCTCATTCGGTCTGGGGGAACAACGTCGCCATCCTCACCGGCGATCTTCTCTTCGCTCGCGCGAGTCAGATCATGGCGCGCTTGGGGGAGGGGGCCATCCGGTTGCAGGCCAACACGTTCGAGCGGCTCGTCCTGGGGCAGATGCACGAGACTGTCGGGCCGACCGATGCCGATGACCGTGTGAATTTCTACCTGCAGGTCCTTGCTGACAAGACCGGCTCGCTGATCGCTGCAGCCGCCAAGTCCGGCGTCATCTTCAGCAACGCTCCCCGCGAGTACGAGGAGCCGGTGCGTGTCTTCGGCGAGGCCGCCGGTGTCGCCTTCCAGCTGCTCGATGACGTCATCGACCTGTCAGCCGACCCTGACGAGACCGGCAAGGTGCCGGGAACCGACCTGCGGGCCGGTGTTCCGACAATGCCCTACCTTCTTCTTGCGCGCCGTGACGAACCCGATGCGCGAGCCCTTCGCGAGCGTATCGACGACGGCGTGGCCCGGATCGCCGAGGGTGAGGACTCGGCGCTCCTCGATGAGCCGCTGGCGATGTTGCGTGCTGACAGGTCCACGGGTGAGACCGTCGACCTCGCCAACGCGTGGTCGCGCGATGCCATTGCTGCTCTCGACCCCATCCCCGACGGCCCGGTGCGCGAGGCACTTACGAGGTTCGCCCAAGCCGTCGCCGACCGCTCGAGCTGAGGCGGTTCCGGCGCGGTCGCGCCGAATCATCGTGCTCTCGCGTCCCGAAAGGAACTCATGACCACTCTGAGGTTGGCCATCGTCGGTGCAGGCCCGGCGGGTATCTACGCCGCCGATATCCTGCTGAAGGCGGAGCGCTCGTTCGACGTGTCGATCGACCTGTTCGAGCACCTTCCCGCCCCGTACGGTCTCGTTCGGTACGGCGTCGCGCCCGACCACCCGCGCATCAAGGGCGTCATCACGGCTCTTCGCGAGGTGCTCGACCGCGGCGACATCCGGATCTTCGGCAACGTCGAGTTCGGCCGCGACATCACGCTCGATGACCTCAAACGCCACTACAACGCCGTCATCTTCGCTACCGGCGCCGTCCGCGACGCGACCCTCGACATCCCGGGGATCGATGCGGAGGGCTCCTACGGAGCTGCCGACTTCGTCAGCTGGTTCGATGGCCACCCCGACGTGCCCCGCACGTGGCCGCTGACCGCGCAGTCGGTCGCGGTCGTCGGCAACGGAAACGTCGCTCTCGACGTCACGCGTATCCTCGCGAAGCACGCCGATGATCTGCTGCCGACCGAGATCCCGGCGAACGTCTACGAGGGGCTCAAGGCCTCGCCCGTGACCGACGTCCACGTCTTCGGGCGCCGCGGACCCGCACAGGTCAAGTTCACGCCCCTCGAGCTTCGTGAGTTGGGGGAGCTGCGGGATGTCGACATGGTCGTCTATGACGAGGACTTCGACTACGACGAGGCATCCCGGACGGCGATCGAGAGCAACAAGCAGGTCAAGGTGATCGACCGTGTGCTGCAGGAATGGCGCACCCGGCCGGGCGTGAACAACGCGGGCGGCACGGCATCCCGGCGCCTGCATCTGCACTTCTGGGCGCGGCCCGTCGAGGTGAAGGTGGATGACGAGGGTCACGTGTCCGGGTTCGTGTACGAGCGCACGCGCCCCGATGGGGTGGGTGGAGTCACCGGAACCGGCGAACTCCGCGAGGTCCCCGTGCAGGCCGTCTACCGCGCCGTCGGGTACTTCGGTTCCCCGCTTCCCGAGGTGCCCTTCGACGAGCGTCACGGCGTGATCCCCAACCACGAGGGTCAAGTTCTGCACGCCGACTCGAACGAACTCGTGCCGGGAATGTACGCGACCGGATGGATCAAGCGCGGCCCCGTCGGCCTCATCGGCCACACCAAGTCCGACGCGATGGAGACCGTTCGCCACCTGATCAACGGCCAGGGCTCCTGGTGGCAGCCGGAGGATCCGTCCGAGGACGCCATCCCCGCACTCCTGGCCGAGCGCGGGGTGCAGTGGACTGACCTCGACGGGTGGCACCGTCTCGATCAGCACGAGATCGGACTCGGTGAGCCTGAGGGGCGCGCACGCATCAAGGTCGTGCCGCGCGACGAGATGGTCTCCATCTCTCGGGGCGAGTGAGTTCCGCGCGGCGGCTGTCGCCGGGGCTCATTGCTGCCCTCGGCTTCGTCGCCGCGGTCGGTCCGTTCGCGACCGACATGTACCTGGCTTCGTTCACAGACATCGCCAGCGACCTCGGGGTCGACGCCGCCGCCGTCCAGCTCACGCTGACGTCGTTTCTCGTGGGCATCGCATCCGGCCAGCTGGTGCTGGGCCCCTGGTCCGACCGTGTCGGGCGGCGACCGATCCTGCTTGCCGGGGGCGTTGTCTTCGCGATCTCGAGCATCGCGATCGTCTTCGCGCCCACGATCGCGATCTTCGTCATCCTGCGTTTCGTCCAGGGTTTCTCCGGCTCCGCGGGCATGGTGCTGGCCCGCACGGTCGCCGTGGATCTGAGCCCCAAAGAAACTGCGGTGCGCGCGCTCAGTTTGATCGTGGTCGTCGTCGGGGTGGCTCCGCTGATCGCGCCGCCGATCGGTGGGCTCCTGAGCGAGGCGATCGGTTGGCGTGGAGTGATGGCGGCTCTTGCCGCCGTCGCGGTGGCGATGCTCGCCGTATCGTTCTGGGTCGTTCCCGAGTCTCTCCCGCCCGAGCATCGTCACACTGCCGGGCTGTCCGAGACCTTCCGGTCCTTCGGCAGCCTTCTCACGGATCGAGGCTTCCCGCTGTACACGGCGTCGTTCGCCCTGACCTTCGGTGCGATCATGGCGTACGTGTCGGCGTCGCCGTTCGTCGGTCAGGTCGTCCTCGGCATGACTCCGGCGATGTACTCGTTCTCCTTCGCAGTGTCAGCGGGTGGTGTCATCGTGTCGAACGTGGTGAATGCGCGCGTTGCCGTGCGGTTCGGCCCCAGACGGATGCTCGCCGTGGGACTGGGCCTGACCACCGGCGCTGCCGCGTTGTTGCTGGTGCTCACTCTCAGCGCAGCGCTCTCGGTGGCTGGGTTTGTGACGTGCGCATTCTTCCTGACCCTCGGCCTCGGGTTCACCATGTCCAATGCGAGCGCTCTCGGGCTTGCTCGGGCCGATCGCGCTCGGGGGTCGGGGTCCGCGATCATGGGCACCACGCAGTTCCTCGTGGGCGCCATCGCCTCACCCCTCGTGGGACTCGCGGGTGAGGATACCGCGGTGCCGATGGCGGTGGTCATCGCGACGACGATGGCGCTGTCGCTGGTGTTCGGCGTCCTTGCGCTGCGGCTGACCCGGCGCGGCCGCCGCTGAGCGGTCCGGTGTACGAAAGCCTGTCGTGCTCTACATTGATGTGATCCAGAGTGCACGGGCGAGGTGGTCGCCCCGCAACATATGAGGGAGTCGCCATGTTCCGGTCCCGTCTTGTCCCCGCCGTCGCTGCTGTCGGCATCCTGCTGCTCGCCGGCTGCGCGCCGACGCCCGCGCCGTCGTCCACGCCGAGCTCTGAAGCCAGTGAGAGTGAAACTCCCAGCGCCGAGCCGACGCAAGAACCGCAGTCGTTCGTCGCGAATGTTCCCACGGACTGCGCAGCTGTCGGCACGGCAGCGAGTCGGGCCGACACCGTCGACCAGCTCAACCTCCAGGGGGACGGCGTCGATTTCGTCCGCCCGGTTCCCGAGGGTTCCACGCTCCTGCTCGGCTGCGACTGGTTCGCGGGCGACGCGACAGGCGTGCTCTTGCTGATCAGCGAAGTGGACCCTGCGGCCGCTGAGGCGTACGTCGCGACTCTTCCCGACCAGGGCTACACCTGCGTCACGGGGGATGCCGGCAACCCCGTGTGCCAGATGGTCACCCCCGATTCCCAGTACCCCGTCGACACCGTTGAGACGATCACGAGCCGCGAGGACATCTGGATCTATTCGTCGGCGACGAACATCGATGCCGACATGCTGCTCAGCGATCTGAACGTGCAGATCTGGGGCAACTGACGCGGGGATCGCGGGCGGCGATAGTCTCGGCTCGTGGGAGAAGCGTGGCTTCCTGATCTGCTCGGCGGGCGCTTTGAGCAGCGTACGCTGAGCCTGGGCAGCGACGACGAGGGCGAGGTCGTCGCGACGCTTGTGCGGCTCCTTCCCGCGTGGCCTGCCCCGTGGACGGGGTCACTCCGGGACGTCGACGTCCTCTACGTTCACGGATGGTCGGATTACTTCTTCCAGACGGGGCTCGCGCAGTGGTGGGCTGACCGGGGTGCACGGTTCTACGCGCTCGACCTGCGCAAGTACGGCCGGAGCCTGCGCCCGGGCCAGACTCCGGGGTATGTCTCGTCGCTGGCCGAGTACGACGCAGACATCGCTGCCGCACTGTCGGCCATGGGTCGCGACGAGCACACGCGCCGGCGCCTCGTGCTCGTGGGCCACTCCACGGGAGGCCTCACGCTCTCGCTCTGGGCTGCGCGGCATCCGGGGGTCGCATCGGCTCTCGTGCTCAATAGCCCGTGGCTGGAGTTCCAGGCCGGCGCGTGGGGGCGGGAGGCCCTCTCTCCGCTCGTGGCAGCCCGCGCTCGGTGGGATCCGATGGGCATGCATCCGGTCGTCGACCTCGGCTTCTATACGCGGGCGCAGCGGGAGGTCGGGACCCTGCCAGACGCTCCAGAGGGATGGCGGCCTGAGCGCGGATTTCCCACCACGCCGGGGTGGCTCAAGGCCGTGCTCGACGGCCACGAGACCGTTGCGGGCGGCATCGAGGTGGGATGCCCCGCGCTCGTCATGCTGTCGCAGCGGTCGAGCTCGCCGCTGGTGTGGCGGCCTGACATGCTCGAGACCGATTCCGTTCTCGTCATCGACGACATCGCCCGGGCTGCGACGCGGTTGGGCCGTCTCGTCACGATCGCGAGAATCGACGGCGCGCTCCACGACGTGTTCCTCTCCCGCGCAGCCGCACGGGACGAGGCCTACCGTGCGCTGGGGGAGTGGTTGCTGTCTCCGGCACTTCGGTAGGTGTCAGCGAGCTCCATTAGCGTGGAGGGGTTGCGCGGATCGAGGGGACACAGTGTGGTCACGGGTGAGCTGAAGCGTCAGGTCGACAAGGTCTGGGATGCCTTCTGGTCGGGCGGCATCGCCAATCCCGTCGAGGTCATCGAGCAGATCACGTATCTGCTGTTCATCCGGCGTCTCGACGATCTGCAGCTCCTTGCCGAGAAGAAGGCCGCCCGCTTCGGCGAGGAGGTCGAGAACCCGGTCTTTCCCGACGGCTACGACAGCGACCTGCCGAGCCGCCGGCCATATCGCGATCTGCGGTGGAGCGTGTTCACGAACTTCGCGCCCGCCGAGATGTTCGATGTCGTGTCTGAGCATGTCTTCCCATGGCTGCGCCGACTCGGCGCTGAAGGCTCGAGCTACACGCGCAACATGCGCGATGCCCGGTTCACGCTCCCGACCCCGGCGCTGCTGACGAAGGTCGTCGATCTGCTGCACGAGATTCCGATGGAAGATCGCGACACCAAGGGCGACATCTACGAGTACATGCTCTCGAAGCTCGCCACCAGCGGCACGAACGGGCAGTTCCGCACGGCCCGGCACATCATCAAGCTCATGGTCGACCTGCAGCGTCCGCGCCCCGACGACCTCATCATCGACCCCGCGTTTATGCGCAAGTCGGATGTCTCAAGAGACATCCAAGCGCCGGTCAGGCTGGTGCTTGGAGGTTCAAGTCGGTCGCTCTGCTCTCCCGTGAGAACTCGAGCCACCACCCTGCGAAGGCAGCCGGCGCAATCACTTCCAGCCTGTGCACGCCTTCGCCAACCGGAAGGACCTTGACGAGGCGCGCGTCAGCCTGCGCGGATGTTCCGACCGGCGAACCAAACTGGGCCGATGGGTCCTCTCTGAGGGCTTCCATGATCGAGTGCGCGACTCTTTCCACGGCCACTGCGAGAAGCGTTTCAACGTCGCCATGGAGGTCAAGCTCGTAGGCGGACCACACCGCGGCGGGGTCGAGGTCACAGGTCACCGAGGCTGCGGCACGTGCCTCAGCGACGCCCTTGCGATCGATAGCTAGAACCTGCTCCAACGTGCCTTGCGGATGCGCCCACACCCCGTGGTCCGCAAGCAAAGTGAGGAGCCGCGCCTTTCGGATGCCCTCCGCAGTCGACTCGTCATCGAGACCGGCCAACCAAGCTCCCCTCGATGCGGGATCGCTCGGAACCTTAGCCTCATCCGCTTTGCGGATTAGGGGACGCAGCACCGTTGAGATCCGACCGGGGCTCTCGGCGAACGTCTCCGTGATTGCACTTGAGAGCCCCGGCAGTGAGTCGAGGGTGCGCTGCATCTCGGGGTCGAACAGCGCGTCAAGATCACACACCGCGCGTACGTCCAAGCCCAGCTTCGTGCAGATCTCCAGCCATAACGCCACACCGCCGCTCCCGCCGCAGTCGACGAGATCTGTCTGCGCGACCACTTCCGCCGACGCGACGCGTGTAAGAGTTGTAGACATCGCGGCGACATCCGTCACACCCTCGAGCAGAACAGGTCGGGGCGAGAACACGATGTCGCTTACCAGTTGTGGATTCTGTGCGAGCGAAGCCTCCACGCGGTCCGCTTGCACATCCAAGACGCTCTCGCTCATCCGGCGCGGCGGCGATCCGGCGCCGAAGACCCAAATCGACGCCAAGTCGCTGGCGAGTCGTGGCCGCAAGAAGCTCGGCTCGTGTGTGACTACGATCGCGGATCGTCCCGACTGCTCGCATTCTCTGTTCAGCTCGGCGAGCCACAGCCTGGCCATGGAGGGGTGCAGGTGGAGTTCCGCCTCATCGACAACAAGCAACCGCCAGTCATCTCGATAGACCGCGGCGAGGAGGACCACCAGCTCGCGAAGACCGTGACCCTCGTCTCGAAGCAACGAGTACTCGACTGATCCCATGCGCACGTACGGGTCTAGGAATCCGGCTGTTTCGCGCAGTTCGATGGATCGCCCGAGAGCGCGACGGGTGAAAGCTGCAACGCGTAGCAGGACCTCTGGCTCCTCACGAAGCGCATAGAGCTCAGTGGTCGCGAGACCAGCGAGCCTTGCCATCTCGAGGATCTGTCGGCGTTCTTCCTCGCCGATTGGGACGCCGCGGTACTCGGTGGGTGTTGAACCCCAGCCGTGGTTAACAACGTTCATCAACCCGACCAGGCGATCGGTTGTCAGGATCCGCTCGCCTGTGGCCAAGGCGATCGCGCGAGCGGCCTTTGACTTTCCGCTGCCATTTCGCCCGACGAAGTACTGGACTGGGTGCGACCAGTCCGAGATCTCGATGAATTCGTGCTCAGAGCCAACCGAGTCGATCCCAAAGACGCCAGCTCGTCTGATGGTGACCGAGTCGGGGAACTTGTCACCATCAGTCGGCATTCGACTGATGGACGTCACCTTGAGCGGAGGGTCCCAGGTGTGGATGGCGAGGAACTGATCTGCAGCTTCCCGCTCACTGCCCGCGTCAACCTGCTGACGGTCGATACTGCCACCATTCGGCGCTACCGCCGACACGAGGAATCGGGTCATTGATCGTGTCCAGACTCTGGTCAGTTCTCGAAACCGGAGCTCGGGTCGAACTTGAGAACGCGCGCGTTCTCGGAGATCGTGCGCACTTCGCCTTCGTCGAATCCGTCGCTCTTGCTGGCCTGGATGTCGATGGTGATCTCGAGCTTGGCGCCGGCGCCGGCGAGGCGGTCGATGATTTCGCGAGTCACGTTTCCGATGTCGCGCGAGTACCGGTCGGGGTCGACCTTCACGGAGCCGAAGTAGCGGCTCGGGCGTCGCGGCGCGGAGCTCTCTTCGTTCGATCCCTCCTCGTCTGCTTCGTCATCGATCAAGACGACGTCCACCGGGCCGACCTCGGCGGCGCCGTCCTCTGCTGCGCGCCGGGCGGCTTCTCGAGCGGCGGCGGCACGATCTGCAGAGGCCTGTTCGTCGGCCTTGTTCCAGTCCACGAGGAGCGTGCTGTCGGTCACCTGGAGCGCGGCGTTCTGCGCAGGCGGCACGATCAGTCCGCGGTAGCGACTGGCCTCAGTGTCCTTCGCTGACGCGATCGCGAACTTCTCGCCGTCGACGAGGACCGAGTTGAGCGAGCGTTCGATCGCGGAGTCGAGCGTCTCCCTCTTGACGAGGCGCGGCAGGTAGACGTAGCGCGTGAAGTAGCCCCACAACTCGCCAACGCTGATCTCGCCCTTGTCGCGCCACAGCTGCCCAAGCTCCTGATGGAGGGTCGCTCCGAGGATCGGCGCACCCAGCTCGGTCACAAGCTGATCGTCGCGGGACAGCTTTGCGGCGACGCGCTCGGCAAGCGAGCGGCCGCTCGAGTCCGGCACCTTGTCGGTGATCAGCTCGAACGGCTTGGTGGCGTCGAACTGCTCGGGGTAGACCGCCCACACGAAGGTGTCGCGGATTCGATCCGAGACGGTCCGATCCAGGCGCGTGACCCAGTCGTCGGTCTGCTTGCGCTGCTGTACCGACAGGTTGAGGCTCTCGCTGGTCGCCTGCACGCGCTTCCACGCGAGATAGCTGCGAGCAGCGGCCTCCAGGCTCTCCAGCTCGCTCTTATCGGCCACCAGGAACACGAGAGTGTTGCGGTGCACGCGCTGGCTGGCGCCCTTGGTCTCGATCGCCTCGCGCACCCACTGGTGGGCTGAGGAGTTGGCACCGTCGGACTTCCGCCGCGAGTGGCGCGGGTGGACGATCACCAGGCGCGCGTCTTCGAGGTCGGGGATGTCGGCGCTGGATGCCGGCGCGACGTGAACTCGATCGAAGACACCGCGCGCACGTTCCTCGCTGCGAAGTCGCTCGGTGATCTCGTTCCACACGGTCTCGACGTCTTCGCGGAGTCGCTCGGCATAGTCGTTCGCAGTCTTCGTCACCGACGGCTGAGTGTCGAACCAATAGTGGCCCTGTTCCTCGTAGAAGTACGTCGACCGCTGCGCGAGCAGCTCGATCGCACTGCCGAAGTTGCCGAGCGTGTCACCGGGCGCCGCGGTTCCGAGCCAGACGTACTGCTTATCCAAGCCTTTCCGCGACGCCTTGATCCTCGGGGCAGCTCCCATGAAGATCGTTCGCGCGATCCGCTGCGTCACGAACCGCTGGCCCAGATTGGGGCGGTCGAGGTCGATCTGTTGCGCCATCGACCCCGGACCGTCGATGTCCGAGTCGATGATCGGCTTCCACTGGTCCTCGAGATACTGAGTGAGGTCGGTGTTGACCGTCGTCGCTTCCAGCGGCACGTTGCCGGGGAGGATCAGCGGGGACGTGTCGTTCGAAGCCCACAGCTCGTGCACGATGGACGACACGAGCTTGAGCACGCCGCGGGTGCGCTGGAACCGTTCCAACGTTGACCAGTCCTCGTAGAGGCGATCCAGCAGCTCGGGGTGCAGCGGGTACGACGCGCGAATGCGCTGCTCGTAGTCGTCACTCGGTGCCGCGGCATCCCGGGGGAATAAGGCGGTGTTGCTCCGATAAAGAGTGACGAAGCTGCGAGCTACGGCGGAGATCGTGGTCAAGCCCTCAGCGTTCGGCGCCTGGAAGATCCGGCGGCGGACGATCTCGAACGACTCGTCCTTGCTCGACGGTCGCCACTGGTCGGCGACCCGGCGGATCACGTTCTGCAGGCGCTCCAGCGCAAGCTGGCCGTTGGCGCCACCGATCTCGATGTCGCTACCGCTACCCGCATCACCGGTATCAGATGCCGGGATCGAGACGACGAGCATCGCGCCGGGCACTGACCGCACGACCTCCGTCAACGACTGCGCGAACGTGAACTGTGTCTCGAACGAGCCTGACGGAAGCTCCTTGTCCGTGACGAGCTGCCGGGCGTACGCGACCCACTCGTCGATCAGGATCAGCGCCGGCGAGTACTTCGCGATCAGCGTCCGCAGCGCTTCACCGGGGTTCGTCCCAGCACGGTCATCGTCTGCGATGAGGTCGTACGCCGCGCGGCCGCCGAGCTGCCACGCGAGCTCGCCCCAGAGCGTGCGCACCTCGGTCCCGTCGTCCTTAATGAGAGGTGATCCCGCCTTCAAGTACGTGCCGACGAGCGCGACGCGCTTCACGCCCAGCGCCGCAAGATCCGGGTTTCCGGTCTCGGCGATGAGCTCCTGCAGCTCCTGCGGGAAGTCCTTTGCGGGGGTGCCGCTGAAGAGGTGGTAGAGAGCGAGCATCGAGTGCGTCTTGCCACCACCGAAGTTGGTCTGCAGGTTGACGACCGGACTCGCGTTGCCGTCCCCGCCGCCCACGCGTCGGAGCGCGCGCGACAGCAGATCCCGCAGACCCTCTGTGAGGTAGGTGCGGGTAAAGAACTCGACCGGGTCGCCATACTCGGGGCTCGTCGCCTGACCGGTTCGCACGAGATGCAGGTCGGCAGCGAACTCGGATGCCGTGAACTCGCCGCGTGCCACATCATCGTGCGGGCGGATAACCTCGCGCCACGGCCGCAACCCCGAACCCGGGTCGAGCGTCACTGCCGTCCGCTTGACCTGCTTACGCGTCTGATCCTCGAAGACCGTGCGCTGTAGGTCGACCCGGAGCTTACGGACGTCCTCGGCCGAGTCCACCGCTCCAACGGCATGAAGCAGTCGCTCGATCGTGTCGAGCGCGCGCGCCGCGTCATCAGAACTGAACGGCTCGTTGTGCGCCCACAGATTTCGCGTCTCGCGGAGCTCTGAGCCGAAACCCTGCTGCGCACGCGACAGCACGTCCTTGAACCGGTAGCCCTGCTCGGTGATCGCGCGAAGCTGCACCTGCACATCATGCTTAGTCAGCGTTCGGGCTAGTCCACCCCGGCGCTGCGCGTCTTCTTGTGCCCACGCGGCAGGCCAATCCGACGTACCGTAGGCTGCGGTCATCACTTCATCGACGGAATCGAGCAGACCCTCCGACAACAGGTCGAAGGCCTTTCCCACGCGATCACGGTTGTTCATCGCCATCGAGCTCAGTCCCCATCCTCATCGAAGTCGAACGCCTGCTGAACGGCCCGCGGCGTACCGGCGTGCTTTCGCGCCTGCTCGTTCACGTCACCCCACGCACTCACCAGCCCGTTGAAGAGAATCGCGTCTTTGGTGTCGCGCTTCTTCTCGGCCTCGTGGAATAGCAGGAATCCCAACTCCTTCACCGCGTCGAGATTCACCCGCGTCTGAACTGAAGGAAGCAGGGAAGCGACCTGATCGGCTCCGTGCTTTGCCATCACCGCCGCAAGGCGAACCGTCGCCTCCCACACGCTGACGCGCTCGTCGGCGCTCACGTCCCATGCGCCTTCAAGCTGGGTCGGCGAGAGAAGTCGCGCCTTCCCGCCCTTTGCCTCGAAGATGCCCCCGCGCTCAAGCGCTCCGATCGACGTATCGGAAGAGCGCGCAAGCTGGTCAGCAATGCCGGAGTTCTCCTGGGTCCAGCCGTATTGGCGATACCACTTGACTGCGAACCGAGTGTCGGGATCGAAGTCCGACTCTTGCTCGCCGATTACTTCGTCCAGCGTGGCGTTTACGAGCAGGAGTGCGTCCTTCACACTCATGTCGGAGCCATCCGCCTCCCGCACCCGCGAGTACCGGGAGAACACGGATATGCCGGGTCCAATTGCCGCCTGCGCGAGATCGACGGGTGCAATCGCGCCCTGCATCAACGTGCGTAGCGCCTCTGGGAGCTCCGCCTTCAGTGCGGCCACGAACGCTCGTCGGGTCGTCGTAGGCGCATCGCTCGGGCGGGGGCGACAAGCCAGGACAATCGAAGAGGCCAGGGCGTTGGCATTTGAACCGATTAGCCTTCCGCTCATCTCGGTTCGCATGGGCCACGTCGCGGTTATCTCCCACCCAGAGTCAATGAGACCGTCCAGTAGCGTGTGCCAGCCGGTAGAGGAGGTCCCCTCGGCGTTGGCCTCCTGTTGCTTGTACGCGTAATAGACAGTCAGCGGGACATTCGGGTCTGCGCCCTCGCGGACTCGGGCAAAGACCGAGTTGAAGCCCTCGATGAAGAACTTCTCCGCTCCTGCTTTGCCATCATGTCGGTACGGATTAGCGACAAGCTCCTCGAACTTCGGAGTGAGCATAGTCCCAACCGTCTTCGAGTGGATCGTTGAAAGAGATCGTCGCAGCCAGACGTAAAAGAAGTCCGATAGGTCCGAGTAACCGATGTTGTCGTAGTAGGGCGGGTCGGTGGAGATGACGGCGCCCGAGTAGTCACGTGTCGAGGCATCCGCCTGACGTGCGGTGCTTCGACGTCCCGCCGGGAGACGGTCGATGGCGTCGGCCATTCCATCGATCTGGGTTATGAACCCTCCAGACCATGTCGAAAACACATTCGCCTCTGCGTAGTCCCACGCCATGGGAATGGCCTGACGAGAGAACACGTTTCGGATCTTCTGGAGACTGCTGTCCCAGCCGCAACTTGATGACGAGGCGTTGGTTTCTCGGCTGACCGCCAGCGCGAGATACGTTGCGACGGCATCTGCATAAGCCTCCGCGCCAGTCCCTCCATTCTCGAGTCGGTCGCCCTTCGGGAGACCCGCGGCAAGCGCGTCGTCGCGGACCTTCTCGCGGGCGTCCGCGACGAGATCACTCAGCGTGGTCAGCGCAACGAGCTGCCTATTGGTGAAGAGGTCGGAGAACTTCGTCAATCCATAGGCCGGTGGCGAAAACCAACGGGGGTTCGTTGGTACGTCGGCATCGATAGATGAATCCGGACGATCGACCGCCGCGGCCGCGGCCTGCTCTGCAGTGGGCGATAGGTAGAGTCGGCCGCGCGCGCCCTCCGCCACTACGGCTATGAGGTGTGCTCCAAGCTCGCCCCGCTTCCCCGCTTCGCGGACGTAGTCATACGTGAAGGGTGTGCCATCAGCAACCGAGCGGGCGCCTTTCCCGTGCTTGATGGTGCCGTCGTCATCACCCTTCGGGCCGTTGGCGTCATTGTGCACCTCGTAGTGGATCTTTCTGCCGACAACCCGGGCTTCGATCCACGCCTCGCTACCCTTCTTCTTGTTCAGCCACCAGGAGCGAACCAACGGAACCTCGATTGGGTTTGCCGGATTCGGGCTATTGACGGTGCGGGCCCAGATCCAGGCAATGACAGTGTGCTGCGTACCGTCTGGTCCGGTGACCTTGGGGTAAAGATGCCCGATGGTCCGCTCGGCTTGGTCTCGCATCCAGTTGCCGTACGCGCGAACATCCTCCGCCAATCCCTCGGAGCGGCCCCACGCATTGCGGGTCCCAGCAGCGCCTGGATGGACAGGTGGTCGGCCGGCGAAGGTCGGCGGAATCTCGATGAGCGCCTTGTTGATGAGGACCGCGACGGGGTTTAGGTCGCTCGCGTGCGCTTCGAGCCCCAGCCGCTGCGCTTCGAGTGGAATGGCCCCACCGCCGGCGAACGGGTCCAGGACGGAGGGTAGCTTGCCATCGTTGCTCTTGCGGATTTCCGCTCTCGCCTGGGCAAGAAGCGCATCATCATTGCTGTTCTCCCAGATGATCAGCCGCTCGAGCAGTCGATGCAGTCGTGCACGCTCCGCGTCCTGCGCATCGACTGTGGGGAACTCTTCCGGACGAGACGCAGGGTCGTCGACCAGCTGGGCGAAGAGAACGGCGCGTGCGACCGAAATAGGGCGGCGCGCCCAGTAAAGGTGCACCATCAGAGGTAGCCCTTTGCGGATCGACTTTTTCTCACGAGCGGCGGCGAAGTTGATGGCTTCGAGCGGCAGAGACGTCTCGATGAGCTTCTTCTTGGGTGCTGCGTTCACTGATGCATCTCTCGTGGGTCCGTTAGTCGTGTCGCCTGAATCTGTCATCGCGGTGGGCCTCCGCGATCCCAGTAGTCGTGCCATTCCTCGTTGTACGACCGTGTTGTCGCGGACGGCTCAATGTGGGTAAACGCGTCCATGACATAGCGAAGTCGGTCCCGCTTCTCGCCGTCCGGCGACACGAGGACGAGGGCGAGTCGGTGACGGTCGCCCTGCGTCTGCGCGAACGTGACCTCGTTCGTCGTGATGGTGAAGGTGTCGGACCCCTCGATCCGCCCCTTCACCTCGATGTAGTGAATGCGCCCGTCGGGATCGAAGGACTGGATGTCGTATCCGGGATTGTTCCTGGGCATCTCGTGGGGCGTGCGGCCGAGTGCGCGTTCGGTAGCGAGAACGGCTTCGACGGCTCGGCGTTCGACGAGCTCGGTGTTGCGCGCGAAGGTCTGAGGCGCGGCATCCTCGTCGCCAGGCGACAGTCGTTTGCTCGGCACGACGAGTGCTGACCCGCGGACAACGGCGGGAAGTGCGACGAGTTGCGTGCTCTCGTCGAGGGCGCGGAGCCGCTTGTCGAGTCGTTCGTCGAGCTGGCGGGCTCGCTGGAGCGCGGCGTCGGCGCGGAGGCGGCCTATGGTGCCGGAGCGTTCGAGCGCTTCGAGGCGATTGTGCTCGCGGTCCCAATGGTTGATCTCGGCCAGGAGGCGTTCCTTGACCTGCACGCGGGTGCGGTCGACATCCACGGCTATCCGCGCGGCGAGTTCGTCCATGCGAGGTGCGAGTCCGTCTCGATACGCCCACGTCCGGATAGAGCGTTCATGGTCGCTGTTTGCCCACTCGTCCGCGAGGACCTCGGCGATTGCCGCAGCCTCACCCGCGTGTGGTGCGTCGTAGTCGAGGTAGGGCGGCGCAGCAGCGAGCGTGACAGCCCCCGTGGTGTCGAGGACGGGGTAGTCGAAGTGGTGCGACACGGTGTCGGCATCGGTGGTGGCGTTCTGGATGCGCTGCTCGACGGCATACAGCAGTGCAGTGTGCTCGGATTGCTGTTCACGGCGATCGACGAACACGGTTCCTCGTTTGAGCACGGGCCCGAGGTCTTCGATCGTGAGTTCGATGACCGCTTGGAGGAGCGGGTGGCCGGGGGCGAGAAGTGCCGCCTGTGTCTGATTCTCGGGGCGAACGTGTGCAGTCTCGAACGTGGCTCGTTCGTACCGCTCCGGCACAGGTGCCCACCGGTTGAGTCGGCGTGCCGTGTCGATGACGCGCTGTGGTATCCGCGTGATCTCGTATCGGCCCTTCTCGCGCCGACGGATACGGCCACCGAGGCGTTCGAAGGCGGGGAGGAAGAACGCCGCGATGTATCCGGGCTGCAGGCGTCGCTCGCGGGCCTTCTCCATCCGCTCACGGATCTCTTCGAGATTGAGCGAGGAGTACATCTCGGGGTGCAAGGCTCGTTCAGCGACCATGGTGTCGAGCCCGTGGGCGACGCTCGCGTCGATGACTCGGTCGAGCTCGGCCTTGCGTTCCGGCTCGTCGCCGTACCGGATCGCCTCGATCAGCAGTTCACGGAGCGACTTCTCCTGGAAAGCATCCGCGTCGCCGAGAACGTTGAACAGGTTGCCGTTGTACGCGATCGACATCTGGTCGATCTTCGACAGCAACCGCGTGAACACGTCCCCCTCGCGTGTGTCCTTCGCGACCATGTTCCACAAGTGGCACACTTCCCGCTGGCCGATGCGGTGGATGCGGCCGAAACGCTGCTCGATCCGGTTCGGGTTCCACGGCAGGTCGTAATTGACCATGAGGTGCGCCCGCTGCAGGTTGAGGCCTTCGCCCGCGGCATCCGTCGCCAGGAGCACGACGGTGTTGCGGTCGTAGGTGAACTGCTCGCGCGCCGCCTTGCGGTCTTCGCGGCGCGTGCCGCCGTGAATCGTGATGACCGACTCCGGGCGACCCAGCTGCGTCGTGATCTTCTGCCGCAGGTAGTCAAGGGTGTCCTTGTGCTCGGTGAAGATGATGATCTTGCGCGGTTCGCCCGAGTCGTCGTGCACGAGTAGCCGAGGTTCTGTAAACGCACCTACCTCTCGATGAGAGCTAGGAAGGCGGTGGCTGAGATGAGCCACGATCAGCAGGAACGAACCGCAGGCAATGAGCCGAACGACCAGGCGACGGCGCAGGCGTCGCCGTCGTTGCGGGCGGTGGTGTATGTGCGGATCAGTGATGATCCCGAGGGCACCGAGCGCGGTGTTGACCGGCAGGAAGCTGACTGCCGGGCGTATGCGGCAGCGCACGGGTGGGAAGTCGCCCAGGTGTACCGGGAGAACGACACGTCGGCGTTCAAGCAGCGCACGATCACACTCCCGACGGGTGAGCGGGTGCGGCGCGTGGTGCGCCCGGAGTTCCGCGCGATGTTGAAGCACCTCAGCGAGCAGCGCGCCGGGGTGATGATCGCCTACGACCTGGATCGGGCGGTGCGCGACCCGAGAGACTTGGAAGACCTGATCGACGCCAAGGTACTCAACGGCTTCAGCGTCCGCTCCGTGACCGGCTCGCTGAGGTTGGATACGGATTCTGATGTGGCGATGGCGCGGGTGCTGGTCGCGATGGCGAACAAGTCCTCAGCCGACACCGCCCGCCGTGTCGCTCGGGCGGCGAAGCAGCAGGCCATCGAGGGCACTTGGCATGGTGGGCAGGTGCCGTTCGGCTACCGCGCCGAGAACCACACGCTCGTGATCGACCCCGAGGCTGCCGAGTTGGTGCGGGAAGCCGCGCGGCGGGTGCTGGCCGGAGAGACGTTGTACCGGATTCTCACCGACTGGAACCGGCGGGGTATCCGTACGACGCACGGGTGCCGGTGGTCGGATCGGACACTCAAACTGGTGCTGCGCAACCCCTCGATCAAGGGGGTACGGGAGTATCGACCGTTGTTGCCGGACGGCACCCGGTCGAAAACCTCCCTGATGCAGACGACCGCCGCGTGGCCCGCGATCTTGGACGAGGACACCTGGCAGCAGGTCTCCGATGTGCTCGATGCCCGCAAGCAGGCCCGAAACTTCCATCAGCCCGGCAGTGGGGCGGCGAAACGGCTGTATCCGTTCTCGGGTCTGATCCGCTGCTCGACCTGCGGACGCGCCATGCTGCATCGCGGCCAGGTGTATCAGTGTGTGCAACAGGTGCCGGGCGGGTGCAACCGCTCGATCCGTTCCGGCGACCTCACCAAACTCGTGGAGGAAGCCGTGCTCGCGACGTTCGAGCAGATCACCCTCAACCCCGCCAAGCGCCAGTCTCCGGGCGCGGATCAGGCCGCACGAGTGGGGCTTGCCGCGACGCTCGATGCCGACCGGGAACGCCTCGCCCGGCTCGATGATGACTACTACGACGGGTTGATCGACAAGTCGATGTGGGTGCGGCAACGCTCACGGATCGCCGAACGCATCGAACGCACCCGCCGCGAGTACGCCGCCACGGTGCCGGAGCACACTGGCCCGTCGATTGATATGACGACCGTCGCACAGGAGTGGGCCGACCGTACCCCGATGTGGCAGCACCAGGCCGCCAGTCTCGTCCTTGAAGCCGTCCTCGTTCACGCCCTGCCCAGGGGGATGAACGGCGCGACACCGGCGAGGCGGCGCAATGAGACCGTCGAAGCGTTTCATGCCCGCCGTGAGGTGTACCGGGCGGGGATTCTCGCACATCGGGTCGAGTTCGTCTGGCGCGCCTAACGCCCCCGCGCCTTCGGCAGGCCGCAGAGGGCTTGCAGTTGCTCACGCACCCGTGGGTCAGCGATGACCGGAGGCAGGCCCTGCGCTGCGCGGCTCTCCCGCGCGAGGCGTGCGCCGAGTGGTTCGGGGGCATCGGTCGAGGCTGGTTCGGGCGTGGTTGTGGTGGTCTGCGTCGAGGTATCCATGTAGACAGGTACGACAGGCAAACCACAACATCTAGTTGTACGGGGTCAGGACGTTGGTTGCAGTCGGCTGATCGGGGGGTTGCCTCCGAGGGCTGAGTGGCGTCGTCCAGTGTTGTAGTGCTCGAGCCAGGGGTCAAGTGCTGCGGTGCGGTCGTCGTTCGAGGTGAACGGTTGCCGGTAGGCCCATTCGGTTTGCAGGGTCCGGTTGAACCTCTCCACCTTGCCGTTCTGCCACGGGCAGTGCGGTTTGATGAACTTCTGCCGGATGCCGTGCGCGCCGCAGACGCCGCGCAGCGACCATCGGTAGGCCCAGGCGTTGTCGGTGATCAGCCGCTCGATGCGGGGGATGCCGTGCGCGGCGAAGTAGCCGATGGCGCGTTCGAGGAACGCGGCGCAGGTCGGGCCCTTCTCGTCGGGGAGGACCTCGGAGTATGCGAGCCGGGAGTGGTCGTCGACGACGGAGTGCACGTAGTCGTAGCCGACGACGGTCTGTTTCCGGGCGGCTGTGGAGCCCATCGCTCTGCCGTGCGCCTTCCACCCGCCGCCGTCGGGGATGCGACCGAGCTTCTTCACGTCCATGTGCACCAGCTCGCCGGGCTGCTCGCGTTCATAGCGGACCGCTGTGGTCTTCGACGCGCGGATCCGCTCCCCGGTCATCGGGTCCAGATCGACCAGACGAGGCAGCCCGGACCGGGCGATGATGCGCGACACCGTCCGCGCCGGCACCCCGGTGCGGGCCGCGACCTCGTCACGGCCGACTCGTTCCTTCTTCCGGATCGCGACCACCGCCGCGGCCCTGGCATCGGGGGTGCGGTTGGCGACGTGGTGAGGCCGCGAGGAGCGATCGTAGAGACCGGCTTCACCCTCGGCGCGGTAGCGGTCCAGCCACCGCTTCACGCAGCGTCGGGACACGCCCATTGCCGCGGCGATATGCGCCTGCTTCCACCCGGCACCGGCACGATGGACGATGAGCAGCCTGCCGTGCACGGTCAAGCGGGCATTACGGTGGGACACGAGAACCTCCGAGTTCGTGAAGACGTCAGACATCTCCACTAAGCCCGGAGGTTCTCCCCTTTCACAAGACCGGAAACGCCACCAACCTCATGGCCGGGTACATCTAGTACCTGGCATCGAGTTGAGGTACTATATGCAGACTTATCCACAGGGAGCTACCTGCGACCGACCCCAAACGGGGTATGTCACGGGGGTGCCGATTCGGTACCCTCGTGAACCGGCTCAACGGTGCCGCAAATTTTGCGGCACCGTTCGCGCCCGTGACGGCCAGCCGAGCGGAGCGAAAGCGCAGGTCCGACGGTGGTGGCGATTCGACACCACCGTGAACGGTCGCGGTGAGGTCGCAGCGGATGCGGCTTGGTTCGCGGGGGCAACGGCGAAACTCCTGGTCGGACGGTGGTGCCAATTTGCCACCACCGTCACGAGAACCACAACGAGCAGCACAGCGGGCCGAGGTCGCAGGCTGGACGGTGTGGGAAATTTTCCCCGACCGTCGCCCCGCGAGTGTGGTGCCGCCGATTCGACGGAACCACCCCGGCCGGGAGTAAAAGCCCTGGTCGCACGGTTCCGGCAATTTGCCGGAACCGTCACCCCCACCCCGACATGCAGGCGCGCCGGAGCGTATCGCGGTCGCGTGGTGGCGGTGCTCATCGTCGGGTTCCTCCGGTCGTGTGGGCAGGTGTCAGTAGGTAGGTGCGCACCCGTTCCCACGGGAGTCGTCGGCGCGTGCGGTGGCGATGCCGACGCCCGGCCCCGCCCGGCTCGCGGACGGTGGGCCGTAGCGCCGGTACTCGATGGGGGTCACGCCCATGTAGCGGCGGAAGATGCGCGAGGCTTGCCCGCAGTGGTGGCACCAGCCGACCCGTTCGGTGATCGTGCCGATGAGCAGATCGGTTTCGCGGATCAGGCGCGCCATCTCCTGTACGCGCAGGATCGACAGGTACACCGGCGGCGTCACCCCGAACGAGTCCTTGAACACCCGATTGAGCTGACTCGGCGACAGGCAGGCGTGCGCGTCCAGTTCGGTGAGCGGCCACTGCCTGGCGATGTTGCTCTGCATGAGCGCCGCCGTGCGCATAATCTCGCGGCGCACCGGCTTGAACTCCCGCCACCGGGGAGGCGCGACCCGCACGGCCCGCTGCCGAGAGGTCAGCGGCGGCACCTCCACCGGCGCGTGACGAACCAGCGGCGCGATGGCGGCGAGCACCGTGAACAGCAGCGCATACGCACGGAAGTAGCCGCGCGGCGATTGGTCTTCGCCGGTGAGTGTGGCGAGTTCATCGAGGATCGGCCCGAGCCGTTCGGCCTGCGATTCTCCGACGCGCAGCACCTGCACCGGATCGGGATACAGGTGAGTTGCGAGGTCGCGTGCGGCTTCGCCGTCCGCGAGCACGTCGAGGTGCTGCCAGAACAACTGCTCGACCAGTAATCGGTATCCACTGCCACTGTCCTCACCGTGACGGTGCCCTCGGGTTCGTACCCGAACTCGACGTTCGGGGCGACCAGCACCACATCACCCACCGACGCCGACCCGCCCGCATCGGCATCGGCATCGGCATCGGTGAGGATGATCGAGCCGTCGCGCACGACCACGAAGCGCACACAGTCATAGGCGGTCGCCGCCAATATGCGACGGTGACGGATGCTGGTGACATAGACGCAACTCCACGGCTCGACCGGCTGCACTATCGCGGGGTGCGGCGACTGCGGCGTCCTTGTAGGCTCATGACCGGTCGGCGTGGTCGCCGGGCGTTCGAGTAGCAGCGACATGACGACCTCCCTTCTCTGACCACCCCCGAGCAACCAGGGGGAAGAACCGGCCTACCAAGCACCGGCGGTCGCGGCGAAGCAGGAGACGAGCAGGCCGGGCGTTTCCCGGTCACTCCGGCACTTTGCCGGGCAGCGCGACCGGCTCGGTCATGGGAGGTCGGTCATGAGCGGGCGCATGTCTCGGTAGCGGCTCGGTGTCACTCCGGTGTGCGCTGTGGATGCTTCTACCGCGCGCGACCGGCTCCGCCACCCCACCCGCTGCCCGGTGGCGGTGACGGTGATGTTCGTCTCGCGTAGGAGCCGCGCCATCTCTTGCACGCGGAGCATCACCAGGTAGGCGGTCGGGGTCTTCCCGAACGTGTCCGTGAACACGCGCACCAGGTGCTTCGGAGAGAGCCGCACCAGGGCTGCCAGTTCCGCGAGCGTCCACGGGTGCGTGATCCGGCTGTGCAGCGCGTCGCGCACCAGCATCGCCTCACGACGCAACGGTTCAGGCACCCGACTTCGAGCGGAGAACGGGCGAGCGCGGGCACGTTGCAGCCGGGTCAGCCGCACCGTCGAGACGCGGATGCACGGCGCGATCACATCGGTGATGAGGAACCAGAGCGCCTGCATCCGATGGAACCGTTCCAGGTACTTGCCCTCGACGGTGAGGGCGACCAGCTCGTCCAGCCACGGCAACAACCGCCCGGCTCGATCCCGGCCCAGGTGCAGTACCTGGGCAGGTTCGGTGTACACCTTTCCCGCGAAGTCGTGGGCGTCGAGGCGGTCGTGCAAGATCGCGGAGTGTTGCCAGAAGAACTGATCCAGCGCCATGTCGGTGTCGATGTAGACCGTCGTATAGGTGACCCGCCCCTCGGGTTCGACGCCGAACAGCACGCTCGGCCCCAGCAGCACCGCGTCGCCAAAGCTGACGGGTTGCTGTCCGAACTCGCTGAACACGATGGCCGTGCCGTCACGGATCACAACGAGCCGGACAACGTTGTACGCCGCCAGGCCCACAGGTCGATGCGTCGTCCGTGTCCGAGCCGACAACGGCGGGGAGATGCGCCTATCCACTCATCGGGTGCTTTTCTGTCAGTTCACTGGGCCATGCGATGAGTTGCGTGCGAGTGTCGTCCTTGGTGGAAGTCTCCGCGACTGCCGCTCCGAAGTCGGCATAACTGATCGCTTGTCGGGTGAACGCAGTCTCGTCTGTGGAAGGGGAGACTCGTTCCCAGCGTGCTGTCGTCGGCCCCTCCGGTTCGTAGACGGGCGGCGGGATCAGATACGCCCATTCTGATCCTGCGTTGCCCGCTTCGAGGTGGTCGCGCAGCATGGCGTGTGCTCTCCCGCGCGGCAGTGTGGGTTCTGGGAACCGGGGGTCTTGCCAGAACCGTCTGTCTCCAGGGAGTCGGAGTGCTCCTGCTCCGCCGACCGTGACGATCCGGGCCGGAGCGCCGTTGGCCTTGGTGCTTGCCTCGATGAGTCGATCATGTACGGCCACGAGTTCGGTCGGGGCGATGTCCTCACGCAGTCGGATCGCGTTCATGACGACGTCGATGCCGTGCATTGCTTGCGTGAGACTGGCGTTCTCAGCGATGTTCACGACCGTGGAGGTCAGCGATGCAGCAGTCTTGGCGAGCCGCGTGGTGTCTGCCGGATCGCGCAGCGCAGCGGTCGCCTCGATGCCTGCGGGGAGATGAGCGAGGATGGCGGCTCCGGTGCGCCCGGTCGCGCCGAGAATCAGGATGCGAGTCATACAGGTACCTCCGAAGCGGGCGTGCGGGTGAGTCGGGCGAACCCGGTGAGGCTGGCGACGGCGAGCACCATGAGCGCGGCGAGACTGACGAGCAGGATCGGGAAGTCCAAGCCCAGGTAGGCAGTGAGTGGGCCGACGCTGGCACCGAGGAACAGCACGAATCCGTTGAGCGCCATCCCACCGGCCCGGTTCGGGGCGGCGGTCTCGCCGAACAGGGTGATCATCGCGGGCACCGCGAGCGCGACCCCAGTGACTCACACGAGACTCGCCAGCGCCGTGCCCGCGAGGGATGCCGAGAGTGCGGCTTCGATCAGCAGCCCAATCGCGGCGAGGGCGAACCCGGCACGTGCAACCCCCGCGCCGCCGAGACGCTTCGCAATAGCGCCCGCGAAGAGGGAGGCGAACATGCCCGGCAGCCCGACGAGGCGGAGCCAGATCACCTGCGATGAGTCCAGGCAGAGGTCGGTCAGGTGCGGGCCGAGGCCGGTGTACATGCCGACGAACGACAACAGCAGCGTTAGGTGCGCGAGGCTCAGTAGCAGCACCGAGGGGCGTGTGGCGACCCTCCCGACTACGGCGAAGCGACGCACCAGGCTCGCATCGTCTCTGCGACTGTGCGGCTCGGTGACGAGCACGGCGACGCCGATCATGCCGAGGCCGAGCATGATGCCGGAGAGGATGAACACCCACTGCCAGCCCAACGTCAGGCTGAGCGCGGAGGCGAGTACTTGGCCTGCGATCCCGGCAACGAGGAATGCCGTCGACATGGCCCCGATCGCCGTTGCCCGACGCTTCAGCGGGGTCGCTTCGGCCAGATACGCGAGCGCAACCGGCGCGAAACTCGACGCCATCACCCCCTGCACCCCGCGCAGCGCAGCAAGCATCGGCACCGTGGAGGCGAAGCCGCAGGCGATGGTCGCGACGGTGAGATACACCAGGCCGATGAGCATGATCCGCTTCCGCCCGTACTGATCGGCCAACGGCCCCCAGATCAGGAACCCGACCGCATAGCACACGCTGAACACCGTCGAGAGCGCGAACGTCACATCAGAGCCGAGTTCCGCACCGATCGGGGCGATCAGCGGGATTGCCGCGTACAACTGCGTGAGCACCAGCAGCGCCGTGACCACGAGCAGCACGACCACGCCGTTCCCTGCCGGGTGCTCGCGCGCCTCGCCTGCTC
Source organism: Microbacterium schleiferi (assembly GCF_015565955.1). NCBI lineage: Bacteria > Bacillati > Actinomycetota > Actinomycetes > Micrococcales > Microbacteriaceae > Microbacterium > Microbacterium schleiferi. Next base: position 2,741,268 of record NZ_CP064760.1, on the reverse strand, counting down.
CCGCTATCTGTTCCGTCGAGTTCGCAGACACCACCACTCCAAATCCAACGTTTCCGTTGGATTTGACTGTAGTAGGCTAACCGCGAAGACGCAACGTGAGCGTTGGGTTTACCGCACGAGACGGGAGGTGGGAACGATGGGCTGGGATGTTGAGGGCAGGAAGCGCCGCATCCTCGACGCGGCGGTGGCCGAGTTCGCCGCGCACGGGCCGCACGGCACGACCATCGAGCGCATCGCCAAGGCCGCCGGGGTGAACAAGGAGCGCGTCTACACGCACTTCGGGGCAAGGACAGACTTTTCGCCACCGTACTGCGCGAGGAACTGGCGAAGGTAGCCCGCGACGTGCCCGTCGAATCATTCGCAACCGAGGACGTGGGCGACTACGCCGGGCGCGTCTACGACTACCACCGCGAGCACCCCGAACTCGGCAGGCTCATGCGCTGGGAAGGGCTCGTCTTCGACACCGAAGTACCCGACGAGGCCGAGCGGCGCGAATACTACGGATACAAAGTCGCCGCCATGACCGACGGACAGGCCAAGGGCACAGTAACGAGCGACCTCGACGCCGACCACCTGATGTTCCTCGTGCTCTCACTCGCCGGATGGTGGTCAGCGGTACCGCAGGTCGCCCGCATGATCACCGGAGCCGAGAGCGACGCCGAACACGCACGCCGCCGTGCCTCCGTCGTCACCGCTGCCCGAAGACTCATCGGGCAGTAATCAGGTCACGAAGTTCGCCGAGAAGACTAGTCACTTCATCGAACCGAACTCCGAAAGTTCCCTCGAACTTTGTGACGCCAACTCTTGCCAGCGACACTCTGTGCGACGCTCTCGCGCTGACGCTCGGCTCCATCAGTCATCTGCCCCCTATCTCAGTGAGGCACGTATTTTACGGCGGGGCCGTAGTGCGCACCTCTCTCACGAGACGACTCGTGAGGGAGGCCAGAGTGAAGGGTGGAGTGAAGCTGTTCCACGGCAGCGGTGCTGCCGCGCGCGCCTATGTCGAGGCCGACCGCTCCCGCGCTGACGAGTACTACCTCGGCGCAGACCAGGCCGTGGCCGAGTACGCCGTGATCGACGCGACCGGCGAGGTCACCGCTGCTCGGTCGCTGTCGGCGGATGAGTACGAAGCCTGGGTCGATTGGGTGAACCCGGACACCGGGGAGTCGATGGGTACCCCGCGCAAGCCGGGCAAGGTGCGTCGGGGGTCGCCGTTGTTCGCGGAGATGACGATCAACGCGCCGAAGAGCCTGTCGGTCGCCGCCGCACTCCACCCGGACGTGTCCGAGGCGTTGGACGCGACGCAGCGGGATGCGGCGCGGGAGATTCAGCACTTCCTTGGTCAGCATTCGGTCACGTTGGCGGGGCCGCGCGGCGCGCAGGAGGTGCTGCCGGTCGAGCACATGCAGACCGTCGCGATCACGCACAAGACGAGTCGTGCGGGTGATCCGCACCGGCATATCCATTTCCAGATTGGCACGAGGGTGTGGGCGGGCGGGAAGTGGCGGGCGCTGACCACGGCGGCGTTGTTCCAGCAGCAGGGCGCGATCCGTGCTCTCGGTACGGCGGTGATCGCCGCGCACCCCCAGCTCGCCGCCACGCTCTCCGAGCATGGCCTGACCCTCGACCCCGTAAGCGGTGAGGTTGTGGAGTTGGAGCCGTTCAACGCCGTCATGTCGAAGCGGTCGGCGCAGATCAGACGCAACCTGGAACGCATGGAGGCCGAGTGGCAAGCGAAGCATCCCGGCGAGACGCCCGGCCCGGTGTTGACCGCTCGGATGCAGGACGCGGCGTGGGCGTTCCAGCGGCCCGGCAAGAAACCGGCGGACTTGAAGAACGAGCAGTGGTGGCAGCAGGAACTCCGAGACGCCGGCTACCACCCCGAGAGCTTGCAGCACCCCGACACCGTTGCGCCGGCATCGCTGGATGACCTCAGCGTGCAACAGGTCGCCAGTCGTGCGCTGGATCGCTGCGCGGCGGCTGCATCGACCTGGACACCGCACACCGTGCGAGAGCACGTCACCCGCATCACCACCGAGGCAGGCGTGCAAGCGACCCCGGCGGAGTTGCGCGAGTTCATCGACCTCGCCACCGGACTCGCCGCCTCGGATTGTTTCTCGGTGCTGCCGCCGGGCATGGTGCAACCCGAGCACGTCGCCCACCTCACCAGCCTTGGCGTCGTCGCCGCCGAGACCGCACTCCGCGACCAACTCACCGCCGCGACGCCGGAACGGGAGCCGAAGCACCCCGACGTGACCGACGCTGCGCAAGCCGCCGGACTCGACACCGGGCAGACCGTGGCCGCCGCTGCCGTCGCCTCGACCAACCCGCTCGTGATTGTCGAGGGCGCGGCGGGCGCAGGCAAGACCACCATGCTCGGCGTCGCCATCGAGGTTGCAGCCGAGCACGGGCGATCCTCGCGGGTGGTTGCGCCGACGTTGCGTGCGGCGCAGGTCGCCCACGAAGAACTCGGCGTGCCCGCAACCTCCGTCGCGGCGCTCGTGTATGCGCATGGGTGGCGGTGGAACGAGGACGGCGTATGGACACGCCTCGCACCCGGCGACACCGACCCTGCAACCGGGAACATCTACACCGGCCCACCAAACGACGCCGTGCTGTCGCGGGGTGAGCGGGTGATCGTGGACGAAGCGGGGATGCTCGACCAGGACACCGCCCTCGCTCTGCTGACCGTCACCGCCGAGGCAGGCGCGTCGGTCGCGTTCGTGGGCGACCGGGCGCAGCTCCCGGCGGTCGGGCGCGGCGGGGTGCTCGACATGGCCGCCCAGATTCGTGGCCGTACCTACGACATGACCGAACTCCACAGGTTCACCGATGCCGAGTATGCGGCGTTGACGTTGGTCATGCGTGACCGGGAGCACCCCGGCGACGTGTTCGACCGACTCGCCACGATGGGCCTCGTGACCTTGCATGCCGACGAGGAAGCGGCCCGCGAGCACATCACCGCCCACGCCCACGACGGCGAAGCGATCACCGTCGCCACCAACGACGAGGCCACCGAGCTGAACGAGCACATCCGCGCCGGGCGGGTCGAGCGCGGCGAGGTCGACGACACTATGACGACGACCGGCAGCGACGGGCTGAGCATCGGCGCTGGCGACCTGATCCAGACCCGGAAGAACAGCAGCGACCTCGGCGTGGCAAACCGGCAGCAATGGATCGTGCAGCATGTGACCGACGAGGGCAGCGTCTACGCCCGCGAAGTCAGCGGCGGAGGCAAGCACAGCCGCACCGTCGCCCTCCCCGCCGAGTACGTGAGCGAGTGGGCGCACCTGTCGTATGCCGCGACCGCCTACGGCGTCCAAGGCGCAACCGTCGATGCCTCCCACACGGCCTTGTCGGAGGCGACGAGCGCGGCAGGCGTCTACGTCGGCATGACGAGAGGCCGCCAACAGAACCAACTCCACGTCGTCGCCGCTGATATGGCGGATGCGCGGGCGCGGTTCGTTGAGGCGATGGAACGCGACCCGGCAGACCGTGGCCTCGACCACGCCACCGCCCAAGCCATCGACGCCGTGCAAGGCCTCGTCAGCGATGGCCCCGTGCAGCTCATCACCGAAGAACTCGCCCGCCTCACCGCCGAAGCCGAACGAGCCGAACGTGCGGCGGAACGCTGGGAGCAGACCGCTGCCAGGTTCGACGCCCAGCGCGCAACACACAAGACCGAGGACGACGAGCACGCCGACGTGCTCCGCCACGCCGAGGACGAGGCGGCGCGCATCCGTGCCGAAATCGCGGAACCGTTGACGGTGCAGGCCGAGGCAGACGGCACCACCTATCTCGATGCTGTCGAGCGCGAGGCCGCCGCAAGCAGCCGACTCGCCACCGTCGGCAGGCTCGGCAGGCGCAAGGCCCGCGCGGAGCACCGCCAGACGAGCGAGCACACCCGGACGGTTCGGGCACGGGTGCGCGAAACATGGGGCGAACCACCCCGCACCACCGACACCCTGCCCGAGTGGGCGGCACGACAGGCCGAGCGTCGCGCCGAGGCCGATCCCCGCGTGATCGACGCCGCCCAGCACGTCGAGGCCGCGCGAGCCGACCGTGACGAGTTGCGGCAGCGGCACGAGCAGGAACGCCGGGCGTTGCTGGTCAGCGAGTACGGGCCGCAGGCGGTGATGCGCCACCGGGTCGGGATGCGACTGCCGAACCCAGCACAGCAAGCAGGACAGGCGCACCAGCAAGCCACCGCGCTCCGAGCCGAGGCCGACTACCTCCGCGCGCTACCGATCCGCGACGCCGCCGCACGGATCGAAACCACCCGCGCCGAGCACGAAGCAAGGCAGCAAGCACTCGCCGAACGCGAACGGCAACTCCGCGAGCCGACCGAACGCGACCCGCGGCGCAACGACCCGCGACATGACGGGCCAGCACGCGGCCTATGAGCATCAGCAGCACGTCGCGTCGGCGTGACGTTCACAGCAGCCCCGCAACCCGAGCCACAGACGCCCAGCGCGATTGTCGGCCGTTCGACGTACACTTGAATACATGACACCCGACACCGCAACTCTGATCCGAGACGGCCTCGCGCTCGACGCCGATCAGCGCGCGGTCGTCGCTAACGCCCTGCTCGAAAGCCTCCATGATGCAGACGACGAGAGCGAGGTCGATGCAGCCTGGCGTGCCGAGGCTACCCGGCGACTGGCCGAGGTGCGTGAGGGTGCGGTCGATCTGGTGGATGCCGACGAGCACTACGAGCGTTTGCGCGCCTTGCTCACCGCATGACCTTGGCCCAGCGAGAGCACCCCGAGGCCGTCGCGGAGTTCGACGCCGCCGTGCGCTGGTACGAAGACCAGGAGCCAGGGATCGGCCTTGCGCTCATCGACCGAGCAAGGCAAGCCCGGAAAGACCTCGACCAATGGCCGAACGCCGCCCCACCATTCACGACCGCTGACGATGGCACCGTGATCCGCAGCAAGGCCGTTCGCGGATACCCGTACCGCATCGTCTACACGGTGGAGCCGGACACGATCCTGATCCTCGCCTACGCCCACGAGCGCCGCGAACCCGGCTACTGGCTCCACCGGCTGAACGACTGAACAGCACGCCGCCGGGCTCATGGCTCGGATCGGGTCTCGCGTACATTTCTGGCGCCGTCGAACCCGGTGGTGAGGTCAGCGAGGAGCAGCTCCGCCGTCTCATGGGGCACGGCCAGGACCCCAACACGAGCGAACAGTTGGGTCGTCCGTACCGCCGATTCGCAAGCACTGCCGAGCGAGTTGCCCGTCGGCTTGAGAAGCTTCCCGAGACCCTCGCTCCCGCTGATAGGGGTGCACAGGTGGCGTTGATCGAGGCGGAAGAGGCAGGGAAACCGACGGGTGTGTTCGGCGAAGTCGGTGAGGCGGGCGAGGTTCTGTCGGGTCTTGACGGCGAGGTAGCGGCCGTTGACTTTCCGGTCTTCGTTGATCTCAAGCAGGGCTTCGGCGGCATGCTGGCGGACGTAGGGGTCTTCGGCGTCGTCGGCGGCGATCTGTGGCCCAGACTTCGCGAATTCGGGCAGGGGTACTAAGCCTTGATCCACCGATGAGCCGTGGGGTTGAGCGGGCGCGGTGACGCAGAAATGCCCCTCTGATCAGGAAGAATAGTGATTGTCTAGACCGCTGTTCGACCGATCCGAGAGGCATCTCGTAGGTGCAATTCAAGCATGCTCCCGCTGCTGTGTCAGCGATGTTCGATGATCCGAATCTCGTGTCGGCCGCGGGTCTGGTCCCGATGCTCCGCCTCGCCCGTTCCGTGGGCCTCGACGAGCTCGCGCAGTCGAGGTTGAGCGTCCCGACGGACAGGGGCGCGAACGCCGGGTCGAAGGTGATGGCGCTGGTGGCGGGGATGCTCGCCGGTGCGGACTCGATCGACGACATGAACCTGCTCCGTCACGGCGGGATGGGGCGATTGTTCGATCGGACGTATGCGCCGTCGACGTTGGGCTCGTTCCTGCGCGAGTTCCGTTTCGGGCATGTCCGCCAGCTCGATGCCGTCGCTTCCCGGACTCTGGTGAACCTCGCCTCGGCCGCACCGCTGCTGCAGGTTCGGGGCGGTGAGCGGGTGATGGTGGATCTGGACGACACGATCGTCGAGGTCCACGGATACAAGAAGCAGGGCGCCTCGTTCGGGTACTCCGGCGTCCGCGGACTCAACGCACTCCTTGCGACGGCGTCGACGACCTCGTCAGCACCGGTGATCCTGGGTCAGCGGCTCCGGCAGGGGAAGACCGGCTCCCCGAAAGGCGCCGCCAGGATCGTCGGTGACGTCCTCGCAACCCTCCGCCGCATGAACATCGGGAGCAGTGTCCGGCCGCTGCTGCGGGCCGACTCCGCGTTCTATGGGCACGGCACCGTTGGCACCGCGATCAAGTCCGGCGCGGACGTATCTGTCACGGTCCGGATGGACCCTGCGGTGAAGACAGCGATCTCGTCGATCCCCGAGGACGGGTGGGAGACGATCGAGTATCCGAACGCGATCCGTGACGAGGCCACCGGGCGGTGGATCTCGAAAGCCGAAGTCGCCGAAGTGCCCTTCGTCGCGTTCCGCTCCCGGAAGATCGCCGAACGGGTCGAAGGACGTCTCGTGGTGCGGCGCATCCCGGACCTGAACCCGAACAAGGTGGAGCAGCCGACCTTGTTCGACGTCTACCGGCACCACGCGTTCTTCACCACCACCGACAAGCAGACGATGGGCACCGTCGCGGCGGACAAGACCCACCGTGCCCACGCGATCATCGAACAGGTCCACGCCGATCTGAAGGGCGGACCGCTCGCTCACCTTCCGTCCGGGGTGTTCACCGCGAACAGCGCCTGGCTCGTGCTCGCGGTGATCGCGTTCAACCTCACCCGCACCGCCGGACTCATCTCCGACCGCGCCGGGCGGCTCGCCAGAGCGACAACCGCGACGATCCGCCGCACCCTCATCACTGTCCCGGCACGCCTCGCACGATCCGCCCGGCGCATCACCATGCACCTGCCCGCGGCCTGGCCCTGGCAGGCCGCGTTCGATCGCCTGTTCACGGCCACCCACGCCCCACCACACGTCAGCACGAACTGACCACCGCCGCGACGACGGCCCGACCGAGAACACAGTGGACGACCGGGATGCGACGCCCGGAACACAACCCTGCCCGCGGCCGGTCAAAGCCGCATCCATCAAGTCGAGCCCCTCGCCCAAGGCTCATCGGTGGATCGAGGCTAAAGCCCACCCCCTGTTCCCGATCGGGCACACTGCAGAACTTACTCTCTCCCTCGCCGCCATCTGCAGTGCACGCGACTTCGCGATGGTTTGGACGCGGCTGTCGAGCGAGCCGAAGGTGAGGCGAGCAAGGCAGATCGCGCCTACGTTCGAGCCATCACCTTCGCCGCCGGTCAGTTGCTTCGCGCAGTCGCCGAAGTCCACCGGGCAAGCCTGGCGAGCCGTATTCGTCGGCGGTCTCGAGGCAGCGGTCGTGTGTGCAGCGCATGATGGCGGAGAGCCGGTCCTGCGTGTAGTCGAATGTCCAGGAGCCGCGCGAGGCGTTCTGCTGCGTCTCCAGAGCGCGCTGAATTTACCAGATCGGTGACGATTTTGGTGTTCTTGGTGGACTAATGACCGTTCTCGGGCAGGTCAGAGTCCCGCGCGGCGGCTTCGCCGTTGTCGAGGGACGCAAGCGTGGCCATCTGGTCGGTGCTAAGGCGGAAGTCGAAGACCGAGAGGTTCTCGACCAGGCGTTTGGGGTCTGACGATCTCGGCACCGGCACGAGGCCCTGCTGCACGTGCCAGCGGAGCACCACCTGTGCCGCCGTTCGTCCGACGTCCGCCGCGATCTGCACGATCGTCGGGTTCTCCCGCAGCTCGGGCCCGCGGCCGAGCGGGCTCCAGCTCTCGGTCACGATACCGAGCACCTCGTGCGCGCGTCGAGGAACGGTACGGGCGATGTCGGGGCTGAGCTGGATCTGGTTCACGTCGGGCACGACCCCGGTCGCGGAACCGACGACGGCGGTGCGAGTCGCTTCACGGTTGGGCAAGGAGATGCCGGCCCATTGCACCTCCACGGGAAAGGTTCTCCTGGCGCAGCTCCCGCGAGAACAATTGGACCGTCTCTACCCCGACGAGCAACTCTCACAGGTGACTCCGCAGTCGATCCGTACCAAGACCGAGCTCCTCGCACAACTGGATCTTGTCGCGAAGCAGGGCTATGCAACGAACCGGGAGGAGAGCGAGGAGGGCGTGGCCTCGGTGGCCGTGGCCGTTCCCTCGGCGAGCGGGCTGCGGTTGGCGATCAACGCATCTGCCCCGGTGTTCCGCTTGCCTCCCCGCAAGGTGAAGACCCTCGTCGCACTCCTCGATGAGGCAGCCGTACGTCTGGCCGACCTGACCTCCTGAAGGCTCGTCGTCTCTTTCCCCTGCGACCTGGTGCAGGGGTCGTTCGGCGCGTTCTGAAGAGAGCTCGAGCCATGCTGGACTGTTGGCGCCGCGCAAGCTATTGTGTCTTCTAGTTAGGAACAAGTTCTGCTCAGCAGATAAATATGCGAAGAGGATGATCAATGCAGATCGTACTGGTGCACGGCGGATGGGTAGGCGGCTGGGTGTGGGACGGCGTCGCCGACGAATTGCGCAGAATGGGGCACGAGGTGATCGCGCCGACGCTGCGCGGTCTCGAAGACGGTGACGTGGACCGCTCCGGCGTCACGATGAGCATGATGGCGCGCGATCTGATCGATCAGGTAAGAGAGCTCACCCAGCTCGACATCGTGCTCGTCGGTCATAGCGGCGGAGGTCCGCTCATCCAACTCGTCGCTGAGGCGATGCCCGAGCGCATCGGCCGGGTCGTCTTCGTCGACGCCTGGGTGCTGCGCGACGGCGAGACCATTAACGACGTGCTCCCCGATCCGTTGGTCGCAGCGACGAAGGCGCTTGCGAGTCAGTCCGACGACAACACCATCGTCATGCCGCCTGAGCTCTGGGCCGCGTCTATGCAGGACATGTCCCCGTTCGAGCAGCAGCAGCTCGCCGCGCTCGAGCCGAGGCTCGTCCCAGCGCCGGCAGGCTGGTCCGATGAGCCGATCCGCCTCGACCGGTTCTGGGCGAGCAGCATCCCGTCAAGTTATGTGTTCCTCGCTCAGGACCAGGCCGTTCCCGCTGAGATCTACCAGGCCGCGGCCGGGCGGCTTGATAGTCCGCGCACGATCGAGATCGACGGAAGCCATTTGGTGATGCTCACGCATCCGGAGAGGCTCGCACGGGCCCTCGACGCCGTCATTGCCTAACAGGCCTGGGGAAGCTATGGATTCGATTTCACGCCCAGACGACGTCGCGCCGATCTCGTACACCGAACTGGCGCCGTCGGGTGCGCCTGCTCGGTGGATCGTCCTCGTGCACGGGGGTGGTGCCTCGAACGAGTACTATCTCGAGACGCCCGACGGCCGACAGGGCTGGGCGGCACGATTCGTATCGCTTGGCTACGGTGTGCTGGTGGTGGACTGGCTGGGGTTGTCCTATGAGGCGGCCCAACACGTCGATGATCGTGCGGCGTCTGCGCGGCTGGACTATGAGAGCGTGTGCCGAGGGATGGGCGTGTTCCTCTCTGGTCTCGGCCGGAACGTCGTGCTGGTCGTGCACTCGATGGCAGGTCCGATTGGCTTCCGCCTCCTAGAGACGCATGGCGATCTCATCGACGGGCTCGTAGCCGTCGCTCCGGGCCCGCCTGGAAATATACAGGCGGTGCCCGAGATCGTGAGGGAGTCCGACCAGGAGGTCTCCATCCGTGGAGCGGCCATCGACTGGACCATCCCGAAGATGGGTTTCTGGGAACCCACAAGCGCCTTCGTGAACGACAAGGCCATCGGACCCAGCCGGCGGTTCCCCCGCGAGTGCATCGAGGTGTTCCGCCGCACCCTTCGGCCGATCCCGGCCCGGATGCTTTATCAGCGTCAGAACATCGGTGGGAGCCAAATGAGGATCGGGCCGACCGACGCGTTCACGAACAAGCCGATTCTCGTCTTCACGGGTGGAGCCGATACCGACCACCCCTCGCAGCTGGATCAGGACATCGTGGCCTGGCTCACCGATCAGGGCGCCGCCGTCACCTTCTGGTCGTCCGAACTGCCTCTTCTCGCTGGGAACGGCCACTCGCTGATGGTCGAAGACAATAGCGACGAGATCGCTGACGAGATCGCGCGGTGGATCACGGCGCTCTGACTCGCCACCGTATCGTCCCGGCCATTATTTCAGCCGACCCGACGTCCCCAACAGCGGAGGAGAACGCCAGTCGTTTCCTTCGTGTCACTCGAGGGAACGCTGTGCCAGCTCGTTGCCGACTACGACTTGGTCGATCGGGCCCTTGCTCGAACTCCTCATTTCATACGTCTGGCGATGGACTCAAGGGAGATGTTCGCCGACGGCCGCGTGCAACTCCAGGTCATCGGTGGACAGCTGAGGCGTCTGCCACGACGCATCGAGACGATCGGTTCGCAGCTCGAACGGAACGTTCGGGCTGAGCATAAGGATGTTCCGAGACCTCCAGGAACGCGGATGGATCGGTTCGTTGGTCGGGGAGCTGACGACCACCCTGGTTGGCGTGGCGCTTATCGTCGCTGCGGTGCTACTTTCGGTCTCGGGGGTGGCCCCCAGCTCGCCCCGACGTCGCACTCCTACCGTTCCTAGGGGCGGGGTGGTCGGCCTCGCGGGCAGGCTCCTCGTGCTGAGGCCGCTGCGCACCTCCTTGATGCGCACCACGCTGATCGCCGGATCCTGGCAAACTATCCCGCGACGCGAATTCGCAGGGGGTGTCGGCGCGACTTTCGATCGACGTACAGTGCCGTCCGTTAACAAACGATCGGTTCGTGCGACCGAACTGTCGAACGCCTGTGCATCGCTGCGGCGAGTTCCTCATGGCGCAGTACCTGGGTTTCGCTTCCGGAAGAAGATTTCACGAACCCCAGCGACACGGTGTTGCGGTGACGTTCGACGAAAGAGAAGAAGGATGGCCCGGCGAATCCCAATCGCGCGAAGTCTCGCCTTCGAAATGACAGAAGCGCTCCTGTGCTCGCGCGTCGGTTACTTCGCACCTTCTAGGTGTGACGTTATCAATTAGGGTGATGACGACCGGTGACGGGTACCGGTACCTGCTGAACTCTGTCGTGTCCGGTGACGGCGACCGCGACGCCTCGTCTGTGTTGACGCGGTATTACGCGGAGGCCGGGACTCCTGGCTCGATGTAGCGCCGAGGGGGTCGCTACTGGTCGGTTCCGACGTTGTGTTCAACCCAGTCGCGCAGATGCTTCAACGGGGCGGCTGCGCTGTGTCCGAGGTCAGTAAGTTCGTACTCCACGCGAGCGGGAACCTCGGGGTAGACGGTGCGAGTGAGCAGGCCGTGGTCTTCGAGACGCTTGAGGGTCTGGGACAGCACCTTGGGGCTGACGCCTTCCAAGCGTCGTTTGAGTTGCCCGTTGCGTTGCGGCCCGTCTTCGAGCGCACCGATGGCCAGGGCGCTCCACTTGTTGGCGAGCAGGTCGAGCATGTCGCGGCACGGACACATGGCCGCGTACACGTCGTTCCGGTCGCACTCATCCACGGTCTGACTCATACGTTCATGGTATCCGATGGGTACTAGGTTGCCTTGACGGTAACCAGTAGGTCTGGGGAACCATAATTGGCATGACGGCTACGACTGCGATCGGATACGAGAAGAACCTCCCCGCCACCGACCCCGAGGCGCTGACCGCCCGCGAGGTCGAGGTGCCCGAACTTGGACCGCATGACTTGTTGGTCGAGGTCGAGGCGGTCTCGGTGAACCCGGTCGATGTGAAACTGCGGGAAGGCGCTCCTGCGAACGGGTTCAAGGTGCTCGGCTTCGACGCCGCCGGTACGGTGCGCGAGGTCGGCTCAGCGGTGACGCTGTTCGCTCCGGGTGACGAGGTGTACTACGCGGGCAGCATCGACCGGCCAGGTACGAACCAGCGCCTGCATGTTGTGGATGAGCGGATTACGGGGCGCAAGCCGCAGGTGCTGTCGTTTGCCGACGCTGCTGCGCTGCCGCTGACGGCGATCACCGCCTGGGAGACCCTGTTCGAGCGGCTCGCCCTTACCGAGGACTCGACCGGCACCCTGCTGGTGATCGGCGCGACCGGCGGAGTCGGATCGATCATGCTGGCACTGGCCGACGCGCTCCTGCCGAACGTCACCGTGATCGCCACCGCCTCCGACGATGAACGCTCCGCCTGGGTGCGCAACCTGGGCGCGGAGCATGTGGTGAACCACCGCGACGACCTGGCTGAGCAGGTGCTCGCCGTCGCGCAGGATGGCGTGGACTGGCTGTTCACCGCGCATTCCGCGGGGCAGATCGAAACCTATGCGCGGATCGTTCGAGCGTTCGGGCATATTGTCGCCATTGACGACGGTCCGCGCGACGTGTTCCCGCTCAAGGGCAAGAGCATCGCTTGGCACTGGGAACTGATGTTCACCCGCCCGCTCAGGCAGACCCCGGACATGATTGAACAGCACCAGCTCCTGAACACTGTCGCTGACCTTGTAGATCAGGGCCGCATCCGCACCACGGCCACAACGACACTCGCGCCGATCTCACCGACCACACTCCGCGAGGCGCACGAGTTGGTCGAGAACGGCCGCACAGTCGGCAAGGTCACCGTCCACAGATGGGAGTAGACTGAAACCGCGCGCACGCGCATGTTCACAGGCGAGTGCGTTTGCAGAACCTCGGCTAGCTGGTCGTCGAGGATCGTGCGCAGCTCCACCCACTTCTTGTCGTCATCCAGCAACCGGACGCGGCGCGCGACGCGGATGAGGTCTTCGAGGATCGCGATCTCAGCGCGGAGTTCACCGATCGACTCGGCCGCAGTGGCAAGGTCGACCACCTGGTCGACACGGGCCTCGAACTGTGCTCGTTCTTCTTCGGAGATTTCTTCATCGAGGTCATCGAACTCGTCGGGGTTGAAGCTTGGCGCCGAAGCGGAGGCGTCCTCGAAGTCGAGTGCGACGCGGCCGGTTGACCACTCGTCAATAGACGCAGTCATGGAGGTGCTGTAGCGGGCCTCGTCGGTCGCGCGCTGCCATTCCCGCAGACGGGTCTCGAGTCGCACTTGGCGTCGCTCGAGCGATCGGAGGATCGCCTCCGGACTTGAGGCGAGGCGTCGCTGCAGCACGGTGAGCGCGAACCCCACGTTGTTGCCGCGCTTCTTGTCGCCCGCCTGCGCGAGCCGTTCCGCACGACCCATCTCGGTGCGCACGTAGCCGGTCACCAGCTCATATAGCTCACGCTCGGGGTCGCTCAGCTCGTACTCGACCGTGTACGCGCGACGCTCGGGGAACAGAGGCTTGCCCTCGAAGGTGAGGAGCTCTTCCTTCACCATGCGCCGCATCAGGCCGCGCGTGTCAGTGCGGTGCACGCCGGCGCGGAACTGGCCCTCGAACCGGTCGCGGTCCAGCAAGGACATGAACAGCTGGAAGTCTTCTTCCTTGCCTGCGTGCGGGGTCGCGGTCATGAGGAGGAAGTTGTGCGCGGTCTCGGCGAGCAGCCGCCCCAACCGGAACCGCTTCGTCTCGTCGACTTGACCCGCCCATGACGAGTAGTGCGCGGACATGCGATGCGCCTCATCGACGACGACAGCGTCCCAGGTGACGTCGGAGAGCTGCTCGATCAGGTCATCGCTGCGGGAGAGTTGGTCCATCCGTGCGATGAGGAACGGGTGCTCGTCGAACACATTGCGGCCCTGCGCGTCGTCGACCATCTGACGGTTGAAGATCTCGAACGAGAGGTCGAATTTCTGCGACAGCTCTTCCCGCCACTGCTCCACGAGGCCGCCGGGCGCGACGATGAGCGCTCGTTCGCAGTCGGCGCGGAGGATGAGCTCCTTGAGGTAGAGGCCGGCCATGATCGTCTTGCCCGCGCCGGGGTCATCAGCGAGGAGGAACCGCAGCGGGATTCGCGGGAGGAGTTCCTCGTACACTGCGCGGATCTGATGCGGCAACGGATCGACGTCCGAGCTATTCACCGCCGCCATCGGGTCGTAGAGCGCGGCGTACTTGATGCGGAGCGCCTCGGCCGCGAGGCGGAACTCATCAGGGTCGCCGTCGAACGCGGGCGCGTTACCCAGCTCCGTGACTAGTTCGAGCTTGCCGGCATCGAGCTCGGTGATGGTGCGTTCGCCGGTCCGACCCGAGTCATCGCGGAAGAAGATCTCGACGAGCGCGTCGTCCAGCGGTGTCACGCCGACGAGTGTCACCGGCTGCCCGGGCAGGACACCGCGCAGGCGTTGCCCGGCGCGCAGCGATGCCAGCGTCACCGCAGGTGCGTCCACGTGGTTCCTCCCCTGGAAAATGGCAAGTCGATCAGGATACGTCGTGCCGCCGACATCGCGGCCGACTGGGTCAGTCCGGAGATCCTGCGTCCCCTCTGCGTACCCAGTCGTCGACCTCGCTCGCCTGGAACTTCCACAGACGCCCGACCTTGTGCGCCGGCATCCCCTTGTCGGAGATCCAGGCGTAGATCGTGTCCTTGGTCACGCCCAAGTGCTCAGCGATGTCGTCGGCAGAGAGCCACGGCTCGGACATTCACGCCCCCATGCGGATTGAACCGGATTTATCCGGGTATGGCCGATCCTATCGGGACCCCTTGCCCTCGTCGCCATTAAGGTGCCCGACTTCGTCAACGGCCGCCAGCAGCTCTTCGAGGTGCATGTGAATTTCGTCGTACGCCTGCATGAAGAACATCAAGTCCATGTTGAGTGGGGGCGTATCGTCCAGGTCGGCGAGGACCTCTCGAGCCTCGCGGACCGCTGTCTGCAGCCGAGTCTCGATTCCCGGCAGGCTCAGGATCCAGCCGTCGATCACGCTGAACGGGACTGGTGAGAAGTCGTGGGCGTCGACGCCGACGTGGAACTGATGCCCATTCGGGCCATGGTCCCGTGCGTGGGTGTGCCCGTGGATGAGCGGGATGCCGTCGTCCCAGCGCGGGCGATGCGAAGTGTGTCGATCCTGTTCCTGGCTGTCGCCGGCGTAGGGGTAGTGCGAAGCGATGATCCGGTACCCGCGGCGGGTGCCCTCGACGACCTCTGGGAGGATCTCCCAGCCCGCCGCTTCGTACATGGGCAGGAATCGCTCGATCGCCCGTTTCGACTGCGTCGCGGGCGAGACACGATCGTGGTTGCCGGGGACGAGGAGTCGGCGTCCGTGCAGGTGTGCGGTGAGCGGAAGGGATTCAGCGATCGCTCCGAGCGCGAGATCTCCCAGGTGCAGCACGACGGAGTCAGGAGCGACAACGTCGTTCCACCGGCCAATCAGCGCGGCATCCATCTCCGCGACGGTTGAGAAGGGACGGTCGGCGAGCTCGCTGATGCGGGCATGACTGAAGTGGGTGTCAGAGGTCACGAAGTCGACTTGGTCGAAGTCGAACCAGGGGTACTCACGCATCGCCAGGATCCGGGGCGTCGGGATCCATCTCGAAGGCGCGAAGCAGCGTTCGTTCGAGGTCGCTGACCGGCTCCGGCGGCATCCCAGCGATCTCGTCACGCAGCTGACCGAGAGCGGCCTCGATTGCGGTCCGATGCTCGTCGCGCCAGGCGCGAACGCTCGGATCGCGGAGGACTCCGTCGTCACGACTGCCCGGATAGTCGAGCAGGAGCTCGGTCTCGATCGCCGACGCCATTGCGCGTGCATCGACTGCGCTGGTCATGCGGAGAATCGAGAGGTGGGTCGCGGCGTCCGAGCCCGACACCTCGACGAGGTAGCGCTGGATATCGCCATCCTCGCCGTGCGTGGTCGCGACGAGCGAGACCGTGACCGTACGGCCTGCGATTGAGATCTCGCGCATGCTTCCTCCTCGACGTAGAACCGGCCAACCTATCAGGCGGTGATGGATCAGTCAGTCTCCGGCTCGGGATAGATTCGTCCCGGCCGTACGACGTCGTCGTGTCCGGGGATGAAGGCGATCGCGCCCAGTCGGGTCCAGTAGCTGATCAGCCAGCGCTGGATGAGCTCGGTCTGTTCACGGCGTTCGAGGAGTGTCCGTCCCGGGTCTTCGATGACGTCGTCCCACGCGATGCTCGTGAACATCGCGTTCAAGAGTTCGGCGCACGACGGCCCAGTGCCATGTGTGTCCCACCATGCGATCGTCAGCCTGCCGGCTTGGGCTGCGGTGCTGGATCCGGCGGGCTCCTCGATCGTTCCGATCAGGGCGGTGAGGTAGGGATCTTCCACCGCCATGACGAACGACTCCTGGTTGAGTTCCGCAGCGCCCATACAGTGCAGAATGCCATACAGATTAGGCCTCTCCTGGTAGTCGCGGGCTGTCACCCGCAACGCCGAAGTGCCTCAGCGGATCGTGAGGTCGGGCGTCACGCTGGGCAAGAGGTCGGTGAGCTGAACGTCGAGCACCTGAGCTACCGCCAGCAGAGTCTTGACGGTCGGATTCGCGGGAGTTCCGGGCTTCGACTCACCCTTCTCGAGCTTCTGGTACGTGTAGCGGCTCAGGTTGGACTCGTACGCCACACGGTCCTGGCTGTATCCGACACGCGCTCGTTCCCGCTGGATGTTCTGGCCGAGCTCGCGAGCGTAGTGGTCCCACGCATCAGGCGAGGTCGCGGGGGAAGGCACCCATCAAGCGTCACGAGTAGGCCTCTGCAGTAAGGCCTAATCTGTATGGCAATCTCGATGGCTCGACAACCCGGCTCGGACACAAAGACGCCCTCCACGAGGGAGGGCGTCGGGCCACGGTTGGGATGAACAACCGGGCGGGGTGTATCCACACTATACACACGATCGCTGGTAGGAAGGTGATCACCTCGTGCACCGATTTGGAGTCGTCTGTTGTCAGCCTCACCCGTTCCTGGACCGCCGCACGAGCGCCTCATCGTCTACATCGACGGCTTCAACTTCTATCACGGCATGCACGACAAGTTCGGACGCTCGACGCTCTGGATCGACTTCGTCGCACTCGCGCAGAGCCTGCGCCCACGCAGCCACATCGTCGCGGTGAAGTACTTCACCGCACCTGTGCTGGGCGATGCGGGCGCGGCCAGTCGTCAGGCCTACCATCAGGCAGCCGTCGCTGCGCGTCACACCAACGTCTTCAGCGTCACGCAGGGCCGATATCAAGCGAAGACCGTGACGTGCTTCAACTGTCGCGCAACGCGTACGGTGCACGAGGAGAAGGAGACCGACGTCAACATCGCCGTTGCTCTTGTGGGCGACGCCGCTGCGAACGCGATGGACTCGGCACTGATCATCAGCGCCGACAGCGATCTTGCGCCCGCGGTCAGGGCGGCCAAACAATTCCGCCCGCACATGTTCATCGGCGCCGCCTTCCCACCCAAGCGGTTCTCGAGCGAACTCAAGCAGCTGATGCCCGCGTCGTCGCAGATCGGTCGCGACAAGATCCGCCAGGCTCTTCTGCCCGAGAGCTTCACCGTCGGCGCGACCACGTACACCCGACCTCCGAAGTGGCGATGACACGAGCAGCAGCAGCGCCCGTCATCCCCGGCGTGAGTCCGCGTTCGGGCGCTTCATCGGAGTGACGTTGTGGCTCGGGTCATCGCCACGCAGCAACTGGTTCTCGACGTGCAGCTCGGCGATGGCGGTCGCGGCGATCGTCAGCTGTGCTTCGAGGCTGCTCACTCGCTCGCGGAGCTGTTTGATCTGGGCTGCACGATCGGCCAGCGAGCTTCGCAACGACTCGATCTCACGATCTCGCGGCTGGGACCCGTCGACGCGACGTGCCCACTCATCCATGACCGCAGTCGCACGGTTCATGGTGGCGCGGCTGACGCCAGCTTCGCGATAGAGGTTCTCCTTGATGAGGCGTCCGTCGGTGCGGATCGCCGCGCCGGTGAGCAGGCGCTCCATCGCGTCGCGCAGTCGGCGTTCGGTCGCGGCAGAGATCTCAGGCATCCGTGAACTTCCTCGTGATACGGCGAACGTCTTCAAGTTCTGTCTCGAGTTGTTCGCGATTGTGTGGTGCCATCTTTCGGTCGCGCAGCTTCGCGACGAGGTCGCGTTCCTCCGCGATCCAGATCGGCGCGTGCTCCTCGGTGACGACGGAATTGCCGCAGGCGGTGGGTTGGCAGCGATTAGGCATGACGCCTCCTGCGGCCGCTTCGGCGGGCAGCCCCTTCAAGCACGCCGCCTGCTCAGGGATGCCGAGGCAGTGGTTGACGGTTCCCCATCGGAGCGTGCTGAAGCGATCGCGCAGGAGTGCGCGCAGTGTGCGCTCGTCGCCGACTTTGACCTCGTTGCTTGCGACGGCCTCGACCTTCTCGAGCTCGTCTCGGAAGCGCTGTGCGCCTGCGCCTGCGAGCCTCATCTCGTGGTCTTGGTGAGAAGACCAGGCGCCGACCAACCGTGACGCGACAGCTTCCTGAAGCTCATGCTCGAACTCCGCGGCCCACTCCGGCGTCTCGCTCGCGTACCCGGAGGTCGTGCCGTTCGCGACGGCGCGTCGCGCTGCGTGCTTGAGCTGGATGCCGAGGGCGATCTCGCCGTCTGGCTGTTGCGCGGTGATCACGGCCATCGTCCGCCGGAACATGTGCGGTGCAAGCTGGAACGCGGGGATCGGTTCGAGACCGGCATCCGCGGATTGACCATTGAGCTGAGAGATGAACTGCTTCAGCTCGCTGTGACGATCGAACCGACCTGCTCCGTCGTGCGCTCGATGTTCACGTCGAACAGAGCTGAAGACGTCGTCGCCGAGAGCAAGTCGTTCCGCGACGGCGATTGCTTGCGCAACGGGTTCGATGATCCACCAGTTGCGTCGCTGGGTCCCACGCCGACCCTTCCGGAGCTGGGAGGTGACGGCGGGCGCCCCGTACGAAGTGGTGAGCGCTCCCTTCTTGATGCTCAGCAGTTCCGAGTCGCGCATCATCGTGAGAGCCGCGCAGAAGACGTAGCACGCGTTGCGGAGGAGCTTCAGTTGGACTCGGATCGTCGCCGGGTCGAATCCGTCGATCCACGGACCGACGGATCCATCGGCGCGTTCGATCGCCGTCGCTTTTGTGGCGAGCCCACCGCGCGCGGTCGCGAGCGTGCCGGAGCCGATCGCGTCGACGATGTCCTGACGTCGGCGGAGGACGTCAGGACGGTCCAACTCGGAGAACATCTGCTTGCTGTGCCCATCGGAGACGAGCAAGGAAAGAAGTGTCCAGTGGATCTCGCCCTCGCGGAATCTGCCGTACGTCATCCGATGCAGGGGCACCCGATTTCCGGGCGTTACGATCCATCGCGCGAGCGTGTCCTCGGGGTGTCGTACCTTCACGCGCTCGGCTTTGGGGCGGTCGAGCGCCGACCATTCCGCGGCGGCCGCAAAGATGTCGTGCGAGAACACGTTGATGTACTGCCAACACGCCCGCAGGAGCGGCCACCACACCTGCGGTGGAATCACCGGCGTGCTCAGCTCGGCGCTGGACTTCTGCCCGCTGAGCGCGATCGTGTGGAGATCTCCCCATGGACGGAATGGGATGCCTCCGCCAGAGAGGACTGCCGCGTAGGTGTGCAGTTCGCGAACAGCATCGACTGCTTGTCGCGTTCTGGAGGGGATCCCCATCGTCTTGACCTCAGTGAGGAAGCCGTCGAGGTGCGACTGATGGAGATCACGGAGTGGAGTGTCAGGGAGGTTGTCGGCGTACCACGCGGCGAACCGCTTCAGGCCCTCGAGCTTGGAACGGATCGTCTTCACATGGGCGGGCGTTGCTCGCAGATAGATCATCTGCCCGCGCAGCACGGGATGCACAGGGTTGAGAAGTGCCATTGCGAGTTCGCGAGCACGAAGGTTCCACTCACCGATGAACGAGTCGAACAACAGCACCGCGGAATGGCGGCCCGCAGCAGGGTTCCACCCCAGGGCGCTGAGGTCCCAGCGATCCTCATCTCCGAAGAAGGGGATGGGGAAGTCATGTTCGAGGTGTCGATCTGAGATGACCGCCGTGTCGCTCGCCCAGTAGTCGCTCGCGAACAGCGACACCGGCTCGGCAGAGTACTCGCGATCGACGCTCACAGGTGGACTCCTCTCTGGGTGAGCGGCACATGGACAGAGGCGGTCTCGCACGCCGTCCGCGCGTTCTCGATCTCCGTCGGGGAGAACTCGTGGAGGATGCGTTCGACGTTGACCAACTGCTGACCGTGTACCGCCGCGAACTGGGCCGGGGGCATCTCGTTCTCGTGACCGCGGAGAATCTCTCGGTACGCGAGGACTCGCGGCAGGTGATCTGCGAACACGATCGCGTTCGGGCACGCGAAGCACATCGATGGCCGATGCTCGCAGAGCCGCCCCGCCGGCGTGAAGGGCGATTCGTACGGTGACGTGCACTGAGTCACGTTGATTCCCTGGTCAGTGGCGCTCGAGGCCAACTCGGCGGCTGCGGCAGCACCCAGGTCGCCTGCTGCGTCGTCGACGGTGCTGGCCGCAGCACGAACGAAGACCGGCCCTCGTACTCGATCGAACACCTGACTCTGCGCCGCGTTGACTGCGTTGCCGGCCAGAACATGCACGGTTGTCGACTGCGCGTAATGGCGTTGGTAGACAGCGATGCTGTGGTCGTCTCCCGCCGCGGCGTCAGCGCTGCGGAGCACTGCTGCACGAACACTCTTCACTGTCTTGCGTAGCCGGCGGGAATCGTATGGCTTTGATATCTCGGGCGAGATCGCCATCAGAAGCGACGTGAAGGGGCGGCGCGAGAATGACTCCTGGCGCGCGACGAGATGCCTGGACGCGGTGCGCTGCACGGTGATGAACAAGGCGTCCGCGTCGGAGCCGCCCACCTCCTTTGCCTCCTCCCGAGCTGCCTCGGTGACAGCGATCAGGCGAAGTATGAGATCCCCTGCTCTCCACCCGGTGCCATCGCGAGACCCGGTGATCGCGCATCGCACGGTTCGAGTTCGGTGGGCTCGCGCCTTGTGGAGCCGTACGCGGACCGAGTCTGTCGTGTGCTCGATGTCTGTGAGTCGAACGTCCGACCACTCTTCCGGCGCCGCACCACTCTCCAACTGCAGGAGTGTGCGAAACGCAACGAGGTCCTCGCTGGACGGATAGAGGTGGGTCAGTAGTCGTCGCGTGATCCGGCCGGCATTGGCGCGGACCGGTGACTGTTCGAGCGCGAAGTCGTCGTGGAGGTCGTCGAGCACACCCGATGCGCACGCGCGGAGGACATCAGCCTCGATCGATGCTCCGGGACGTCGTCCGAGATGGCGAATGCCCCACAGGACATCGGCGCTTCGTTCCCACCCTGTGCTTCGGGGATCGTCTGCGCTGGCGAGCAGCCGACGTCCGACTGCCAGACGAGCCTCCAATTCGCGGATTCGGGCGCGGCAGGCGTTGCGAATCGCGAGTCGCTCCGCGTTCGAGAACTCATCGAGCGGCGTGGAGTCGCCGCCCTGGTGCAGCACGTGCGCCTGCGCCCAACGGAGCGTGGCGTCGCTGACGTCACGACCGTTCGCTGCGTGGACGCGGACGAGAGCGCGGATCTGTCTGCCGTACTTGTACGGGATCGCGCTCTCTGGCGGGTAGTTGCCGGCCAACGCGGATTCCCACGCGTGCAACGCGTCGATGAGGGCGAGTCCCGGCGTTGCGAGACTCACAGTTCGCGGGCAAGCGTCAGGTAGACCGCGCAGAAGGCTCATCAGCGCCCGGCGGTACTGATACGCGGTGCCGTCGGTGTGACCCATGGCTCGACGCATGTCGATCAGCGCGTCCGCGAGCTCAGCCGCAAGGACGGGGTGTGCGAAGTCGAGCGGGGCGAGTGTTCCATCGACGTTCGCGGTCGGAAGAACGAACAGCATCTGCCGCGGGGTGAGGTCGATGTTCGTCACGCGACGTTCCGATCAGCGAGGACTGCGTCCGCGTATGTCATGCCCTCGTCGCTCCAGCTCTCGAATACGTCCTGGATGAGCGCATCGGTGTCCTCGATGTAGCGCAGGTAGACCATGGTCGTCGCCGGGTTCGAGTGCCCCAGCAGCCGCTGCACTGTAAGTCGCGGGTTGATGGCGATGTGCTCGGAGATCGTGGCTGGTCCCACGTTGCCTGCCCGTCGCTCCGCCTCGCGGGCCAGCGCCACATCGGTCAGCGATTTCAGGAGCACGACAGCGAAAGTGTGGCGCAGATCGTGCGGAGTGATCCGTGCACGGCGACCGCCCATCTCGTCCTGAGCGAGCCTCAGAGCACGCCCGCTTGCAGCCTCGAACGTCGCGTGCCATTGCCTGCGGCTGATCGGCAAACCGCCTCGACCGACGAACAGCCCCAGCGCCTCCATCCCGTGGTCCCGCTCGATGACGGCAATTCGTCGCAGGTGCGGAGGCAGCTGGTGCAGCCGCCATCTCGATCGCCGCCCATTCACCCGGCCTCGCAGGATGCCTGCCGACACGTCGATCTCGTCGACGACGAACAGCTCGGAGCGGCGTCGCCAGAGGGAGGCAGCTGACGCGCGGACGACCGCTCGGCGCTCCGTCTGCCGGTAGAGATCGACCGCCCGAAGCGTCGTGAGGGGGACGTGGACGCGTCGACGCTTCTGGTACTTCGCGCACGCCTCGAGCAAGACGGAGATGCCGGTGCCCGTCGGCGGCGGGACTTCAGCGTCGAGCAGTGTGGAGAACTCACCGAGGCGCATCCCCGTCGTCACGGCCAGCTGCGCGCCCGCCTTTGAACGCAGGCTCGTTGTGCCCCGCCAACTCTCGTCCAGATCGCCCGCGGCGGTTCGTCCGCCGAGACCGACGTCGAGGAACGTGCGCCACTGCGCCTGCGTCAGCGGCCGAATGTCGGGCTCGCTCCTCCAACGCATCCGGAGCGGCGACGACCTTCCGATGGTGATCCACGGTTCGCGCTGGATCTGCCCGGTCTGAGTGAGCAGCTGATAGATCCCGCGTATCACGACCACGTCGCGTCGCCACGTCGCCGGCGACACCGGGCGCTCGGAGCCGCTCAGCCGCCATTCGCGGAACGCGACGATGTCGTCGCTCGACGCATGGATCACGTCGGTCTGTCGCGTGGCGAGGAACGACGCAAACCGCCTGGCGTCGTATGCGTACGCGCGCAGCGTCGCCGGGTCTGTCGACGCTGCGACGATCCGGAAGTACGTCAACCACGGCTCAACCGGCCGCCACCGATCGTCAAGAAGGATCGGCATCCCCTCGGGGAGCGAACGGGTGCGCGAGTAGATGTCGCTGGCGCGCGCGTCGAAGTCGGTTGAGGGGGCGAGTTGGTGGTCGACGAAACGCAGATACATCATGCTCCGGGGGTGCAGTCGGGTGGGTCGTTGAGACACTGACCGAACGTACACATAACTGCCGTCGGAACCGCGGGGTTCCTCGTGGCTGCCGAGGAGTACCTGCGCAAGCATCACCCCGAGCTGTGGGCGGATGCCGGCAGTCGCGCCCACTTCAACGGGCCGATGTTCACCGGCTACGACTCCGATGCCGCCATGGCCCGCATCGCGAGCATGAACATGCTGCTGCACGGCGTCGAGAACCCGACGATCGAGCGTGCCGACGCGCTCTCTGAGGGGCATCCGGGCGATGACCGCTACACGCTCGTGCTCGCCAACCCGCCGTTTGCCGGGTCGCTCGATCAAGAGACCGTCTCGAAGGATCTGCAGAAGCTCGTCAAGACCCGCAAGACCGAACTGCTCTTCCTCGTGCTCATGATCCGGATGCTGCGCAACGGTGGGCGCGCCGCGGTCATCGTGCCCGAGGGGTGCTGTTCGGGTCGAGCAACGCGCACAAGGCGGTGCGCAAGCTGCTGATCGATGACCACAAACTGGATGCCGTCATCAAGCTCCCGTCGGGCACCTTCAAGCCCTACACGGGGTCTCGACCGCCATCCTGCTGTTCACGAAGACCTCGTCGGGCGGCACCGACCGGGTGTGGTTCTACGACGTGCGCGCCGACGGCATGACCCTCGACGACAAGCGCACCCCCATCGAGGCGAACGACCTTCCCGACGTGCTGGCCCGGTGGCAGAACCTGGATGCCGAGGCCGCGCGAGTGCGCACCGACCAGAGCTTCTTCGTACCGAAGCAAGAGATCGTCGACAACGGCTACGACCTGAGCCTCAACCGCTATAAGGAGATCGAGATCGAGGAGGTCGAGCACCGGTCACCGGTGGAGATCCTCGACGAACTCGATGCGCTTGAGGTCGAGATTCAGGACGGCCTCAAGCGCCTCCGGGAGATGCTCGCGTGACGTGGGAGACCGTGCCCTTCGACGAAGCGTTCGCTGATGTCACGTCGGCCAGTCCCCGCATTAAGCAGAGCGAGTTCGCCGCCACAGGTCTCTTTCCTGTTCGTGACCAAGGCGAAGAGGATGTAGCTGGATATTGGAGCGACGAATCGTTCGCAACAAGAGTTACGCGTCCTCTGATTCTGTTCGGCGACCACACGAGGCGAGTGAAGTACGCCGAGCAGGACTTCGTTGTCGGGGCTGACGGGGTCAAGGTCCTGGAGCCTGCTCCGAGCCTGGATCCGCGTTTCGCGTTTCATTGGATGTGTTCGGTTCGGGTGCCAAGCGCTGGCTACTCGCGTCACTTCAAGTTCCTCAAGTATTACCGCGTCCCCCTCCCGCCTCTCCCCGAGCAGCGCCGCATCGCCGCAATCCTCGACGAGGCCGATGCTGTCCGAGTGCTGGCGGGAGCCCAGGAGAGCAAGCTGCGTGAACTTCTCGATTCGTTCTTCGACTCTGTCGCCGGAGCACCTGGTCGGCGGTCCGTGACGGTCGGGGATCTCGTCGAATCCTCCCAGTACGGAACATCTGCGAAGGCGGGCGAGTCTGGTCAGTTTCCGATCCTGCGCATGGGGAACGTCACCAACGATGGCCGCATAGACCTTACGAACATGAAGTTCATCGATATCGATGAGTCCGATCACGCCCGCTACCTCGTTCACCGCGGCGATCTTCTCTTCAATCGCACGAACAGTGCAGATCTCGTCGGAAAGACGGCGGTATATCGCGAAGCCGAACCTCGCGCATTCGCCGGCTATCTCGTTCGCTTGCGACCCAAGTCCCTTGAACTCGGCGAGTATGTCGCCGGTTACCTCAACTCGCGTCACGGAAAACTGACGCTGAGGAAGATGGCAAAGAGCATTGTCGGTATGGCGAATATCAACGCGCGCGAGGCTCTATCGATCCGACTCCCCGAACCCGACTCGGCGACCCTCACGAGCCTTCTTGATCTCCGGCAGCGCGTGGAGGCGGAGCGCGAGCGGCTCGGCACGCGTCGCCGCTGGACTGACGAACTCTTCGCATCCCTCCAGCACCGAGCGTTCCGCGGCGAGCTGTGACCTGCTCCGCGGGGCTGTGAGGGTCGTCGCCTGACCCTTGATTCTGATGCCCCAGTCTTGCAGAATAGCTCTGTTCGAGAGAAATAGAGCTGAAATGTCTGACTCAGAGCTGAACGAGCCGCAGGTTCCCATCAGTGTGTTCAAGGCGAACCCGATCGCGTACGCGACGACGGGTGCTGTGGTGATGGTGCATAACAAGCCGCGGCTGCGTGTCGTGCCTATCGCTGCCGATCCTGACGCGACCCTCGCCGAGGTCAAGGCGCGGTTGCGCGTGCTCAATGCCCTCATTGACCAGGCGGATGCCGATGATGAGCGTCGTGCGCTCGCGGCTGAGCGTGACGCTGACATTCTTGAGGATGCGCAGTGACGGGGCTTCTCGACACGAGTGTGCTCATCGGTCCGATACCCGCGGCCGTCATTGAGGGCATCGAACGGTACGTAGCGCCGTACCTCGTGCGGGCCGAGCTTCTTCGCGGTCAACGCCGATTCGAGTTGTCGCCGAACATGCGCCAGCGCGCGGCGGCGCGAGCGCAGTTGATCGCGGCGCTGGACGATCTACACGGGTTCTGGCGACCCTTCGGGTCCGCGGAGTCCGACGCATATGCTCAGCTGCGCGCCTCGAGCGAGCAAGCCGTGCAGTCCAAAGATGCCATCATTGCAGCGCACGCGATCGCTGCGGGCCAGACGCTCGTCACCGCAGACCGCGGTTTCACCAGATTCCAGGGCCTCGAGGTCGACCTCATCTGACGGTGGCTCGACCGCCGAGCTGCATCCAGTGGGACGGGTGTGGATGCCGGCGCGCGACATCCACACCCGGACATTACTCGACGATCTCGAAGATGATGTCGAGCCCGTCGTCGGGGTGATAGCTCCAGCTGGCCGAGATGTCGTCCCACTCTCCCGATTGACGTCCATCGAGCGATCGCGTGGAATACATGAGCTCCTTCACCGATGCCGGCGCTCCGACAGCGTCGATGATGCAGTCCAGGTCGCTGAACGAGACGTCGCCGCTGCCGAGGTCCTCGCCTTCGCCGTCGACGATCATCGTCCTACCCTGATCGGCGATCTCGACAACGCCGTCCAGGTTGCACTGGTTGGCAGCATCCGAGAAGAACTCGCTCTTCGCTTGCTCGGCGGCTTCGGCCATCGCAGCGTCATCGGCGCGCTGCGCAGCACCGATGACAACCGCCGTCACAGCGGAGCCGGCGGCGGCACCGACCAGCAGCGAGACGACACCGACCACGATCGGTACCACCCACCTGCTGCCTGCAGGTGCGGGTCTTGCCGCGGTTGGCGGCGGTGTCTCGGGCGGGGCCAAGGGTTGTTCGTTGATGTTCGACATGCGTTCTCCCTAGCCCTCAGTAGCCGACGGCCGTCAGGGCGTACTCGGCCTGCTCGGGCGTGAACTGTTCGCCGTATTCGCTCGTGAGCTGCTCGTACAGGCCCTGTCGCGAGAACGACGTGAAGTCCAGGTATGACTGCGCGGACTCGGCGGCCTCGGCGTTCCAGTCCACCAGACCGTTCTGCTCGAGATGGGCGATGGCAAACTCGGCATCCGCGGCCTCGAATCCCTCGCCGTACTCGCTCGTGAGCTGCTCGAACAGGCCCGCGCGTGAGAAAGCTGTGAAGTCCAGGTACGACTGCGCAGACCTGATCGCGTTCTGCTGACCGAGCGTCAGCTGCGGCTTCTCCTCCAGGGTCAGGACGACCGTCGCACCTTCCTCGATCTCGGTGCCCTCGGCGACATCCTGCGCGATCACCGGCATCGATTCGTCGCCGTCGGTCGCGACACGGATGCCGAGGGTCTCGAGAACAGTGCGGGCTGTCGCGCCATCCATGCCGACGACGTTCGGCACGATGATCAGCACCTGTTCGGCCTCGGTGGTGGCGGCCGCCTGCTCGGTCGTGCGCACCGATGCGGCGGGTGCAGCATCCGAGGTTGATCGCCCGCCTCCCAGCGCGCTGCCGATCCCACCGATGACGATCAGACCGACGACGACTGCGGCCGGGATGATGACCGCCTTGCGTGTGTACCACGGCCGCTTCGAGGGGGCGGGGACGGCGGCATCCACAGGGGCGGCGGCATCTGTTGCGCCGGGCTGGCGCACCAGGTCGGTGCGCCAGGTGGAACCATCCCAGTACATTTCGGCGCCGGGCGCGGCCTCGGCGCCCGGATGCGGGTACCAGCCTGCCGGAGTGGACGATGATGTGGTGTTGCTGTTCTCATCCATGAGAACACCCTTCGGGTCGGATTAGGCGCGCACCCCCGGCGCGCGCCACCGGCCGGTGGCCAGTGGAACAGGACATACCACCCCTCCGACATTGCGCGCGGCGACACCGGCCGGATCAATGTCGGAACCCCCTCGTAGTGTCGGGGGTATGGATGAGGTTGGCATGGGCGAGTCGGGGCAGTGGCCCGAGGCTCAGGATGCTGACGCGTTCCTGCATGAGAGCGATGTGCGTGAGTGGGATGCCGAGGTCGGGTGGGTTCCGCCGCGTCCGGATGCTGTTGCCCTGGTGCTGGAGGCTGCTGACCTTGAGGCGGTGTTCGCTGCGCAGCGGTTTGCGCGGGTCGATGACCTGCGTCTGGAAGCGCTGGATGATGTCACCCGGTATGGGGGCGGGTCTCGGGAGCTGGTGATGCGGTCCCTGCGGTTGGAGCTCGCTGCAGCGTTGCGGGTCACGGAGAACGCTGCGGGGATGATGCTCGCCCGCGCCGAATCCCTCGTCCACTCCTACCCGGCCGTGTTGGAGTCGCTCTCGCGTGCGGGGGTGACGGTTCGTCACGCGGAGATCCTCGTCGATGACCTCGACGTGCTCCAACCCGATGTCGCGGCGGGCCTGGTGGGGCGGGCGTTGGAGCTCGCGGAATCGTTGCCGGTGGGGTCATTCCGGCGGGCGCTGCGGCGGTTGATTGACCGGGAAACCGCCCCGAGCCTGACGGAACGCCACGAAGCCGCGGTGCGGACCCGTCGGATCATGGTGGAACCTGCGGGGGATTCGATGTCGTGGGTGCACGCGTTGGTCCCGTCGGTGGAAGCCCACGCGATCTACGGGCGGGTCACCCAGAAAGCGGTGGTGATCCGTGACCACGACCGCGGCACCACCCGCGGCGGGCAGTCGGGGGATGGGTCGGAACGGTCGTTGGATGAGATCCGCGCTGACGTGTTCTGCGACCTCCTCATCGACGGAACCGTTCCCCAACACCCGGAGCAGGCGCGGGGCATCCGCGCGACCGTGGTGGTGACCGTCCCCGCCCTGGCCCTCCTCGGTACGGAGGGGGTTACTGATCCTGCGGAAGTCGAAGGCGTCGGTCCGATCCCCATCGAACGGGCCCGGGAACTCGCCGGTAACGCGTCGGGGTGGATGCGGGTGCTCACCCACCCCGAAACCGGGGCCGTCATCAGCGTCGGGCGCACACGGTATCGGCCACCCCCGGAGCTGGCGAAACTGGTGAAGTGGCGGGCTGACCGGTGCATGAGCCCAGGATGCGGGAAACCGGCGTCGCAGTGTCAGATCGACCATAACGTTGCGTGGGCTGACGGCGGGGAGACATCCGTGACCAACACGGCACCGTTATGCCAAGGCCACCACGCCGTGAGACATCACGGCGGGTGGCAGATCACCCACCTCGACGACGGGTCGCTCGAATGGGTATCCCCGCACGGGCGCCGGTATGTCGTGAAACCGGAACGACACCTCCCCACCTTCTACCCCACCGCCGCCTGACGGTCCCAGTAGCATCGGCTCAAGGGGTCGGTCGGCGACTCCTGACAGAGGAGCCGTTCGGTGGGGAACTTCGACTTCGTCGCGCAGGCCTGGCCGCAGGTCGGCAACGCTGCCGCGCGCGCCGAAGCCTATCTGCGGGCCGACCCGAGAGCCTCCGCCACCTACGCTCGACGCGCTGCCGAGCTCTTCACTGCCTGGGTCTACTCCGCAGAGAACCTCGATCGCCCCTACGACGACACCTTCGCCAACCTGACCGCGCAGAGGTCGTTCCGGGACACCGTCGGCGAATCGATCTGCGGCAGCCTCAGGATCATCCGTCTCGTCGGCAATGACGCCGTCCACAAGGATGACGAAATGCCCCTCGCGCGGGCGCGTGGATCACTCGAACAGCTTCACCGGGTGTGCCTCTGGCTCCAGCACTGCTACGGCGACCCGGCAGCACCGCAACCCGAGCCGTTCACCTTCGACCGCGTTCCGCCGGCACCGGAGGCCGTCGTGCGACAAGCACGCAGCGAACTCCTCAAGATCCAAGCCGAGTTCGATGACGCTCGTGCGCAACTGAGCGCAGCTGCGGCCCTCGGCGCGACGGCGCAGGCCCACATTGAGGAGTTGCGCGCAGAAATCGCGAGGCTCAAGGCCGAGAACTCCGAACGCAACATTGCCCACAACATCGCCGACCCGACCGACGCGACCGAGGCCCAGACCCGCGAGCAGCTCATCGATCTGCTGCTCCACGAAGCAGGATGGCCCCTGGATGAAGCCCGCGACCGGGAATGGCCGGTCACAGGTATCCCGAGCCCCTCGGGCGCAGGCAAAGTCGACTACGTGCTGTGGGGCGATGACGGCAAGCCGCTTGCGGTCGTCGAAGCGAAACGCACCTCGAAGAGCGCGAAGGAGGGGCGTGAGCAAGCCCGCCTGTACGCAGATGCGCTCGAACGCGACACCGGCCAGCGCCCCCTCATCTTCTACACGAACGGGTACGACACCTGGTACTGGGACGACCGGCGCTATCCTCCGCGCAAGGCCGCAGGATTCCTCACGAAAGACGAACTGACGCTGGCCGTCCAGCGGCGGACGACGCTCAAACCACTTGACACCATCGCGGTTGACCGAGGGATCGTTGAGCGGTCGTACCAACTGCGCGCCATTCGTGCTGTGAGCGACACCTTTGAGAACAAGCGCCGCCGGGCGCTGCTCGTCATGGCCACCGGTACGGGCAAGACGCGAACGGTGATCGCTCTCGTCGACGTGCTCCAGCGCGCGAACTGGGTCAAACGCGTGCTCTTTCTCGCCGACCGCACTGCCCTTGTGAACCAGGCCGTCGGTGCGTTCAAGGCGCACCTCCCCGACAGTGCCCCGGTGAACCTGCTCACCGACCGCGACAGCGAGGGCCGCGTCTTCGTCTCTACGTATGCGACGGTGATGAACCTCATCGATGCGGGAGACGACGATCTGCGCCGCTTCGGCCCCGGCTACTTCGATCTCATCGTGGTCGACGAGGCACACCGGTCGATCTACAACCGGTATGGCGAGATCTTCGAGTACTTCGACGCACTTGTCGTCGGTCTCACCGCGACACCCCGAGCCGACATCGACCACAACACCTATCGGCTCTTTGAACTCGACGACGGCGTACCCACCGACGCCTACGAGCTCGACGACGCGATCGCGGGTGGCTTCCTCGTCCCCCGAAAGCTCGCGTCATCGATCTCGGATTCATGACTCGCGGGATCCGGTACGCCGACCTCAGTGCCGAGGAACGTGAGCAGTGGGACGCACTCGAATGGCAAGACGGCGATATCCCCGATGAGGTGGACGCTGCCGTGATGAACCGCTGGTTGTTCAACGAAGACACCGTCGACAAAGTCCTCGAGATCCTCTTCGACGAAGGGCGCTACGTTCAGGGTGGCGATGTGCTCGGCAAGACGATCGTCTTCGCGAAGAACCAGAAGCACGCCGAGTTCATTCAAGAACGCTTCGACGCCAACTTCCCCGAGCATCGTGGCCAGACGGCAGCGATCATCACGCACGCCTCCGGCCCATACGTCCAGGACCTCCTCGACAGGTTCTCGACGCCGGGGACGAAGCCCGACATCGCGATCTCGGTCGACATGCTCGACACCGGAATCGACATCCCCGACGTGGTCAACCTCGTCTTCTTCAAGCCCGTCCACTCGCAAACCAAGTATTGGCAGATGGTCGGACGCGGCACTCGCCTCCGCCCCGACCTGTACGGCCCTGGGCAGCCGAAGACCGACTTCATCATCTTCGACGTGTGCGGCAACATCGAGTACTTCAACGCCGACATCCCCGAGGTCGCCGGTCGCCGAACGGCATCCGTCTCCGAGCGCTCGTTCCTCGTGCGCTTGCAACTGCTCGCCTTGCTCGCGGGGAGAGATGACACGGATGCGGAGTCCCTTCGCGCGACGCTCGCTTCGCGCCTACACACCGCCGTGGGCGGCATGAACCGCGAGAACTTCCTGGTGCGCAGGCGCCTCCGCACGGTGGACCGCTTCGCGTCGGTCACGGCCTGGGATCACTTCTCTGTCAGTGACGTGGACGCCGCATCCGAGCTCGCGGGGCTGCCGACGGCATCCGAGACCGACACCGACGAAGCAGCAAGACGGTTCGATCTGCTGCTGCTCGACGCGCAAGTGGCCGTCGCTGCCGGGCACCCCGTACCGACGACGATTGCGAGCCGCGCGATAGACCTCGCGCGCAGTCTCGGCGACCGGCGCGGGATTCCGGCGGTGGATGCACAGGCGAGCCTCATCGCGGCAATCAGTGAACCGGAGTGGTGGACGGCTGCCACCCTGTCGCAACTCGAGATCGTGCGGACTCACCTTCGGACCCTCGTGCGCTTGATCGATGCCGAAGGCCAACGCCCGATCTACACGGACTTCATCGACACGATCGTTCAACGGCGTGACGTCGACATCGCGCGCGTCATGCCGGGCCTGAACCGCCGCGCATTCCGCGAGAAGATCCTGGGCTTCCTCGACGAGCATCGCGACAACCTCGCGCTGCGAAAGCTGCGTACGGGACGCGAACTCACGTCCGTCGATCTCGCCGAACTCGAGGCGATCCTTGTCAGCGCCGGGGGAGTGGATTCCGAACAGCTGCGCTCGCAAGCCGACGAGGCCCGTGGACTGGGCCGCCTCATCCGCTCGATCGTCGGCCTCGACCGCTCTGCTGCCGAAGCTGCGCTCGGCGACTTCGTCTCCGCATCCGGGTTCACGCATCGCCAGCACGTGTTCGTCGACCTCATCGTCGAGCAACTGACGATCGCCGGATATCTCGACCCGCGCCGTCTCTACGAAGACCCGTTCACAGGAATCGCTCCGGAGGGTCCGGATGCGCTGTTCACGGACACGCAAGTCACCGACCTGATCGAGCGTCTGCGTCAGATCGACGAATCAGCCGAACCCCGCGACTCGGCGACCGCCTGAGCTGACGCCCCGAGGCGTTGGGCGGGCTACCGGTAGTTGACGAACTGGAGGTCGACGTCGAGGTCTGCGGCCTTGAGGATCCGGATGACTTCCTGCAGGTCGTCGCGGCTCTTGGACTGCACCCGAAGCTCGTCGCCCTGGATCTGCGACTTCACCGACTTCGGTGCCTCGTCGCGGATGATCTTGCCGATCTTCTTCGCGTTCTCTTGCGAGATCCCGTCCTTCAGGCTCGAGACGATGCGGTACTCCTTGCCGCTGGCCGTGGGCTCGCCCGTCTCGAGGCTCTTCAGTGAGATGCCTCGCTTGATCAGCTTCGTCTGGAAGACGTCAAGAACGGCCTTGGCGCGCTCCTCGGAGTTGGCCTTGATGAGGATCTGCTCACCGCTCCACGCAATCGAGGCGTCAGTCCCCTTGAAGTCGTAGCGCTGCTCGACCTCTTTTCGCGCCTGATTGAGGGCGTTGTCGGCCTCCTGGTGGTCGACCTTGCTCACGATGTCCATAGATGAAAGATCGCCCATGTTTGACATCGTCCCCCATCGGGGGCCGACACGGCAAACCGCCCCGACTGTTCGCCGGGGCGGTTTGCCGTCGTGAGCTAGAGCGACGTGAAGCGCTCGATCGTCTCGGTGAGGTCGTCGGCCGTCGCCGTTGATGCGCGGAGCAGCGCTGTTTCGGGCGAGAATATGAATCCCGCGTACGCGATCCGGATTGTGTCATTCCGGGGGTCGTACGAGCCGGTCAAGCCAGCGGGGTGCGTGTTCACGATGTCGAGCAGACGGTCTGCGTTGGTCTCGAATGCGTTCTTCATCTCTAGCTCCTTCAGGGGGCGGCGGGTCTGGACGGACCCGCCGCGGTGGGCATCAGTAGTTGGCGGGGTTCGGGAGGTAGTCGGCAGCGAATCCGCGGCTGTCGCCGTCTTCCCATGCGTCGGCGTACCAGCGGCCTTCGCGGCTGTTCGCCCACTCGAAGAGCACAACCTCCGGCAGGCCGAGCGCGAGCACCATTCCGTCGGCGGCGGCACGGTTCTCCGGCGAGAGGTTGTCGCGGCCCGCGATGTAGCCGAAGCCAATCCAGCGCGAGTCCTCTTTGAAGGTGTCGAAGATGTTCATGTCTAGCTCCCTAACGTGTGTACCGCTTACAGGTACTTACGTTACGTGGGTCAGCCACGGGTCGCAACTCGCGCCGACGCCCGAGTTCGTCAGCCCGTGAGCCCCCGCCCCTGCGTCAGCGACCGGCCGCCGAGCTGGGCCTCGCGGCCGCGCCGGTAGCCGTCCACGAGCGCCCGGTCATCACGCTTCCTTCCGCGCTCGCGCGCCTGCGGCACGTCCTGAGCATCGACCGCGGCATCCACGCGCGAGCGGCGCGAGGAGAGCACCAGCTCCGTCCCCGACCCCGCAGCGCTGACGGCCTCCTCGCGCGCCTCACGGATCACCGCGGCGGCCCCGACGCCGAACCCTTCGATCATCGAGCGCCGGGCCTGCCTCTTCTCCCAGTCGGTTGCCCTGTTGTAGATGCTGCGGCCGTCGCTCTTCCACCAGACCGCAAGCGCGACCATCGCCTGAATCTCCAGCGACCGGACCAGCGTCTCGACGCTCCGCACGTCGGACTCGTATCCAACGATGAACAGCGTCGCGCGGCCCTCGTTGAGCGCCTGGAGCGGTCGGAGTGAGCCGTGTGCCCACACGACCGCCGCGCCCATCTCGAACAGCGCGCGAGCGTACGTGCCCCTGAACGTGACGCTCGACTCGATGATCCGCTCTCCAGCCTCACCGCGAGCGCGCATCCTCTCATCGACGTGGGCCTGCTCGATGCCGTACTTCACCATGAGGCGCTGCGCGTGCTCCGTGAG
This sequence comes from Microbacterium schleiferi, assembly GCF_015565955.1. NCBI lineage: Bacteria > Bacillati > Actinomycetota > Actinomycetes > Micrococcales > Microbacteriaceae > Microbacterium > Microbacterium schleiferi. The sequence goes on along the minus strand of NZ_CP064760.1, from coordinate 2,706,988 downwards.
TGCCTTCGCCTCCTCGGTCGATGTGCTCTCAGCCTTCGCGAGCAGACGCGCGATCGTTTCCAGCTTCCTGTCGTTCACGCTTCCGACACCTCCCACGACGTCACCGCGTACTCGCTGTCGCCGTCAGCGCCGATGCCGGACACGCTGCCCTCGTCGGCTCCTTCCAGCCACTCCTGAATCTGCTCCGCCATTTCGTCGCGCGATGCGAACTTGCCGCTCTCGCGCTCGACCTCCACCTCGACGGTGAACGAGAACTTGTGTGCCATGTCTACCCTCCAGGTCAGGCGAAGATGTCGATGTTGCCGTTCTCGCTGACGGCAATGATGATCGAGTCGACCTGATCGACAGGCCGGGACCGATGCCACTCGCTGTCGACCATCGGGAAGGACAGCCATTCGCGGACGCGAGCCTCGGCCCGGCGCACGCGAGCGACGATGTTCGTCGCATCCGAAGACTCCGCGGCGAGCGCGTACAGCGCCTCGGGGATCGAGAGGTTCTCCATATTCCTAGCTCCTATTCGTACGTACCGCTTACAGGTACTTACGTTACGTGGGTCGGCTACGGGTCGCAACTCGTGTGTTTCGCGCTGCCTACGCGAGTCGATAGACGAACCGGCGACGCGCCGGATCGATCCCCGCGCGCGCGTACTCCGCCGTCCCGGGAGGTCCGCCGATCGCGCCCTCCGCCGTCCCGGGAGGTCCGTCGATCGCGCCCTCCGGCAACATCTTCCACCGGAGCGGGGGAAACGCGCCGCCCGGCCCGTCTCGACGCGGGAGAGCGGCAACCAGGCCGTCCTGCGGCCCGCCCCAGAACTCGACTCCGAGGCCCGGGTCCGGCGACCATACGGCGTTCACCACGACCCCGCCGAGGCCCTCAAGCTCGCTCTGCCACACGAACACGTCGTCCGGGTGCACCTCGCACTCGTCTTCTGCCTTCTGCACGAGTGCGGCCGTGAGCGCGCTCGCCGCATACTCAGTCACGTCGCCACTCGCCGCCGCCGCGGCGAGCGATTCGAGCGACAGTGCGACGCGACCGCAGATCGCCTTGTCAACGATCACTCGGCCCGCCCCTGCCGCCGCGCTTCCGTCGCCGCCTCGGTCGACCGCCCGGGGCGCGACTCGATCCACTGCCGGATTTTCGCCTCGCGCCACACGGGCGAGCGTCCGAACACGTTGTCCGGCTCCGGCATGTCCCACGGCTTTGCCGTCCCCTCGCGTCGAGCCCGAACCGCCCGCTTGTGATAGACCTGCGCAGAGTTCACCTGCACGCCGAGCAACTCGGCTATCGCCGCGAGGTCCAGGAAATCCTCATCGCCCACGCGGACGACCCTACCTTCCCGCTTTGCAGCCCTCGGGTTCATGACGGATCACCCGATTCGTGGACGATACTCTCGTGCGCCTCGATGTCGGCCCAGGCCTCACGTTGGGTCGCTCGGGGCTGGGCGCTCACTACCTCGTCGCACGATCCGCAGAAGCCCTCATGCATCGAGACGATGCGGGTCAGCGTGCGGCTCATGACGGATCACCCGGTTCGGGTGCCCGGCCACCGGCCCACTTTTCGCCGCAGTCGTCGCAGACGTGCAGCCCCTTGTGGAACGCGGGCTCGCCGCACACGCACGGGTTGTCGGCGTCCTGCTCCTCGCCGTGCGGCCACCCGAGCCGGTAGCACCGGTCCCTCATGACGGATCGCCCGATTCCTGCTCAGCGTCGTGCATCGCCTTCAGTTGCTTGGCCATCTGGTAGAAGAGCTTCGCCCCGGTCAGCTTGTCGAGCTTCATGCCCTTGATCTCGCTGACGATCTGACCATCAGGCGACTCGCGGAAGATCACGATGCCGAGCGCGTCCCGCCCGTCTACAACCTCCATGCCGATATCAGCGCTCATTTCTCCTCCTGGGTACGGTTCGGTTGGTTCTTGGGCACGCACTCGGCATGCAGGATGTAGCCGTTCCAAGACGTGCGCTCTTCGGGACGCATGTAGGCCCCACACCGCTCGCACCGCATCAGCTACTCCCGTCCGTTTGATCTGTGTGCACCCACGGATGCAGTGCGCCCGTGACGACGCACCGAGGGCCGTCCTCGGGCTTGCCCTCGCACCTCGGGCACATGCGGCGGATCGCAATGAGGTACACGTCGCGTAGCTCGTCGCTGGCAGTGCCGTCCTCGACGTCCCACTGCAAGCGGTCCGCGATCTCGGCCAGGATCATCTCCGCGTCCATCACGCGCTCACATCTGCGAGCGCTTCGCAGCCGCCGTAGAAGACCGGACCGACCGGATGTCCCCACTCGCGCCCACACCCCTGACAGGTTTCGCCCGCCCACTTGGTGACGCGGTCGCACTCGTAGCAGAAGTCGGTGTCGTCAGCCATGCTGTCTCCTCTCTGTGAGCCCGGGGCGGTGACGCCCCGGGCTCGCTTGTCGTTCGCGTCAGCCGACGAGGGCGAACGCTGCCGCCTTCAGCCGCTCGGCCGCGCCGTCGAACGACCGCGTGGCGCGAGCCCGCGCGACGTCGCGGCCGCGGACCGGCGCAACATGGTCGATGAACTCGGTCACGGTCTGGTAGGCCCCCCACTTCGTCCCGCGGATGCCGTCGAGCGTGTCGCTCGACCGATAGAGGTCCATGAGCCCGTCGCGGTTCGCGAGCGCCTTCTTCGACGCCTTGTCCTCATCGCGGACCCCGAACAGCTCCGCCGCGTAGGCGTCGAACGCGCCGACAGTCATCGGCGTGGCGAGCAGCCGCTCCGCCTCCAGCTCGAACGCCTCCACGTACTTGTAGGTGAGCCCGAGCGCTTCGCGAGCCTCGGAGAGTGCGCGGCCAGCGCCGGACGTGTGACGGATCGAGAACTTCGACTTCGCGCCGCGGAGCGCCGCTGACTGCATGTTCGTGCAGGACACCCGTACGGGCGTCACGGCGAACTTGAACGACGACGATCCGTCGTGGCTGTTGAAGGCGACAAGGTGCAGGCCGACCGCATCTTTCCCGCCGACCATGATGTCCTCGGGGAGCCGCATCGTCATGAACGTGCGCTTTCCACCGTGCGATGCTCCGGCCGCCTCCCACTTCGCGTCGGCCGTGTCGAGCACTGCGTCGAGCAGCTCGGCGTGAGCCTCGTTCTGGATCGGGGTGTAGGTTCCGCCGACGACGCCGATGTACTCGGTCCCGCCGGTCTGGGGGTTCGTCCGCACGGTCGCGTAGCGGTCCGCGACGTCGCGCCGCGCGCCGTCCCACGCCGGGGAGTCATCTTCGAAGAAGAGCGGCACCTTGCGGACATTCCAGCCCGCGAGGTCGGACTCCTTCATTGCGTCGATGCTGCCGCGAACGCCTTCGAGGCGAGTCCCGAGCACGTCCCATGCAGGACGGCGAGTGGCGGCGGGGGCGATTTCGATGGTGGACATTTCTAGCTCCGTTCGTGGTGAGTACCGGTTATAGGTACTTACGTTAGGGGTGTTCGAGTGAGGTTGCAACTCCAGAAGCCTCCTTTCTTTAGCGCAAGCATCCACTTAGCTTCGAATTACCGAGACGCAAGCGATTGGGGATACGATGCACAAGGAACTGAAGAAGATCGCGAAGGCACTAGAGGCCCAAGGGTTTGACCTGGAGGTGACCAGCCGCGGGCACCTCATCGTCAGCCGTGACGGCCAGAAGATCACTACCTTCGCGGGCACGCCGAGCGACGGCCGCTCCTGGAAGAACTCACTCGCCTATGCGAGACGCGCGGGGTTCATTTGGCCGAGGTAGGCAAGACGGGGGCCGGGCGGACCGGCCCCCAGATAAGAGGAGACACGATGGAGCACTACACCGCTGAGGTCGAGGCCGCGCGCCGCGGGCGCATGACGCCCGAGCAGGTCGACCGCTACATGGACGCGCTCGCTGCCTACTCTCCGACCCTGGCCGAGACGCCGCGCGGCAACTTCGCCGCCCGTCTCACCATCCCCGCCGACAGCATCAGGCAGGCCGCACAGACCGCGCTCGCCGTCGCCGAGGACGCGCTCGGTGACATCATCCGGCTCGACCTCATGACCGAGGAGGAGGCCGACGCGCGGGAGGGCGACCAGCGCGTGCCCGACCTTATCGGCGTCACCGCCGCCGCCGCGATTCTCGACGTCTCCCCGCAGCGTATCCGGCAGATGATCGAAGAAGGAAAGCTCGCCGCGCACCGCATCGGCGATCGCGCGTACGCGATCGTCAAGTCTGAGGTCCTCGCGAAGTCACGCGCGTAGAACGACGAAAAAGCGCCCCGCGCACCGGCCCGAGAAAGGGCGGGTGCGCGGGGCGCATTCGTTTCTTGCATTGCCGGACGTCGGCATTCAGGGTTCGAGGCGCGGGTTCAGGGTCTGGCGCGCGTCGCTCGGCGCAGCATCCGTGGTCTGCACATTCACGACCGCGAGGAACGACGACACGACCGTCAGCGCCACCGTGAGCAGGCCGAGCCAGTACTCCACCACGTCGGCCCCGAAGAGCCCGAATCCGACGCCAGCAGCGCCAGCAGCGGCCGCTGCGCCGTAGATCAGGCCGCGCCCAACAGTCGAGAACCATCGCGCCTTCCCGGACGACGAGAGGAGCGACAGCGACAGGAGGCCCTGCACGAGGGCGAGCAGCGACCCGATGAGCCCGACAACCACCTCCTCCTGGTTCCCGTTCAGCCACCCCGCAGCGACGGCAAAGGCCGCCAGCGTGCCGAGTGCGGCATGAAGCGCCTGCCGACGGTCATCCGTGAGCCAGGCGCGGAGATTTGCGATCATGTGTCCTCCTCCATATCTGCGCTGGGATCCAGCCCCAGCGCGGTCTCTATCCGCGCCATCCGATGCGCGAGCAGTTTTGTTGTTGCGTTGGTCGTGCTCAGGTCGTCCCGGAGCGTCGACCCGGAGTTCGGCCGGGTCTCTTTCAGCACCTCATCGACGGTCCGGCTGAGGCGCTCGTGGTACTCGTCGTGGCGTTTGTTCACCGTCCGCTGCTCGGCCATGAACTCCGGCAGGCCGGAGAACTTCTCCGCCAGCTCTGCGACACGCACGACGGACTTCGCGCCTCGCACGAAGAGCCGCCATCCCTTCTTCCAGACGAACCAGAGCGCGAACGCGATACCGGCGAGCCACACGATCGCCTGATAGACCGACACCGACTCCAGCCACTCGCGCAGCGGATCGGGCATGTCGTTCGGGTCGACCGGGGCGGCGGCGGTGAACAGCATCACCGCGCCGGGCAGCGCGCCTAGAACGAGGAGCGCGGTCAGGGCCGCCCACGCGGGGCGGTCCTGACCTTTGCGTTCCCCGACCACGGCCTACGCCCGCCACTGAGGCGACGCGATCCAGTTCGCCGCCTCAGCCCGGTTCCATGCGGCGTGTGTGCCGTCACCGAACCACGAGTCGATCTGCCCGGTGTAGCCCCAACGCTGGCGAAGCCATTCCTGGGTCGCTGCGGCCGTGTTGTCGCCGAAGTCGCCGTCTACCCTCAGGTTGTGACCGAGCGCCTCGCGCGCGTATCCGAGGCGATTCAGGAACCGCTGAAGCGCCGCGATCATGACGGGGCCGGGAGTGTTGTTTCCCCGGTAGCCGTCGTACCGGCGGAGCATCGCCGCGATCCCGTTCCAGTTCCAGCCCTTCACGACGACGCCAGGGTCCGGGCGGGAGGATGTCTGCACCGCCGCGGCGGGCGTGCCCCCGTATGCGCCGACGGTGACGGCGTGGTTCTCGTGGTGCCAGCCCTCCGAGTCGGGGACGCCCCACCCGCCCCAGGTGAACCCATAGGGCGCAGCGACCTCCTGCCAGATGTGCCAGCGCTCCGTTCCCTTACGGGTCAGCCCGTAGTCCTGGCCGGTGTCGCGGAGGTCGAGCGCGCGGGGGCCGGAGGGGCCGATTTCGCAGTGCGAGGACTCGCTGGGCTTTGCCCACTTGACGCTCGTGCGCCCCGCGAGCATGTCCTCGTATCCCGCCCGCTGCTCTTCCTCCGTTCGGACGCCTGACGTGACCTTGACGTCGAGGCCGGTACGTTCCTTGAATGCCGCCGCGGCCTGCCGGTAGGCGGCGGCGACGTTCTTCTCGACCCGCTGGCCGTCGATGATGTCGTACTCGAAACCCATGATGAGTTCCCCTTTCTGTTGGTTTGTGACCCGGCGGTCGGGTCAGGAGTTGATGCGTTTCGTTTCCGTCGACAGCTCGCCCCGGCCAGCCGGTCCCAGGTCCGCATGTCTTCTTGCCCGAGCGTCCACAGCCCGAGGCCTTGGAGGCCGTAGTCGAAGAGCGCCCGGTCCCGCCAATGCGCGACCGTCTCGGCGTCGGACCAGTACGCGACGACCGCACCGTCCCGGTTCACCGCGAGCACCCGGCCGAACCACACGTCGTGATCCGTCGCCGTGACCCGCACCGCTGCCGGTACGTCCGCGGACAGCGGCGCGTCGACCCAGTGCTCGTGCGCCCAGTCGAGCGAGTAGCCGTCGGAGCGTGTCTCCCACTCATCGACGTCTGCGTTCGGCCGGAACCTGTTCGCCGCGTCCCACGTCACGTCGGACCGGGGGACGCGGCCGAGGAGCGCAGACGAGCCGCCCACGCTGACCTCCACGGCTTCCCGCGGCTGATACCACCAGCCGTCGCCGACGTAGACCCGATCGACCCAGAGCCCCGACTGCGATACCACCGCGGCGGTGCCACCCGAAGGCGTCACCGCCGCCGACAGCACCAGCGGCAGCTCCGAAGTGTCGTACAGGGCGAAGTAGACGCGAGCGGTGTTCTCCCGCACGCGGAGCCCGAGCACGAACCGGCCCGTCCCCGCAGCCGCATCGACCGGCCGGGCCGTAGCCCAGCCCGACGCGATGATCGTCGCGCCCTCCTTCAGGCGAATCTCACCCGACGGATGCACCTCGGCAGTGATGCCTCGGACGGTCACTCCCGACCAGCCGTATCCGCCGACGAACTGGCCGCGCACCTGCATGTAGAGCGCATCGTCGGTGAAGTCGTGCGCGAGGTCGAGCTGGCCCACCCCGCGGTACTGCGAGTACCCCGTCTCGGCGTCCTCCCAGTACCCCCAGGAGCCGGACGCGACGTCGTAGAACAGCGCCAGGGTCCCCGCCGTCGATGCCGAGTCATCGAGGATGGTCGCGGCCACGGGATAGCGCCGCAGAATCTCCGCGGTGATCGTGAACCCGACCTTCGGCCCTACCCGGTTCCCGTCCTGGTCAACCACCTTCCGGGGATGCAGCGTGTACGTTGCCCCCGATCCGCCCGCCGAATTGTCGACCACGGCCCAGTACGGCTCGCCCGCCGCGAGGCCGTATCGCGCCCAGTAGGGCCGCCCGGCATACTCTGCGGCCGTCACCCCGGCAGAGGACCCGGCATCCCAGTCCGGCGCATCCCGCCAGTCATAGACCCCCAGGAATCCCCATGCCGACCCCGACTCGGGCTCGCGGAACGCGAGCCAACCGATCCTGTCGTGCATCCCGGACCCTTCCGGGTTTGCGTCGTTGCCGTCGATCGCTCGATACCCGGTGAAGAACTGCCAAGCCGCGTAATAGGTCCCCGACGCGCCTCGATAGGTCTTGCCGAGCGCGGCCGGGTAGTTGTGGATGTCCCAGAAATACGAATAGAGCGGGACGCCCATCCGAACCTTCGCCGGGTCCACCTGCGACGTCACCCAGTCGTATACGTCCTCCATCCAGTAGCCCGGGGAGACCGGGCCGGGAGCGGAGCCGGACCACGCGAAGTCGTAGGACATGATCGTCAGGTGGTCGAGAATCTGTCCGAGCTGCTTGTACCTCACCCAGTTCTCGCCGCCGACCGAGCCCGTCGCCGTTAGTGGCGGAAGAGCGGCCGCGCACTCCAGCCCCCGCTCGTGGCAGAGCCCGGCGACGCGACGAAAGAGGTCCTCGGCCGGTAGCGCGTTGTACGCCTCGCCGCCGCGCTCCAAGTCGATGTCGACTCCTGACAGCCACGGGTACTCATCCAGCGCGGCGGAGAGGCCCGCCAGCAGCGCATCCTGCGCCGACCTGCTATCGAGTAGTGACTGGAAGATCGACTGCACGCCGTCGTTACGGAACGCGAGCCAGAACCGGAGATGCGGCCACTTCTCCCGGTAGGGATCGAGCAGCGCCGGGTCGAAGTCCTCACTCAAGGTTCCCGTCGCGTCGACATGCCAGCCGAAGATCGACACGTCGGTGATCCGATCGCCGTAGTGCTCCAGCGCGGCCCGCACGCGATCCGTCCAGAGCAGCCCGACCCACACCCATACCCTCACGGGGCACCCCCTAGTACCTGTCCGCCCACTCGACCGTCAAGTGAGTAGGCGATTCGACGTCCACGCGCGCCTGGAGGTCGGACCGTTCAGCCACGACCGGCACACGCCCCCAGCCCTGTGTCGTGGTTCCGGCCTCGCCGTCGGCTACAGCCGTGCCAGCGACAGCGCCGAACCGGAGCGATCCGACCCGCACGTTCCCCTCGGCCGTCACCGTCACTCGAGTAGGAGATGCCCGTTCCGGGTTGCCGAGCGCGATGATCGAGTCGGATCGCGGCAGCACGCCGTTTCGGTACTCCCGAGCGCCGGGCCGCGTCATGATGTCGGCCGGGTGCGGGACGACGCCCGTCGGCTCCTTCGGCTGAATCTGAATGTCGGTGACGTCGACCGCCACCCCTTCCGGCAGGTCCTCACTGCGGATATGCACCGCGATAGCCTCCACGCGCCCGGCGAATGCCGGGATGCGCGCGACGACCCGAGTCATGTCACACCTGCCGACCACGGGAGTTCCGTGGTGTGCGGCAGCCACCCCGACGACGAGCCGCCCGGCTGAAGCATGATGTCCGTAACGTCCACCGCCGCAGCCGGGTCGGCCACCTCGACTCGGAGTGTTACCCGCGCGACCCGCTTCTGTACTCGAAACGTGCCCTGCACAGCACCACCCCCTATGCGAGTTCCACCGGAATCGAGTCGGATGATCCGTCCTCGTAGAACACCGTCGCGATCGCCTGAATGTTCGGCACCACCCCCGCCTCCGACACATCCACCCGCATCGACAGCGCGTAGGTATCGCGGTTGTCCGGGGCGACCGTCTGTTCGATCCACCGGACGCCGGAGCCCTCGAATCGGGCCGCGTAGTCGCCCGTGCCCTTGCCGTCCACGACCGTCACACCCGACGCCGCCCAGTGAGCGAGCCCCGAGTCAAACCGGGCATTCTTCAGGAGGTTGTAAGGCACGAGGTCGAACGTGGAGAACCCCGCCCCCGTCGTGAACGCCGACTCGGCAGCCGCCTCCGAAGAGCCCAGCTCCCGCAGCTTGCCCGACAGTGTGATCTTCGACGCCCACGGGCGCGCGACGTCGTGCCGAACCTTCACGATCCGCTGCGTCTCCCGGATGCCGAGTTCCGCATCAATGACGGTCACAATGTCGCCGACGTCGAACGCATCTACCTCCTGCCCCGTGATGTGAGACAGGTCCGCCACCGTGAACTCGTACGAGAACGACGGCTTCGACCGCGCCGCGAGCGTTGCCTGAGCCATCGCCAGCATCGTGTACGGCGAGGTGCCCGACGCGAAGTCGTACACCGCCTCCCGCACCTCTGACGTCCAGGTGTAGTCCTCGACGTATGGCGATCCGCCGTTGACGTCCGCGATCGTCACGCCGTCCGCGTTGCGCGCGGTTATTCGCGTCACGAGCGACGTCGTGTCCTCTACCCTCTTCGACCCGGAGAGTCCGCGCCCGTAGAGGAACGCGACGCCGTTATCCCGCCCGGACTGCACCACGAGCGATACCGTCTTGGCCGCCGAATCAAACAGCAGATCGCCGCCGTGGTTCCTCTGGATCGCCCGCAGGCGCGCGAGCGGTGATGCCTGCTCCGCCGAGTAGGTGCGGCGCGTCGTCACCGTAACCGCGCCGATCGTCCAGCCCGTGCCTTCGAGCGCCTCCTCCATCGCGGCACCCGCCGTTGTCTGGAGGTAGTCGCTCGCGGGCACCTGCCCCGCGTAGGCGAGGTCATAGAACTCCGCCTCGCAGTACGCGCGCACAGCCGGGGCTCGACCCTCGCGCGACGTTGTGACACGCCGCACCCGGTATCGTTCGCCTGCGAGCTCCACCCTCCTCTCGGACTGCACCGCGCCGACCTTGCGGTGGGATGCCGGGAGCTTGAACTCCAGCGTGTGCTCGCCGTTGTTCTCCTTCACGACCTCGGCCGACAGGGGGTCGATGATCGCCTCGGACGGCCCATCGCCGTCCCACATCACGATCGGTGTGTGCGGATACTGCGGCGGCGGCGGAGGCGACCACGGGGCCGGAGAAACCGTCAGCACGAACGAGCGCGACGCGATCCGGTCGTACTCGTCACGCAGCGTGACCGTGACCGTGATTTCCCCCGCAGCCCACCCGGGCGCGAGTGTCAGCACGTCGTCCGCGATCGTCGCCGCAATGCCAGGTGCGGCCACCGTCCACTCGGGAGCCCCGTGGTACGTCGCCGTCAGCGGAATATCGACCTCCCCCTGCTGCTCCACCGACTGCGCCGCGATGGGCGCGAGTGTGGGCGAGGGCGGGAGCAGGTCGAGCCCCGTGAACGTATCCCCGGCCGTCAGTGGGACGTCCCACCGCAGCAGGCCCGCGAACGTCGCCGGGAGCGCGCCCGTTGACCACGTTTCGCCATCGTCGTCGGACCAGAACGGGATCGCACCGGCCACCGATGGCTCCGGCGCTTCGGTCCAGGACACCTGCTCTGCGCCAAGCACGAGCGTGTAGTCCTCACCGGCAGTCACCGCGCCGTCCGTGACTGCTAGGTTCCCCACAGCCGCGACGTCGGCACCGCGGGACCACACGCCCCGCGCGAGCGCCTCCACGAACCCCGACAGATCGAACGACGCCGACGGGTGCGCGACGAGCACCTCGTCGGCAAACCCGCCGGTGTAGTACCCCGCGGTCTGGAGCGAGAACACGTCAAGGTCCCGCACGCATGCCGCGTTCGGCGCACCCGACAGGGCGCGGGCCGGGCCGATGAAGTACCGGCCGGTCGACCGCTCCACCGACACGAGTTGCGACGTCTGCGCATCCATGTCGACGTACTGCCCAAGCCACACATGATCGGTCGAGCCGACCCATGCCGGGTCCTCGTACTGGTCAAGCACGGACGACCCCGAGCCGTCATAAACACCGTGGCGGAACCGGCCGTTCGTGTATGTGGACAGGTAGATCAGCGGGTTCGATCCGCCCCGCGTCGACAGAAGCGGGTTGAAGGTCATCGTGTAGTTCTGCTGCACCCACAGGCCGACGAGCAGCCGCCCGGACGACGGCCACAGCCCGGGGAAGTACGGGAGCGTCACCCGCTCCTGTTCGGACCCCGGATTGATCCGGTTGAACGCGAGGTCCTTCCCGTGCCGCCCCGGCTCATTGAGCGCCGATGTGGTCGCCCAGTTGATGTTGCTCTCCCACACATGACTTGGGTCCACCGAGTCGGGGAAGTTGTTGTTCGCGTCGCGCTCCTCGAACCGCTGCAACGCGACCGGCCCGAGGCCCGGCCACGACAGCGGAATCTCGCCCGACCACAGGAATCGGTTGTCCCACATGCGTTACTGCCTCCGAGAGTTGGCGAACAGCGCGCACCGACTCACGGTGCCCGTCGTCGCGACGTTGAATGGGGTCGCCACCGACGGCCACAGCTCGGGCCGATCCAGCGTCGACATCCCGCGGACCACAGAGGCGTCTTTCGCGCCCCCCGTCCACAGTCCGAAGTCGAACAGGTCCCAATCGAGCCGGAGTACCTGCCCGCTCGCGAGAGGACCAGCGACGACACACTCGACGTCGCCGAGCGTGACCGTCACGTCGTCGCCCTCCGCGAGCACCCCCTCGATTTCGACCGTGGGGTACGAGCGCGCGTTGCCCTTCGTGCGGGAGATGACGCGCGAGCCGGGGGATGTGTACTCCCAACTTTCATCGACGGCCAGCCGCCCGTAAGCCTCTAGCGCTGAGAAGCGCACGGTCGCACGGAACTTGAACCCGGCCGCCGCATCCCAGGTGACCCGAGCCCACGGGATACGCGCCGCCAGGATCGCCTTCCAGCGCCAGTCGGGCGCAGCATCGAACGTGAGCCACTGCTCGCCCTTCGCCGGGTCGACCGCGGCCGCGAACGCATCCCGCTTCCCCGCCGCATCGTCGGGAGACGAACCCTCCAGCACAACGTCGAAATCGAACGTCGCGCCGGAGCGGGTCGTCCCGCCGAGAATGCGACCGTCGGTGCCGACCGCCTCCAGGGTTTCCAGAGACAGGCCGTCCACCGACGGGAGGGACACGAGGGTCGCGATCAGCCCGAGGCTGTCCGTGTCGAACGAACCGAATACGAAACTCACTCGACCACCGCTCCCTCAAGGTTCACGTTGCCCTTCGCGCGTTCCGCACGCTGCGCGCGCTCCCACAGCTCCTGAGCAACTTCCTCCACGCGGTCGTCGGAATCGACCGTCATGTTCTCGACCTGCACGAGCGGCCCCTGCACGGTCATCCCGCGCGAGCCGCTGCCGTCCAGGCCCTCCTCCAGCGCCCGATTCATCAGGCCCGTGTCGACCACAGATTCGGGCCGACCAGCCTCCGCGAGCACCGCGAGCGTCCCGCCCGAACGGGGGAGGACCGTTGCGCCAGCGGCGAGCATCGGAATCCGCGGGAGGGAGAGCCCCCACGTCTGGCCGCCCACGAAAGGCACCCAATCCGGGATGGTGACCGACAGGCGATTCAGCGCCCCGATGGCACCGTTTACCAGGCCGATGATTCCGTTGATCGGAGCCTTCACGATCGACACGATTCCGTTGAAGGCGTTCGCGATTGTGTCGCGCACGCCCGTGAAGACAGAGCCGAAAACGGACCCGACATTCCGCACGACGCCGACCAGTCCGTCCCAGATTCCCCGGAAGAAGGACCCGACCCCCTCCCAGACGCCGGTCCACCACGAGACGATCGCGTTGACGACCGCCATGATGGTGTCCCGCACGTTCGCTATCGCGTCGGATACCCAGCCGACGATGTTCCCCCAGGCCTCGGAGATGATTCGGCCGGCCTCGGCCCAGATCGCGTCCCAGTTCTGGATCAGGAACACGATGATGTCGATCAGCCAGCCGATATAGAACTGCCACAGGCCTTGCGCGAACGCTACGATCCCGTCCCACATGGACGAGAAGAACTCTCCCGCCGCGGCCCATGCGTCGTTCCACCAGGACACGAACCCGTCGATGACGCCGCTGATCCAGTCGATGAATCCCGACCAGATATCGGATATCCACGCGACTACGACATCCCAGTTCATGACCAGCGCGACGACGGCTGCGATCAGCGCGACGATCGCCAGGATGATCCATGTGACGGGGTTTGCCAGGAGCGCGATCGTGGAGGCCCAGATAGATGCCGTCCACGCGACCATTGCCGCCACCAGCGTCACGCCGATAACGCCCGCGATGATGCCGATCGCGACAGTGTTCTCGGACACCCAATCGCCGAGCGCCTGAAGCGTCGGCATAGCCGTCTTCAGCCCGTCCGAGATGGCTGTGAACAGGGATGTCGCGAGCGGCTCGATGGCCGTCATCGCCGTGTTCATCGTGACCTGCCAGCGTTCCGAGAAGCTCATCGTCTCCTCGCCGACGCCGAGGATCGTGTCGCCCGAGACGCCCGCAGCGGCGGTCAGATTGTCGAGGTTCAGCACCCCGTCCTGGATTGCCTTCACGAACTGCGATGCGCCGCGCGTGCCGAATATCTGGCCGGACAGATTCAGGGCCGACGCGGTGTCCCCGGCGTCGATGTAGCCCTGCATCTCGTCCACGACGCGGCGGAACGTCTGGGACGGTTCCTCGCCGGACTTGGCGAGGGTCGTCAGCGATCGTGTGAGTGAAGCCGCGACCTGCTGCGAGTTCAGGCCCGCCTTGTCGAGCGAGCCCATGAGCGCGATCGAGTCCTCGAAGCTGAAGCCGAGGTTCGTCAGCGCCGGAGCCGCGAGCTGCACGCCATTCGCGAGTTCGTTCATCCCGACGCCCGTAGCCTGGCTCGCGCGGAATAGCGCATCCATTCCGCCCGCTACCTGTTCGTTCGTCAGCCCGAAGGCCTTGAACGCCGCCGACGCGGTGTTCACGTCCACAGCGGTGCCCATAAGCCGCCCGGCTTCCAGCACCTGAGAGGCGACCGTCGTCAGGTCATCCCCGGTCAGGCCGAGCCGGGTATTCAGGTCGGCGACCGTCGTACCGATGTCCTCGAACTCGCGCGGCACCTGAGCGCCGACGTCCTTCACGACGTCGAGCAGCCCATCCAGCGCGTCGCCCTGAGCGCCCGTCCCGGCGCGCACCGTATCGGTCACGGTGTCGAACGTCTTGCCGACGTCGTAGAGCCCAGCGAAGGCACCCGTCAGGGCCGCGCCGATAGCTACCGCACCGACAGCGGCCTTGAACTTCGTCCCGAAGCCGGTCCCCGCAGCGGTGCCCTTCTTCTCAGCCGCAGCGACCCCTGGGGTGAGCGCCTCCATGATGGAGTCGGTAGCGCCCTCCATCGTGGGGACAAGCTTCACCCACGCGGTCGCGAGTTCGACACCGTTCGTAGACACGAGTCACCTCCGCTTCCTTTTCTTCGAGTTCCACCAGTCGTTGAACTTGCTGATCGGGATCGCGTCGCGCCCGAACTGGTGACCCTTCGGCTTCTCCCACGGGCGGGGGAACCGCTTCGGCTTCGGCGCGCTCTTCTTGCCCGCCCTCTGCCAGTTCGCGAACTGAAGCGTGTCCACGAGCACGGCGAGCAACTGGTCCGTCACAGACCAGTGCTCGCCGTGTATCGCCCGCGACGTCGCCGTATCCGCGTCCCTCTGGAACCGACGCACCATCACCCACAGATCGCGCCAGGAGTAGACGACCCCCACGTCCGCGAGCCGCCACCCGCGGTCCAGCAGGTCAGCCTCGATGGCCTCCGCGTGCTGGTCTAGGAGTTCGCAGAGGCCGAAGATTCCCCCAGGGCGATCCCGGCGTCCTTCTGCCAGTCAGCGACCAGCTCTTTCACGTACTTCACCGGCACGTCGATCAGCGCCTCGCCGAGCCCAGGCGCGAGGTCATCGAGTACCGCGTAGATGCCGCCCTCACGGGAGTCGGATGTCTGGAACGCTTCGACCTGACGGCCGGTCAGGTATTCGGCCTTCGGGATCGTGAACACCTTGCCTTCAGGCGTCGTGATGTCGAACTTGTCCTGGTCGATCGACTTCTTCCAGTCGGGAATCTGATAGCCCATAGGGGACCTCCGTTGTGTGATGTGAGATGGGTCGGGGGAAGGTAGGGAACAGCGGGCGGGGACGGTCCCCGACGGCCCGCCCGCTGGCTTGTGGGCCGGGTTAGGCCCCGGCCGAGACCACGCCGTCGTCCGTGTAGATGTAGATCGACTTGCCGCTGGAATCGGGGTACGAGGAGAGCGTCACGGGGAGCGTCACCGCGCCAGATGCGGACAGCGGAATCTCGCCCCGGTCCGTGATCTGGCCGTGCGGAACGAACACGACGATGCGGCGGTCTCCGTCCTTGACCTTGAAGTACCAGGACTTGATCGGCCGGACCGTGCCCGCGATGGCCGCGCGCACCTGCGTGCCGTGCGCCGCGGTCGCCTCACTGACCTCCACGTTGTCGTCGCCCATGTAGTTCTTCAGCGCGCCGACCGACAGCTCAAGATGCGTCCACGCGATCGTGCCGTCGAACTCGGTGAGAATCCGCCGGATCACGTTCAGCGCCCAGTCGCGGATTGTCTCGGTCGACTCCGTGGGCGTGATGGTCACGCCGTCCTCGTTCACGTACCCGGACTCGTCCAGGCCCGTGAAGTCGAAGTCATCGATCGTTTCGGGGATGACGTCGGTCTCCTCCCCGGTCAGGATCGCCCCGGTGGTCGCCTGATCCGGCGACCCGACGAATACGTTCTTGCTGTTCACGCTCATGCGTGTCTGCCCCTTTCAGGCGTGACGAAACACCGCCCCGGCCGGGGCGGTGCGATTGGGGGAACTAGACCGCAGCCCTTCGGAGGTCCGCGGTCACCGTCGCCGTGAACCGGAACATGTCTGGCACCGACGGCATCGGAAGATTGGTGGGGAGAGAGACGACGCGCACGCCGTAACAAGTGACGCCGCCGATGCTCCCCGAGCGCCCGGCGGCCTGAAGATGAGCGAGCGCGAGCGCGCACAGCTCCCGCGCCCGGCCCTCGCGGATCGCGAACCCTTCGACCACGAGCGTCGGTGAGTCGGTCACGAGGTCGCGCCCGATGCCGCCGACGGCGAGTACGCGCACGAACTCGTCGCCGCGCGGCCGAGGGATGCGTGTCCCGACATGCACCGAGAGGCGCGCCGCCAGTTCGGTGACAGTCGCCGCCTCATCGTCTGCGGGGACCAGTACCTCAGCCATCCGTCACCTCCCCGCATCCACCGCGCGCGTCAGTGCCCGATCCTCGGCCTCGGCGAGCCGCGCCTCCGTTGTAGCGGCACGTACGAATGCCACCGCGCGGTCGCTGTTGCGCGTCACGTCGACCTCGAACCCCTCGCCCGCGGCCGCCGCGATCCGCTGCCCGCGCTGTTCGAGGTCCGCGGATACCTTCGCATCGGTCAGCAGTGCCACGACACCGGCCGAGTTGATCTTGACCCGTACAGATTGCTTCGCCATCAGCCCTCCCATGCCGCCAGAGCAGCCACCGTGTGCGATGTGCGGGCCGTTGCGCCCATCTGGCGGCCCACACCGCCCGTGACCTCGTGCAGCACGCCATAGAGGCGCACACGGTCGGTGGCGCGCAGGTCCGCGTCGAGAGGGCCGCGGATCGTGTACGCGATCGAGTCGCCGTCGCGGTTCTGCGTGTCCTTCGAGCCCGCGCCGACGTCGACAGCCCAGCCCTCCGACTCCCGCTCGACAGCATTCGCCCAGTCCCACGCCTCGTTGCCCCGTCCGTCATCCACGCGCGGGGCGCGAACGATCACGATCTTGTGCCGAGCTACGGCCCCGCGGATCACGGGAGCCGCCCAATCCGGTATTCGATCAGGCGGCGGCCGCGTGTCGACTCCGGGTCGATTCCGCCGCCCGCGCCCTCGAACTGGATAGAAACCGCCCCGGCCTGTTCGCGCGTCTGGCCGAGTGCGGTCCCGAGCGCGGCCGCGGCGAGTTCCAGCGTTGCTGACTTCACCGACTGCGGCACCTCGGCAAACCCGGCGGTGTACTTCACCCGGACAGCGCGCCCGTAGAGGTTCGTCCACCCTGTCGCCGGGTCGAACTCAACCTCATCCTCGATCTGCTCCGGCGTCCACGCCTCGCCGTCGATGACCACCTCTGTGATCCCCGTTATTTCCATCGCTGGTAGCCACACGTCGTCGGCAAACCCGCCGAACCGCACGTAGTCCTTCTCCAGTACCGGCGAGATGTGCCACCGGCAGAAGGAGCGGATGTCGTTCGTCGCCGCGAGCAGCTCCGACGCGAGGTACGGGTGAGTGGCCGCGCTGATTTCGCCCTGCGAGCGTTTCTCCATGTCCTCCACCGAGGCGAACGGTTCTGTTGCGTTGATCGGCACGGCCACTCTCCCTTACAGGTCCGACGCGTCCGGGTCGGTCGCGTCCTCGGTGTCGTCCGCGGCTTCGGTGTCCTTCGACTCCTCGGTCTCGTCCGCGGCTTCGGTGTCCTTCGATTCCTCGGTCTCGTCCGCGGCTTCGGTGTCCTTCGATTCTTCGGCGTCGGCCTTCGCGGCCGCTTTGTTCGCGGGCTTTGCCGCCGCCTTGTTCGCGGGCTTTGCCGCCGCCTTGGCCGCGGGCTTTGCCGCCGCCTTGGCCGTTGCCTCGGTCAGCTCGTGGGTCTTTCTCATCCGGTCCGCATCTGCCTTGTCGAGCTGGATGTGGTGCTCGATGCCGCCGATGTTGACGGCGTAGTTCTTCAGTGCCATGTCAGGCCCTCCTCGATTTGTTGGGGAGCAGCCCGGCCCGAGGTGTCACCCCGGGCCGGGCACTCGCGTGGCTCAGGGCTGGTACTCCGACAGGTCGACCTTCACGAACGCGGCCGGGTACTTCACCTGAAGACCGACGCGCTCGCGGACGCGAACGGTGATCTTGTCGTTGGTGAAGTCGTCCTCGTGCGAGTTGGTCGACTCGACCCGGACACCGCCCTTGCGGAACACCTTCGCGGCCGCGGAGAACGCGCCGACCACCGGCTCGCCCAGCGGGACCGCGGAGGTGACCACCGTGCGGAGGCCCCAGACGGGCGGCTGCACGACGATCCCGCCGGGTCCGTACTGCCCGGAGAAGTAGCCGCCGCCGTAGTACTGCCCGTTGCCGTCCTTGTTCAGGCGCAGCTCCTCGTAGTCGAGCGGGTGGATCACGAGCGCGTCGGCGGTGAAGCCGGTCGCCGTGTTCACCCGGCCGATGGCCTTGAACAGGATGTCGGCCTTGCTGTCGTCCTCGCCGCGCGCGAGCGTCTGCACGCCCGAGCGGTTGCGGATGCCGAGGAGGTTCGACCCCGTGCCGTCGCCGGAGAGAAGCTGCGCCTCTTCCTTCGACGCGAGGTCGTACAGCGCGGTCGAGTTGATTTCCGACACCACATAGTCGAGGTCCTCGGCCATGTCGTCGGTCATCTTGAACCAGCCCGCGACCTCGCCGAGGGCGTCGGTCTTCCACGTCGGGTCGCCGACGTGCATCTGCGGCTTCTGGCCGCCCTCGCCGACCGTGCCGGTGCCGCCTTCGAGCGCGCCGTATACCGGGTAGGTGATGGCGGTGCCCGACACGGAGCCGGAGCCGAGGAGGTCCGCGACGACCAGGCGCTCGCGCTTCGGGAGCACGAACGAACGGTCGACGTCGGTCACGAGCGGACCGAATGCCCCTTCGTGGCCGCCGACGGCCTGCGTGTCGGTGGCCGCCTTGAACTCGGGCGTGTGGATCGTGCCCGGCTCCTTCAGCGACCGCTTGCCGAGGTGCTTGACGAAGTGCGCGCCGAGCGACTTCGCGGGAACATCCGCGGGGTCGTCGTCGGTCGACTCCTCCTCCGACTTCAGGCCACCGATGCGGGCGACGAGAGCCGCGGACTTCTCCGAGCGCTCGATCTTGCTCTTGATTTCGGCCGCCTCATTCGCCTTCTCTTCGAGGAGGGTCATCTCCTCGTCGGTCAGGTCGCGCTCGGCCGCCTTCGCGCCGTTCACGATCGCGGTCATGGACTTCTGAAGCTGCTTGAGCCGCTCCTTCAGGTTCACGGCGGAACCCCTTCCTGCCCGTTCCCGGGCACTAAAAAAGCCCCTCCCCGATAGGGGAGAGGCGTTGATGGATGACCGACTCAGAGAGCCTGAGTCAGCCAGTGGTTCGCCAGTGCCTGACGGGTCGGGTTGGGCGCGAACTCCTCCGACTTGGCCTTATCGGGCTCCTCGTCGTTGGTCCGAGCGTTACCGCCGGTCTTCTCCTGGTCGTTGCCCGTCCCCGTCTGGGACAGGACGCTCTTGATCGAGGCGACGGATGCCGAGAGCGCCTCGACGGCCTCCCGTAGCGTCTCCTCGTTCTTGGCCGAGAGGACTCGGCCAGCTTTCAGGCCGACGGCGAGCGCGTCGACCGCGGACTTGACGGCGACGACCGATGTGTCCCGATTCGCGCCGACCGGCACGAAAGAGAACTCGAACACGTCGAGGTCGCGCAGTTCGTTCGCCTTCGTGCCGTCCTCCAGCACGACCGGCCCTTCATCGAGCACGTCGTACGCGAACGACAGCTCCCGGATTCGGCCGGACTTGACGAGCCGGTAGACCTTCGCGGCCGTCGGGTCGTCCATGTCGAACGCGCCCTTGACGCGCCAGCCGTGGTCGTCCTCGCTCTCCTCGATCGCCGCGGCGATGTTGAGGTGCGGGTCATCCATCCGGTGCCCGTACAGGCCGGAGAGGGTGATGCCCGCCTCCTTGCGCTTCGCGATGCCCGACGCGAACGCGCCCTTCGCGACCACATCGCCGTACGTATCCGGCGTGCGTGTGAATGTGGACGGGTAGACGATGAACTCGCCCTCCGCGAGCCCGTCCGCCTCGCCGGTCTTGAACCGCACGGGGAGGCTCTTGATCTTCATGCTTGGCTCCTCTCAGCCGAAGGTCACTTCGACGTCGCAGGTGCACCCCGCGACGCCATCTGCGCCGAGCACCGGGTCGCCCGGCCACTTGGCTCCGTTGCTGAACACGTCGTCAACGCCGACGGTCTCGCCATCCATCGCGGCGTGCTCCGGGCGGGGATTCCCGGATGTCACAATCCACGTTTTCGTCGCGCCGCCGTTCTGCTTCCCGGCCTCGACCGTCGCGAACGTGGCGAACGTCGTTACGAGCGTGGCTGCGATCGTCGCCGTCCGGGACCCCTCAGCCACATCGAACACATGCCCCGGATCGGTCACGCCGTCCGGCCCGTCACCGTCGAGGATCGCCTGCACCTGTTCGCGCGTCGTCGCGTTGATCGCCCCAGCCCGTGACTTCGCGACTTCGGACAGGAACGCCTCGGTGCGAGAAACGTCGTAGTCGTCCTCCGACAGCCCCACCCGCTCCAGCGCCGCCCGAGCTACCTCGACCGTCGTGTTCAGCGCGAGCGCGAGCAGATCAACCGACAGCTCGTCGTTCCACCGCTCCTCGTCCCACCACTCGCTCGACTTCGCGCCCAGGCGTGAGAGCACGGACTTGCGCTGCCGAGCGAAGAACGCCGCCACGACCTCATCGGCCTTCTGCACGTAGGTCGGCGGAGCCATCTCCTTCGCCCGGACGGTGACGCGCTCACCTTCTCGGACCTCGCGCAGCTCGCCGATGTCCTCGACCGCTTTACCGGACGACAACTCCCGCAGGATGTCGCCGACCTGATCCGGATGCGACTCGGAGAGCTTCAACAGCATGTCGAGCGCGCCCTTGGTGATCGCAGGCCCCGACCGCTCGTTCTGAGTGCCGGAGTCCCGCGGGGACGCCTGACCGCCCGTGAGCACGTTCAGTGGCACGACGAGCGTGTCCCCGCCTTCGACCGCCGGGAGATTCCGCAGCGCCCGGACCTCGTTCCGCGTCATCCACGGAGCCCCCGCCGACGTCGACAGGATCGCCGCCTGCTCCTCGAAGTCGCCCTGAAGCTTCTCCTCGATGTTGAACTCCACATAGGCCGACGCGCTCTCCGCGATCCGCGGGACCAGGAACGTGTTGATCCGGTCCTCGATCATCGCGAGCAGCGGGCCGAGCGTCTCGGAGTACAGCATCTTGCGGAACTCCTTCGTGTTCGAGAAGTTCGCGTTATCGAGGATGCCGACCATGACCGGGTTTACGTGGTAGACCGCCGCGACCGTGGCGAGCGCGAGCTTCGCGACCTCGGCCCACTCCTCCTCGCGGGCGTTGAAGCGCATCTGCTTCAGCTCCATGCCGTCTTCGAGGATCGGCGTGCCGCCCGCCTTCTTGCCGGTGCGGCCGGTCCAGCGGTTCTTCCAGTCGCGCGCGAACCGTTCGCGCGCCGCATCAGACCACGCCGCATCCTTCGGCCGAGTGATGACGGAGCCGACGCGGCCGCCGTTCTGCCAGACCTGCTCGCGGTAGGACCACGCCTGCACCTGCTCAGCGAGTATTTGCTTCAGCGTGTGGATCGGCGACGCCCCGTGCTTCGGGCGGCCCGGGTTCCACCCGTGGAACACCACCATGTCCTTCGCCGCGATCCGCGTTTCCTCGCCCGCGGCGGACACGACGACATACTTCGCCGGAGCGAACGACGTCCCGCCGGAGTGCCCCGTCACCCAGGACGGCGGAATCGGCTGAATAGCCCAGCCCGACGGCCGGTCGACGTCCTCGTATACGAACCAGTACGCGACGTCGTAGAGGCCGAGGTCCGATGCGAGCGACTCGATCAGCTCGTATTGCGTCATCGACTCGTTCGGGTACTTCAGGAGCAGCGCCAGCGGGTCGTCCTGGAGTCGCCGACGGTCAGCATCGCTCACGCGCTCGTACGCCTTGAGCCCGAGATGCGCGACGTTCCGCGCGACGAACGACAGCACGATCCGCAGATGCGGCTGCGTGCGGTATAGCTCCTCGGGCGTGAGCCCAAGGATCATCTCGCGGAATGTCGGGCCGAGCCAATCAGCGCCGACCGGGTAGCCGTCGCGAGCATTGTCCCGCCCGAGCAGAGCAGCGATCGCGTCACGGATGGCCATACGGCCCCCTCTCGTTTAGTCGAGGACCGTCAGTCCCCCTTGCTCGTAGGCCGACACGAATGTCGGCCCCGGGTTCGTCATCAGCAGCCCGACAGCCGCGATTGCGGCCATGAGCGGCGAGGCGTCGGCAGGCGAGCCCTTGCGGTCAATCACCCACCCGTCGCCGAGCGGGCGAATGTCCGCTGTTGTGGCCGCGATATCGAGCACGGGCTGACCGCCGTGTGTCAGCTTCACCACGCCGTCGTCGGCAACCCCAGAGCGGATTAGGTCGTAGAACGTCCCGTGCCAGCCCGCGAGGTTCGGCCCTTCCCAGGCAGTCGGGTCGAGCCCGGCCTCCAGAAACGAGTCCCACAGCGAGGACACGGGAGCGCCGCGGCGCTGCATGGCGATGTGCGTCGGCGGGATTCGCCGCTTCGAGGACGTCAGCCAGGGGAGCACCCAGTCGGGTCCCGAGCGCTGCGCGGCGATTTCGACGCGCGGCCGCCCCTCCGTGTCCCAGAATGCGATAGCGACATACACCATGTCGCGCCCGTGACTCATGTCGACGCCGTAGCAGGCGGGACGCGACTCGTCTCGACGCACGCCGCGAGCAGCGCGGTCCTCCTTCGTGTCGAGCGCCGCGCTCCACGACCCGGCGGGGAACGGCCCGAGCCCGGCCATGTTCACGAACTGGCACATCACCTCCGTGCGGAATACCCACTCCGGGTCCGTGGAGGCCGCCGCGGCGATCGAGCGCTCATCGACGGTGTGGCCGAGCGACGGGTTCGCCTCAGCCCACCCATCGCGATCCCACACGCTGCGGCCGGGGGCCGCCGACCACTCGAAGAGGCCCAGCGATTCCTCTCCGGCGTCCTCGCCCAGCGGCGGCAGGTCCACCATCCCATCGGTGCCGTCGGGATACCCGAGCGCGCGATGGGCCAGCGACCGGAGATGCCGCAGCACTACGGACGACAGGTCTCCAGCGTTCGACGCCGCCCACACCTGCGACTGCGGCCGCGCCATCGTTGTCTTCGTGACCGCCGACCACGCGAGCCAGTTCTGGTGCTCGCGCAGCTCGTCCAGCAGCACGAGGTCGCCGGACAGGCCACGGCCGCCGCGGCGGGATGCCGCCGCCACCTTGTAGCGCTCCCCGGTCGTCAGGCGCAGCGCCTTCTTCCCGTTGGTTCGGTCCACGCTCTCGATGTACTCGGCCAGCTCCGGCACCGACTCGGCTAGTTCGACCGCGCCGCGCCACTGCTCCTCCGCGATGTCGAGCGACTGCGCCGTCCCGATCACGAGCGGTGCACCATCCACGAACATGCGCCATAGCGTCAGCACCTGCATCAGCGTGGACTTGCCGTTCTGTCGCGCGACAAGGAGCACCACCGTCTTGAAGCGGTAGGTCCCGTCCTCGTTCAGTTCGAGCGCATGTATCAGCAGCCACTTCTGCCACGGCAGCAGGACGATCGAGAGCACGACTTCCGCGAACTCGATCGCCGCATACCCGTGCGACGTGCGGCGCGTCAGCCGCCGCTTGGGCGGCGTGAATACGCGAGCTTTCTCATGCCCGAGCCGTCTTCGCGGCCGTGCGGAGCGCGTGGAGCGTCGCGCGCTTGTTGTTGCCGTCGCCACTCGCCTCCTCCGCCCGTTTCTTCAGTTCTTCCCGCGCCGCCGGAGTCGCGCCCAGCTTCTCCAGGCCGTTCCAGAGGTGGGGGAGCAGGTACATCGCCTTCGTTGCCTCGAAAGACGTCCCGAAAGCGACCGCGTGGTCAATCTGTCGGGCCGCCTGGCGCACCGTCGCGATCAGCGCCGCATCGGCGGGCTCCGTCTCGATGGCCGCGAGCGTCTCCTCAACGGCCGACGTGATGCCATCGCGCACCCGCTCCGGCTCGCCCAGGAGGCGTGCGCGGGCGTCCTCCAGGCGCAGCACCCGGTCGATCGCCTCGGGCTCGCCTTTCACAGCCCGGGGCCACACGCCTGACAGCATCCGGTCCAGCCGAGAGAACGCGAGCGCGCGCTCCTGCTCCAGGTCGATGTCGGCCGGTGCCTCGGCGAGCGCCTCAGCGACCGCCTCGCGCACCTCCGACTCTTCGGCCTTCACCGCCGCAGCGATCGACGCGAACGACAGGCCGCGTCGGCGGCCTTCGAGCGCCTGCTGCACCTGCTCCGGCGTCATTCCTCGCCGTCCTTCTCGACCTCGCGGACCGCGGCGAACGACACAGGGCCGAGCCGGTCGGCCGCGGCCTTGCGGGAGCCCTTGACGTACACGAGCACCTCCTGGTGGACGCGGGCGAGCGTGCGGGAGCCGCGGAATCCGCGGGCCGCGCGCATCGCAGCGGAGCCGACCGGCGTGAGCAGGACGGCGTCGTTCACGAGCGCCATGCCGGCCGCCTCGCACGCCTGCGACATGCAGCGCCGCATATCGAGAATGTGGCCCTTCTTGTCACGGACGGAGCCGACAACGAACACGGCGAACGAGTCGTCGCGGAGCACGCGCCCCACCTGCGCGACCGTTCGCGCCATAGCGGCATCGAACTCGGCCGGTGACAGATTCGACAGGTCGCGCGGGTCGTCCGAGTACGACTCGAGGTCGTAATACGGAGGACAACCGAGCGCCATATCGAACGACTCGCCCTCGACGTCGGCCAGCGCGATCGTGCTGTCACCCTCGATCCACGTCGGGTCGATCCACTCCGCCGACGAGCGCACCGCGGACCCACGGATGCCGACGACCCACAGCAGGTCGCCGTCGCGGAGGAACGGCAGCGTCTTAGCTTCGTAGATCGGGTCCAGCGACAGCGGCCCGAGCTTCGTCTCCGGCGCGTGGTCGTGGTAGTCGAGGCCGGACGGCACCAGCTCCACCATTTCCCGCCAGTCGGCGGGCGCGTACTTGTCGAGACGTTGCTCCGGGTCCGCGCCGACCATCACGCCGAGGACCGGCACATCGCGTCCCGAGCGCCGGAGTCCCCACAGCACGCCCGCGAGCGACATGCCCGAGCCGACCGGGATCACGATCCGTTCGACGTCGGCAGGCAGGTTCTCCACCTGTCGCGACGTCAGGTCGACCGCTACGGGCGTTTCCATGCCGAACGGCACCTCGACGGCGTCGTCGCGTTCCGCGGCCGCCTCGCGGGCGCGTGCGACGATGACGTTGTTGTGTCCGGCCTTGTGTTGCACGATCCGCGCCCCGGCCGCCTGCGCAGCCGACAGCTCGGGGGTGAACGCGCCCTCCGGCACATGCGCCTCCGCCTCAAGGCCGAGAGCAGCCGCGACGTCGGCGACGATCGCGACCTGCGGCGATTGCCGCGATCCAGCGGTGACGAGTACGCGAGCGCCCGCCTCCTTCGCGCGCATCGCGATATCGAGGCAGGAGCGGACCTTGCCGCCGCGCGACTCGCCGACGACGAAGGTGTCATCGCGCTTCACGTACAGCGCGCCGACGCGATCCACGGGAGTCAGATGCCACTCGTCCGTCGGGTAGGCCGGAGGCTCGCTGAACGCGATATCGAACGACTCGTCCGGCAGGGCTCCGAGCGCCTCAGCGACCGGGCCAGCGACCCACGTCGCCGAGCCGTCACCGTCCGCGAGCTGCGCCGCCACCGCGTCACGCACAACCGGCATCATCGCCTCGTTCGCCTCGATCTGTTCCGCCCGCAACTCGATCCCGAAGTACTCCCGCCCCATCGCCGCCGACACGACGCCGCGAACAGCGCCACCCGCCCACGGGTCGAGGACGCGAGAGCCGGGGCCGAGTACCAGGCGAGCAGCACCTCCGCGAGCGCCGGGTCGAATACCGATGTGCCCCCGCCGATATCGCGCAACTGCTCCTTGCAGGTCTTCAGGATTTCGTCGTCGGACAGCGATCGACCGGCTGCCGCCTCCGCCGCGTTCTTCACGTTGTACCAGTTGATGAATCGGGCCTGCGGCGAGTCGTAGACCAGCGCCTCCTCGCGCCCCTCCTCGGAGCGCAGCCCCGCATCCATCCACGCCTTCTTCCGCTCCTGCCATTCGCCTCCCCGGGCCGACAGGACGGTCAGCGGAGGCGTACCGAACTCTGAGGCGAGACTCGTCCTCGGAGCGGCGTCCACCGGGCCTGCGAACATCCGCTCCAGGTCCTCCTCTGAGTACCCGGTGCCGGTGAGGTCACCCGCGTCGCCGAGCACGTCGCGCAGCAGGTCGTCGTCGTAGTCGCCGAGGTCCGCGAGGCGGTTATCAGCGAGGACGATCTGCGCCGCCTCCTCGTCCGGGACGTCGACCGTCACCACGTCGATCGCCTCCCACGAGAGGGTGCGCGCCGCGAGGTAGGTGTGGTTCCCAGCGAGGATTTCCATCGCTCGTCCGGTGTATGTTCCGGCGTTCACGACGAGCGGCTTGTACTGCCCTCGCACCTGCAACGACGTGGCTATCGCCTCGACGTTCCCGCGTCGAGGGTTCTTGTAGTAGGGCGTGAGGTCCGCGAGAGGGACCGTCGACACTGCGAGAGACATGGGGGTCCAATCAGATCGGGGGAGTTGCAATACCGCTAATCGGCCGCGTGCGGCCGCGTGAGCGCCGACCCCCCCACTTCGACACGACCATCCCGGCCCGCCGCCGTTCGGCGATCGTGAAGGAACGGGATCGTGCAGCCGCGTGCGGCCGCGTGAGCGCCTTGACTCCCGTCTGGCAGGAGCGGCAGCCGCTGAAGGCTCGCGCGCGCGTGTGCGCGTGTGCGTGCGCGCGCGAGGGGGGTAGTCAGCCGGGGGGAGACAAATAGCTGCCGGACGAGGGGATCGTGGGTTTCGGTTCTAGCGATCCGAACGCCCCTCCCCGGCCGGTGCGCTCCAGTGGCGGATGCAGGCGCGGCAGGTGCCGTCCTTGGGGATGCGGTGCTCATGCACCTCGCCGAACGGGACAGCGGGCGACAGGCCGAGGGTGCGCGTCTCCGTCATGGTGAAGCGTCCACCCTCGGTGATGAGCTGCGGCTCATGGACATGCACGAGCACACCCCAGCCGCGCGGGTCGGTGAGCATCTCCTCGCATGCCGCTTCGAGTCGTTCCGCCCAAGCCTCGGCAGCGGAGCGGGCGACGTCGGTCAGTGTGTCAGCCATCGCAGGAACCTCCTCAGGGGTCGGTGAACGACCCGACCTCTTTCGGCTCGCCATCCCCGACGCGGAGGAGCACGCCGACCTCCATGAGCACGGCGGCCATCACTCGGCCCCCTCGTGGTGGACGATCGAGCCGTGCTCGGATGCGGCGAGCGCGGGCAGGATGTCGGTCAGGTCCTCATCGGCGACGTCGCGGTCGACGTACAGGACGTCGGCGGACATGCCGCGGCCGCCCTTGCTGTTCAGGCCGACGGGAACGAGCAGCCCACCATTGGGGAAGCGCACGCGCTCGTTGCCGTTGGAGCGGGTGATCCGCGCCGCGTCGGTAACGTGCGGGAGCGCCGCGTTCCACAACTCGACAGCACGCTTGCGGGTGCGCGCGACGATGAGCGCGCGGTAGCCGGTGCTGGCCTTCGCGGCCAGGCGCGCCAGGCCGACGGGCTCGGCGGGGCCAGCGATTGCGGCGCTGGCGTCGCCGAGCGCTTCGTCAGAGATCGTCCAGGTGCCGGTATCTCCGTCGATGACGTAGTGGCCGTCCGGGTGGGCGTTGCGGCTGAGCTTCCGCATGTCGTCGGGGATGAGGTATCGCTTGCCAGCGAGCGGACCTCCGTTGAGCGTGACTTTGCGCATGGTGCAGCTCCTTCGAATGTGGGTGGTTGGCGCGCTCCCTCGCGAGGATTCGAACCTCGATCGCCCGATCCAGAGTCGGGAGTCTTGCCGTTAGACGACGGGGGAAAGAGCAGCGGCCCCACCCTCGGGAGTGAGGGCAGGGCCGCTGCGGTGTGGCTTACGGGGATGCTGTGGTGGCCTCCTGCTGCGCGATCCACGCCTCGAAGCGAGCGCGGGACTCGGGGGTCCGGGATTCGGCGATATCGCTGAGCACCTGCACGGCGAGGTCGGCCCCGTTCAGTTCGCCCGGCGCAGTCGGCTCCGGGAGGCGCACGAGCGCGTCCGCGAGGGTCGCGTGCGCGACCGGCTCGGCCCGCGACTGTGACTCGCACGACGGGCAGATAATGACGTCGGTGGAGCTGATCGAGTAGGGCGGTTCGGCACCGAGGATGCCGACCGAGACGACGTCATAGGCGGTGCCGGGACAGGCCGAGCAGGGGCGCTCGCCGAGCGTGAACTGCAACTCGGCGGTTTCGAAATTCATAGCGAGCATGACCATGAGAGGTCTCCTTGGGGTGGTGGGGGAACGGGAGCGGCCCCGCCCCTGCAAGTAGAGGGACGGGGCCGCTTGGAGTGCGACGTCAGAACGTGACGTGGAACTTCGCCGTCATCCACGGCGAGTACCCGGTGACGTCGGACAGCGTGCTCCCGGCGATCCGCCACCGGCTGACGTCCGTGGTGAAGCTGTAGTTGCCCGCGTACGGGATCATGCCGCAGCCGACGTAGCCGGTATCGACCCCCCAGTACTTGCGGACGATGCCCGCGGCCTTCACCTGCCCCGCGGAAGCGCCGGAACGCGCGTACAGACCGACGAACATCTCCACCCACTCGAACTGGTGCTCGATGCGGCCACCGGCCATGTCGGAGTAGTCGAGGGTGATGTCCTCGAAACGGGCGTGGAGCTGACCCGCGGTGAACCACCGCTGCGTGCCGTACGTCGTCCGGACGTTCGGGTTCTGGTTCAGGTAGAGCGGCGAGTAAGAGCCCATAGGGGTTCCTTTCGGGTTGCCCGGCGCGCTCCGAGGCAGGATGCCGCGGCCGCTATCCGAGGACGAGGGAATGACAAAGGCCCGCCCTCCCTAGCGGGAGAGCGGGCCTTTGTCAGGAAAGCTGGTTACGGGCGCAAGTCGAGCACGTCGCCGGGATGAATCTCAGCGAGGTCGCCGCCGTTGCGCGGGCCGAGCGTGGCGTAGTCGATGCAGAGCCTTTCGCCGATCGCGACCGGGTGGTCGTTGGCCGCGACGACGTAGGACGTCGGCACGCCGTCTGCGAGCACGACATCGCCAGCAGCGCCATAGCGCGACCCCTGGTCGACCGGCACGGCGTCGAGGCCCATGCGCGGGCAGGCGGCCTCGGGGGTGACGACAGGCTCGGGGGTGACGACAGGCTCGGCGGCGACGACCGGCTCGGCGGCGACAGCAGCGACGTCGGATGTCTCCGGTGAGGCTACCTCGCCGATAGCGCTCGCCACGGCAGGTGCCGCAAGAGCGACGAGAGCGACGACGACGGCCCCGGATACGGCGGCTGCGATCTTCTGGGAGCGGTTCATTCTGCGCACGTTACGCGGCCTGTTCGAAGCTTGCAATCCGGCTCACCACTCTTCGGAGTGATCCCCCAGCGCTGGGCCAACTGTTGACGCGCCCTTCGCTCGGTTGCACCGCGAATGGGACGGTCGGCAGTTCGAAGGGACCAAGAGTAGGTGAGGGTGGGTCTTTCGGGGCTTTACGTGGTCGAGTTCGAGAGCTTCCTTGTCTCCGAACGGCAGGGAGTAGTCGATCGGCTGCCCGCATATCCAGCAAGGCGCGTTGTTGCGCCGCCAGACCTCGCGCAGCTCGCGCAGCAGTGCGCGATACGCGGCCGTGCTCAGATCGCTCATCGGCACCCCCGGCGGTGAGGTGGGGGCGGGCGGGCGCACCCAACCCCGCCCGCCCCGGAGCCGCGAGGCGGAGTGTTCCACGGCACCACCACAGGACCGATACTCGACGCCGCACGGCAGACATGATGAAAGCCCCGCCACCGGAGCTAGGTGGTGGCGGGGCTTTCGTGGACAGACTGCGCCATCCAATAAAAGGAATCGTGCCATCTACGTCAACTAGGCGCAACCCGACTCGCCGTCGAGCCATCTTCCCGATGCCGCGGGTTCCCCATCATGGTCGCGATCGCGACGGGGGCGATCTTCTCCATGTCGACCAGGGACCGCCGGACACCGGGCATCCGGTAAATCACCGTCACCCCCTCTGCCTCCAGCTTCTGCGCGTAGCGCCACACGGACCGCTGCGACTTCCCTGAGCGTTCCGCCGCCACCGCGACCGTGACCAGCTCCGTCATGCCCTCTTGCCCTCCTCCTCGATGTGCCGCTCGCCGAGCTTGCACGAGTGTTCATGATTCGCCGCCACCCGCCGCCACCCGCACGGGCATGCGGCGTACACGACATTGCCGGGCAGGAACTCCGTGTGCGGAAAGTGCGGCGACGGCGTTGTCTGCCTCTGCTCGCTCACACGACCACCCCCAGCAGCAGCCACCCGACAAACGCGCCTACGCCGACCGCGAGCGCGGCCCATGCAGCGATCGCTGCGACGATGACGATGAGAGCCGTTTCCGTCCTTGCCCTGTGCGCCGGGCCGCGCCGATTGCCGTTCACGCGGTAGCCGCCTTCGCCTCTATCTCCTCGCGGTACGTCTGGAGGTCGTACTCCACGAGCGCCGGATGAAACACCGCCCCACATGCGGGGTTCCGGCACTTCACCGTGATCGGTTCCAGATACGTCAGCGGAGGGCGGCGCTCCAGCGACCGCATCCCGCAGTCACGGCACACGGCGTAGGCGACCGCGTGCCGCTCCTCCGCGAACGGGAACTTGCGCAGCGCGACCTGCGCCGCCCGGTAGTAGGCGACCGCGAGCCGCGCCGTGTGCTCCAGCGCGAGCAGCCGATCATCCGCCCGGATCGCCGCGACGCACGTCTCTACCTTCGCCGCGACGCCCTCCACGGTGTCGTGCACGCCGAGATGGTACGGGTCGAGCCGGTCGACCGGCCCGGCCTCGTCGGCGCGGAACGCGACCTCACGGAGCGCGGCCCACACGACATCCGCCTCCATCCATGACGGGGGCAGCGGGATCGACGGCCCCGGCTTCGTGCGCACCTTCGGCCCATCGTCCACCGGCCCTCGCTTCACCGACCGGAGATGTGTCACGAGGTCGACCGCGTGCCCGACAGCCGCCTCGAACCGTTCGGCGCACGAAGCGCACAGCAGGCCTACGGCCGCGGGCTGAGGCAGACAGCCGGTGCACGCCGTCGCGCGCCCCCCGGTGATCTGGATGCCACGGCATGTCGACAGATGCTCATCGTGAACGCGGCACCCTCCCCGCCCGCTCCATGTCGTCACACACGGGAGTGCTATCATTCTGCACCTCCGTCGTTCGTGTGGCACACGCACCCCTTCCGGTCCGTGTGCCCGTAGGGCGTCCAGCAGCAGGTCCGGGAGCACCGCGAGACGTGGAGACGCGGCAATGTCTCCGGCGCGAAGTTCGGCGTCAGCAGGCGCATCAGAACGGCGTCTCGTCGCCGTAGGTGGACGCCGGAGCCCACGAGTCATCTGAGCCCGGCTGGCTGGCATCCCACGACCCCGAGCCGCCCGCGCCCTCTCCGCTGCGTGCTGCGCGGGTTACCTGAGCTGTCGCGTACCGCAGCGACGGGCCGATGTCGTGGACCTCCAGCTCGATCGCGGTGCGGTTGTTGCCCTCGCGGTCCTGGTAGCTGCGCTGCTTGAGCTGCCCGGTCGCGACGACCCGTGCGCCCTTGGTCAGCGAGCCCGCGACGTGCTCGGCGAAGTCACGCCAGACACTCGCGCGGAGGAACAGCGCATCGCCGTCCTTCCACTCGTTCGCCTGACGGTCGAAAGTGCGCGGCGTCGATGCGATCGTGAAGTTCGCGACCGGAAGCCCGTTCTGCGTGTACCGCAGCTCGGGATCAGCAGTCAGGTTGCCGACGACAGTGATGATGGTTTCTCCGGCCATGTCAGGCCTTCCCTTCTTCGTTCTTCGGTAGCTCTCGGATGAGCTGCCGGTACTTCTTGGTTCGGTCCATGTACCTGCGTGTCGCGGCGGCCCAGGCGGGGACAATCAGCACCTCTCGCTGCACGCGCGCCCGGCGGCGCGGGTTCCCCTGGAGGTCTGCAAGCCACACCGCGAATGCCTCGTCGCTTGCCTTCCACCCGAGCGGCCGTCCTGTGGGGATGTCAGAACGGCTCGTCGTCATCCGCTGCCGCCTCGTACCGCTCCACCTGCTCCGAGTAACGCCGCTCTGCCAGCCACCTGTCGTGACGCCGACGGGCGGTCCCGCACGGCCCGCAGTCCGCGAATCGGCCGTTCGGGTGCTCGGGGCATCCGATGGGGGGTGCATCCATCAGCAGCGGCCGAGCCGGGACGCGCCCACGCTCCTGCTCCGCCTCCCACGCGGCCCATGCGCTCGCCCGCTCTTCCCGCTCCCGCTCTTCCCGCTCCCGCGCGCCCCCCACAGCCACGAAAGTTCCTGAATGTTCCATATCCGGGGGAGGAGGCGCTGTCGACGGCCGGGGCCGCTGCGTCACGAGCGGGGACGACAGTTCCATCCATCCGCGGCCGCCCGACTGATACAGCGTCACGAATCCCGCCTCGTCCAGCTCCAGCAGATGCGTCTCGATCACGTCCGAGGTCATCGTCGGGTCGCCCGGGTACAGCGCGCCCGCGATCAGGTCCGGCCGAATTTCCAGCCGCCCCTCGTCGTCCGCGATCCCCCACAGACCCATCCCGGTCAAACGCGCCTCCTTCGACGCGCGCAGCAGGCCCGGGTGCGTCCACTGATCGGGCCGAATCGCCCGCTGCCTTCTCCTCATCGGCGTTCCATCCCTGGTCATTTCCGCGAGCGAATCCTTCGATGCAGAGGTCGATCGCGAGCTGTAAGTGGTAGTCGTCCACGAGGAAGCACTCAGAGAACCCGCGCCCCATGAAGAGCAAGCCCTCCGCCTCCTCGGGCCGCCGGAATGCGCGCGGGAACCACCGCGCGAGCGTGGCGAGCGCCTCCCGCTCCCACGTCGCATCCGTCCCACGCGCGAGGATCACGATCCGTCCGCCGGATCGCGCCATCATCTGCACGCGGTTGAACTTCCACGCGCGACCGACTTTGAGTACGCCGTGCTCCGGCCAGTAGACGACGTACGTCATCGCATACCGCGGCATAGTGCCCATCAGATGTAGCTCCCATCCGGGCCGTAGACGGCGAGCTTCATTGCCACCGCGACCTCGCGCGGAATTTCGGCCCGCCACGGTCCCTCGTCCGTGATGACGTACCAGCGATCTGTGGCGGCGTGGTAGTAGGGCACCCGCGCGGGGTCCTTGACTCCCCGCGGCACCTTCCAGCCGTTCAGCAGCGCGAGCGTCTGGAGGTCGCCCTCGAACCGCATATTGCAGATCGCGCACGCGGCGAGGCCGTCAGCGAAGCCCGGCCGGGTGGGGTTACCGCCCATGCCCGACGCGCGGCGATGCTGGAACGTCAGCGGCCCCTGCGCCCCGCATGAGACGCACGCCTCCCCATCCCGCTCGATGACGCCGCGGCGCACCTTCGGAGTCGGGTCAGCCACCGCGCACCTCGCGATCTACGGTCTTCCCGACGTTCATCAGCTCGAAGTGCCGACGATTCACGGACGCCTGCGTGCGCTTCGCGTAGTCCACGACGACCTCGGCCTGCTCCGCCTTCCGGCGGTCCTCGCGCGCCTCATAGGTCGCCCGGTCGCGGGCGCGAGAGAGAGACATCCCGCGCTCCTGGTACTCATCTATCAGCCGAGCGCGGCGAGCATCGGCGTCGACCCGGGCATTCGCGGCCGCCTCCGAGAGGTTCGCGATCGTGCCGTTCATTTCGCGCGACAGCATCGACAGATGGTGCAGGAGCCGCGCGATCGCGAGGGGGTCTGTCGCTGACTGCTCGATCAGCGCCTCGGCGCGGTCGCGCTGTTCGGCGAAAGCGTCCTCGGCGCTCACGAGTTACGTCCCTCGGAGTGGCTATCGAAGAGGATGTTCGGCTGCACCAGCGCGCGGGCCGTGCGGTCCCTGTTCTCGACCAGCACGGGTCGCAGCCGTTCCCCCTCGGTTGCGCGAGGCGTCCAGAACCGCAGCGGTTCGGAGCGGTGCGACCGCAGTGCGCCGAGGTCGCCGAGGAACTCGGGATTCAGCCCGACGACCTCGTTCAGCTCGCCCTCCGCGTCAGCGCCAGTGCCCTCGAACAGCCGTCCGACGGGCGGGAACTTGCCCATCACGGCCGAGCCCTGCCGGGTCATCTCGTCCAGGCCGTCAGCGATCGTCACGCGGATCAGTCCCGCGTGCGCTACCGAGCTAGGCGGGGCCGACGGGTCAGCCGCGGTCCACCCGATCGTCACCCGCGCGTAGACCGACTTCCGGTACGGGCGGGCGGCGGCCGCCACCCAGTCCAACTGTCGGCGCGACATCAGGAACTCGCCCTCGGCGCTGGTCTCGGCCGGGGCGTTCGCCTCGTGGACGCGGTAGCGGTCGGTCGCCGTCAGCCGCACAGAGCCCTTCGAGACCGTCCACAGCACGGCGCAGAGCACGGGTGTCACGTCATCGCGGGAGGCGGCAAGGAGCGCGACGCGCGACGCCCAGAGAAGGTCCGGGACGTGCATCTTCAGCTCGTTCAGGGCGCTCACTTCACCGCTCCCTCGTCCTCGGCGGGAGCCGATTCGGTGGCGGTGGCTTCTTCGGCGAGCTTCCGCTCGTGCCCGATCGCCGCCACGGCGTCGAGCACTGCCTTGCTGGCACCAGCGGAGCGCGCCGCCTGCCACACACGCTCGACGCCCGCGCGAGTCGTCTCAGCCTTCGCCTCCTCCTCGAAGTGGCGACCTTTCTCCGCGTCCTCCTCGGCCTGCGTCTTGCTGGCCCGAGCTTCCGCGGCCTGAGCAGCCGCCGAGGCGTCGTCGTAGCCGCCAGGAGCGACGCCAGTCAGCATCCCGATCAGGTAGCGGCGCGCGAGCGTAATCTCGCCCCCGGCGTCCTGCGGTCCGACCTGAGTCGGGTCCTGGATAGGCCAAACTGCGACCCGGATGCCGCCCTCTTCGTGCTCCAGCGCTGCGCGCAGCGTGAACTTCCCGTCGCTGTACTCGGTCCCGCACGAGAAGGTGAGGCCGTGCCGCCCGAGCAGCGGCAGCGTCACCCCGTTCACGTCCGAGAGGTCCGCGTAACCGACCGTCTGGAATCCGCCGTCCGCAGTAGGAACGTGGACTTCCCGGCCCTTGCCGATGCTCGGCAGTTCGCTCTGGAACGCGGCGAGCGCCGCGATCAACGTCGGGTGCGAGACTCGCGCCAGCTCCGGGGCGGAGGTCGTGTTCTCCTTGGTGTCAGCCATGTTCTAGCTCCGTTCGGTGATGGTGACGCGGGGCCGCGTCTTCGTGGTGGTCATGAACCGCGCGTGCGCGGCGGGGTATCGGGCCTTGAACGCCGCACTGTCGAACCGGCGGGAAGTCGACGGCTCCCCTGTCCAGGTCACGTTTGCCTCAGAGCCCTCGAACTTCACCGGTTCGCCGAGTCCTTCGAGGAACTCGCGCACCTTGCTCTCTGCGGCCGCCAGCGTCGCCGCAGCCGAGTCAGCGGCAGCCTTCGCCTGCACCCTCTCGGTCAGCAGCCGGTCCAGGGGCAGGAGTCGATCGGGGATCGCGTCGAACGACCCGGCGCGCCACAGCGCGACCTGCTCGCGCGCCTTCTCGATGTCGGCGAGGACCGAGGAGCGGGCGATCGTGAACACCTTCGGCTCCATGTAGAGCGGCACTCCGTCGACGTGGGGCTCGAACACGAACCGGCACAGCTCAGCGCCCGTGACAAAGAACTGCCATACGACCTGCCAGAAGTAGCGCCGCGGGACGTCCTGCCACTCGTCCCAGTCCTTCACGGTCGTCTTGAACTCGCCGAACTCGCGAGCCACGAGGCCCTCGCCGTCCGCCTCTGTGACCGCGCCGAGCGCGTCAGGCGTCGCGAGGTCGAGCGCGTAGTCGCCGTCGTTCTTCTCGACGCGGCCGAGGAGCGCAGTCGACGGTTCGAGTCCGAACTCGGCCTTCGCCCACGCGGCGATCACGGGCTCCCGCTCGCGGCCGTGCTGCGTGCTCGCGTTCCCCCGCCACGACGAGCCGGTCTCCTTCTCCTTGCGGAGCGATGCCCAGCCCTGAGCGCCGCCTCCGGCGATACGGGCCGCGTCGGTGGCCGACACGCCCAGCCCGCGGGCAGCGAGCCATCCGGCCCGGTCCTTGCCGTCGTGCACGACGAGATAGCCGCTCACAGCTCGACCTCGACATCCAGCTCGGCGAGCGCCCGCAGCTCCGCCGTCGGGCGCGCCTCCGCATCCCAGACGACCAGGAACATGCCCGGTGCCTTGTGGTGGCCGCGCGCGTATGCGATCACCGGCATCGGCTTCTCCATGAACTCCGGCGTGTCGTCTCTCGCGACCCCGGCATCCACGAGCCCGTCGGCGAGCGCCTTCAGCGTCGGGACCACGTTGTCCGCGTCTCGGCGGTGCCGAGACGTCACGAGCCACACAAGCTGCACGCAAGGGCGGTCCATGACCGGCATCCCGAGGTTCGCCGCGAGCGTCCGCGCCTTATCGCGGACCTGACGAGTGACCTTCGCCTTCACCTGCTTGTGCAGGCGCTGGTTCAGCGTCAGGGGCGGGACGGCCCACCGAAGGTCGAGCACGTACGTGCCCGAGTCGATGTGATGCAGGTGGCTCACCGGTCACCTCCCGGCCGGTAGCAGGAGGCGACGAACGCGAGCGCGCAGAGCAGGGCGAGCAGCGCGAAACCGTTCCAACTGCCGGACGCGACTGCTGCCCCGGCGAATACGGAGGCGGCGAAGAGCAGGACGGCCTGCAAGATGCCGCGGGGGATGGCGGGGAGCGTCATTCGGCCGCCTCCCAGATGGTCGAAGCCGGGCCGGTTCCCCAGCCGGACGTCCGGCCCGTCGAGCGAACGCGGCCTTCCTTCTTCAGCTCGGACCGGCGCTTGCGCACGCCGTCGACCTGCGTTGCGGGCCAGCCATTCCGGATGTGCCGCGCGAAGTACTCGTGCGTGATCTGCTGATCAGTGAGCGGTCCGACGTTCTGGAGAATCCAGAGGATCGCTTTCTTCTGCGCCTCCCTCTTCTCTCGCGCCGGGACCGCGCGGTGGCTGGTAGCCGGATCGGTCCTGCGAGCAAGTTTCGTGGTGGTCATCTCGCTAGCTCCTTCAGTTAGGCCGCGTCGGTGACGGCGCGGGCGTCGATCTGTTCGATGACGTCGAGGACCGCGGCGGCCGCCAGGTCCAGCGCCTCGTCGCGAGTCACCGCAGGTCCTCGGGATAGATGAGGAACGCGTCAGCATGGACGCCGAGAGCGCGCATGAGCCCGACGATCACGGCCCCGGACGCCTTCGGGGACTGGCGCGCCCTCGTGAAGAGCGACTGGTGGGGGCTCGGGCGCGCCGGGTCAGCTCCGCGTCGTTGGCAATGCCCGCGGCTTCCATCAGCGCAGACACCCGCTCCCAGTCGATGCGCAGGCAATCATTCGTGGTGGCTTGCATATCTGCACACTAGAGTGCGGTTTACGGAAACCGCAAGCTTTGGTTCGGCGGGTTGCGGCTTCGCACACCCGGCCACAGATTGCAGGTTTGCGCGAACGCAAGTATCTTTCTTGCTATGACAAGCCAGTGGGGTGAGTACCTCGCCCATATAGGGGCGGGGTCACCGGTCGCGAGATTGCCCGTCGCGTCGGCGTCCCGGAGTCGAAGGTTTCCTACTGGAAATCGGGTGCAAGGATGCCCTCGATTGCCGAGTGCATTCAGGTAGCACGCGCCTTCGGGCGACCCCCGCTGGAAGGTCTCGTCGGAGCGGGATACCTCGAACCCGACGAGATTGCGGATCAGGTCGTCTTGCGGCCCGGCGGCCTGTCAGACGTTTCCGACGTCGAACTTGCCGACGAGCTTCTTCGTAGGACGCTTGCCCGAGACGCGCTCCAGTAATCACTGCGGGCGCGTTGATTCCTCCGGGGGGAGCAATATGGAGGCCGGACAGATGTCGCCGTCGCCCGCCATAGCACAGGGGGGACTTACCCAAATGGACGGCCGAAACTTCGATCCACACCGCGTCGCCGCGGATGCCGGCATCGTGGTCAGCCACGCTGACACCTACGTGACCCACTACCGGCCCGAGACCCGCGAGATACTCGTCCAGCGCGACCTGCCGCCAGCGGACGAACGCTTCGTGGTTACGTGCACTCTCGCAACCGCGCTCCACCCAGATATGAGCGACGGTGAGTTGTTCGAATGGGTGGCATCCCGACTCGTTCCGCAGCGCGACCTCCTCGCGCTTGTCGGCGCGGGAGCACCCCTCCCCTTGGCGGCTCGCGCGCTTCAAGTTCCCCTCGCGTTCCTCGCGAGTGTCACCTCCCGCATTTACGCAGAGCGAGCAGCAGCGTGAGTGCGCTGCTCGCGCATCTCCGGCCGCGGCCCGAGCGCGCGCGGGCCGTCGTGTATCTTCGGCAGTCGACCTATCGCGAGGAGTCGATCAGCCTCGACGTTCAGGAACAGGCCTGCCGCGCCTACTGTGATCGGCAGGGCTACGAGATCGTTTCGATCGAGCGCGACCCGGGCATCAGCGGACGGACATGGGCGCGCGCTGGCGTTCAGGCAGCAATGGGCGCGCTCGAAACCGACCGCGCCGACGTGATCGTTCTCTGGCGCTGGTCCCGGCTCTCTCGCTCGCGCCGCGACTGGGCGCTCGCCGCTGACCGCGCGGACCTCGCTGGTGGCCGTATCGAGTCAGCCACCGAGCCCAACGATCAGACCGCCGCCGGTCGATTTGCCCGCGGAGTCATGACGGAACTCGCAGCCTTCGAGTCCGAGCGCATCGGCGAGCAGTGGAAGGAGGCTCGAGAGTTCCGCGTCGCACGCGGTCTCCCGAGCACGGGCGGCCCGCGGTTCGGCTACAGAGAGGTGGGCGGCCAGTACTTGCCGGACCCTGAAACCGGCCCCCTCCTCGCAGACCTCTACCGCCGATATCTCGGCGGGCAGGGGAGCGGGCACCTCACGCGCCACCTGAACGACCTGGGCGTCCCGCACGGGCGTACGGGCGGCCCGTGGCGTTATCAGGACGTGTTGCGGATCCTCGACGCCGGGTTCGGGGCAGGGCTTCTCGTCAAGTCCGGCCCGCACGCGCCAGTGTGGGATCGCGAGTTCCGTCAGGGCGCACACGAGCCCGTCATCGACCGTGCGACGTGGGAGGCCTACCTCGCGGCACGCGAAGAGCGCCGCCGCGTACGAGTACAGCCCGGGGCATCGTTCCTCTCTGGACTGCTGCGTTGCGTCGACTGCGGCGGGCCGATGCACCACAACGCGGCGAAAGACGGGCGGGTCTACCTGTGCTCACGCGGGAGCACGACCACCAACCATCGCATCGTCAGCGTTCGCGCGCACCGGGTAGAGGCCGAAGTCGAGGCGTGGGTCCTGGCCCTCGCCACCGA
Source organism: Microbacterium schleiferi (assembly GCF_015565955.1). NCBI lineage: Bacteria > Bacillati > Actinomycetota > Actinomycetes > Micrococcales > Microbacteriaceae > Microbacterium > Microbacterium schleiferi. The sequence goes on along the minus strand of NZ_CP064760.1, from coordinate 2,667,650 downwards.
CCTCGCCCCACGCCTCGCGGCACAGCAGCGCTCAGACAAGAGAGTCGCCGCGGCAGACATGACCGCGAGGCGCGCCGAGCAGCAGATCAAACGCGCAGAGGAGCGGATGCTAACCCTCAGCCTCCGCCTCGCCGACGGCACGATCACCGACACGGCATATCGCCAGGCGGCCGCCGCGATCGACGCCGAGCGCGAGGACGCCGAGCGCCGACGTCGCGCCGCAACCTCGAACCCTGTGCGGGCAGCAGCCCCGCAGTCGCTTCCCGCCAATCTCGCCGCCGTGTGGCCCGCGGCAACGCCCGATCAGCGCAACCTCATCGTCCGGCCGCTCATCGAACGCATCGACGTCCGGCCCGCGGCGCATCGTGGGGACCGTGCGCGCCGCTGGACGATCGTTACGTCCTGGGGCGATGTAGTCGACCCTGCCTAGCGCGCCACGCCCACAGCGCGGCGTTTCGCGCTCGCACCACGGCTATCCTTCATCGTTGTCGAACGATGAATCAGCCATGGGGGAATTCTACGACCCGCCCGCGATGGAAGCGTTTCCATACTGTTCAGAGTCACGAACTGGTATCGATCCGGGAGCTCGCACTCGCGCCAATCATCGATGGGTGTTACAAATGTAAGCGCTTGCAGAACCCGCGAGCACACAGGTTCGACGCGGAACACTCGCGGCGGCCGATCACATCAGCACTCAAGAGAGGCACACACCAATGAAGGTGAACATGAGGAGCGTCGTCGCCCTTGGCGCGATCGCTGCGATTTCATCTCTGACCCTCGCCGGTTGCGCGGGCAGCTCAGACAGTGGCGAGACCACGGCTCCGGACATGTCCGGCTCCATCACCGTGTGGGTCGACGCCGACCGTGCGGACGTCCTCGAGGCAGCCGCGGCCGACTTCACCGAGCAGACCGGTGTCGAGGTCACGCTCGTCCAGAAGGAGTTCGGCGAGATCCGCGACCAGTTCGTGCAGCAGGTTCCCACGGGCGAAGGCCCCGACATCGCGGTGGGTGCTCACGACTGGCTCGGCACCCTCGTGACCAACGGCGTCGTCGCCCCGGTCGAGCTCGGTGACAAGTCGGGCGACTTCGAGGATGTCGCCATCAACGCGTGGGCCTATGACGGTCAGACCTACGCCGTCCCCTACGCGATCGAGAACATCGCCCTCATCCGCAACACGGACCTCGTTTCCGAGGCTGCGACCGACTACAACGACATGATCGCCAAGGGCCAGGCCGCAGGAACCGAGTACCCGTTCCTCGTGGGCCTCGACCCTGAGGCTGCCGACCCGTACCACCTCTACCCCTTCCAGACGTCGTTCGGCGCCCCCGTCTTCGGCCAGAACGCCGACGGCAGCTACAACGCCGACGACCTCCAGATCGGCAACGAGGGTGGCATCGAGTTCGCGAACTGGCTGGGTGAGCAGGGCGCCGCTGGCATCCTGAACACCAACATCACCGGTGACCTGGCACTCGAGAACTTCACGTCGGGCAAGTCTCCGTTCTTCCTGACCGGCCCGTGGAACGTTCCGGCGATCGAAGAGGCGGGCATCAACTTCTCCGTTGACGCGATCCCCTCGGCCGGTGGCCAGGACGCACAGCCGTTCGCTGGTGTGCAGGGCTTCTTCCTGAGCTCCGAGAGCGAGAACACCCTCGCGGCCAACGAGTTCCTCGTGAACTACATCGGCAGCGAAGACGTGCAGATGGCCCTCTACGAGGTCGGTGGCCGCGCTCCCGCGCTGACCGCTGCCTTCGACCAGGTCGAGGCTAGCGACCCGGTCGTCGCGGGCTTCGGACAGGTTGGCGCCAACGCCGTGCCGATGCCGAGCATCCCCGAGATGGGTTCGGTCTGGCAGTACTGGGGGGTGACCGAGGCTGCGATCATCAACGGCGGCGACGCGCCGGCGCTGTGGACGCAGATGGCGGCCGACGTCCAGGCTGCGATCGAGTAATCCGAGTCACGCGGGTGGGGTGGTGCGCACGCGCCACCCCACCTCGTAGCCTGCTCAGGAAGAGGGATGAGGATGTCTGCTCCGACCACTGAGAGCCGCGACCCAGCGGCCGACCCGCAGCGCGTGAAGAGATCCGCGCGCGCTCGCCGGATCGCCGATGCCGCCGGTGTCGGCTGGAAGGTTCTTCTGCTGAAGATCATCGCGATGGCGATCATCGACGCGCTCGCACTGTATTCGGTGCTGGTGCTCATGCAGAGCGAACAGTGGATCCCGATCGTGGTGATCCTTCTGGTCACCGGATTCGCGAACTACATCTACTTCAGCCGTGGCAACCTCCCCGCGAAGTACCTCATCCCGGGCCTGATCTTCCTCTTCGTCTTCCAGATCTTCGCTGCCGGCTACACCGCCTACGTCGCTTTCACGAACTACGGCACCGGCCACAACAGCGACAAAGAGAGCGCGGTCAACGCGCTGCTCCTGCAGGCGCAGGAACGCGTCCCCGACTCTCCCGCCTACAAGCTCACGATCGTCGAGCGTCTCGGCGAGCTCTCGTTCCTGGTCACCGACCCTGACGGGACGGTCGAGATCGGAAACGACAACACCCCGCTCGAGCCTGTCGAGAACGCCCAGATGGACGGCGGCAAGGCCGTCGGCCTCGACGGCTACAACAGCTTCAGCTTCTCCGAGATCGTCGCCAACCAGCAGGAGATCGCCGCAATGGCGGTCCCGATCAGCGATGATCCCAACGACGGGGCGCTGCGCACCCCGGACGGTTCCAGCGCGTACGTGTACCTGTCGAAGCTCGTCTACGACGAGCAGGCCGGAACGATGACCGATACCCGAACGGGAACGGTCTACTACGACATCGGCACGGGAGCATTCACCGCCGAGGACGGCACCGAACTTCTCCCCGGCTGGCAGATCTTCGTCGGCTTCGACAACTTCACCCGAGCCTTCACGGAAGAGTCCATCCGCGGACCGTTCTTCTCGGTGCTCATCTGGACGTTCGCCTTCGCCTTCCTCTCCGTGGCGACGACCTTCGTGCTCGGGCTGTTCCTCGCGATCGTCTTCAACGACCCCCGGATGAAGTCCAAGAAGTACTACCGGGTGCTCATGATCCTCCCGTACGCCTTCCCGGGGTTCCTCTCGGCGCTGGTGTGGGCCGGAATGATGAACCAGGAGTTCGGCTTCATCAACGTCGTGCTGTTCGGCGGGGCAGACATCCCGTGGCTCACGAACGAGTGGCTCGCCAAGTTCAGCATCCTTCTGGTGAACCTCTGGCTCGGGTTCCCCTACATGTTCCTCATCAGCACGGGGGCGCTGCAGTCGATTCCGGATGACCTGCAGGAAGCTGCCCGGGTTGACGGCGCCAACGCGTGGCAGGTGTTCCGTTCCATCAAATTCCCCCTGCTGCTCGTGGCCGTAGCCCCGCTGTTGATCGCATCCTTTGCCTACAACTTCAACAACTTCAGCCTTATCTACATGCTCACCGGTGGTGGGCCGCGGGATGCGACAGCGGGCGTCAACGTCGGCGCTACCGACATCCTCATCACGATGGTCTACAAGGTCGCCTTCGTCGGGTCGACGGCCGACTACGGTCTGGCAAGCGCCTTCTCGATCATCATCTTCCTCATCGTCGGCACGATCTCGATCGTCGCGTTCCGACGGACCAAGGCACTCGAGGAGTTGAACTGACATGAGCGACTTCCGTCCCGGCGCCCCTGCCGCCAAGGGCCTTCTCGACAAGGTCGCCGACGAAGACACCGACATCACCTCCAGCCGTCGCGGCGGCGGGGGAGCCGGCATCCCCGGGGGAGCACCCGCACCGCGGCGGCCGTTCCGCCGCTACTTCCGCGAGACCGGATGGCGCCACCTCATCGGGATCGTCGTGGGCATCTTCGCGATCTTCCCGCTGCTGTACGTCCTGTCGGCATCCTTCAACCCCAACGGCACCCTGCTGACGGCCAACGGTCTGTTCCAGCGCGTGAGTTTCGACAGCTACGTGTCGCTGTTCACGAGCGCGCAGCATCCGTACGGCGCGTGGTTCCTCAACACCCTCATCATCGGGCTGATCACCGCCGCGGGAACCGTGTTCCTCGGTGCGCTCGCGGCGTATTCGTTTTCGCGCATGCGTTTCACCGGGCGCCGCTTCGGGCTCACGACCCTCCTGGTCGTGCAGATGTTCCCGCAGCTGCTCGCGGTCGTCGCCATCTTCCTGCTGATGGTCGCGATCGGCGACATCTTCCCGGCGATCGGTCTGAACTCCCAGATCGGGCTCATCATGGTCTACCTCGGTGGCGCCCTCGGGGTGAACACCTACCTCATGTACGGGTTCTTCAACACGGTTCCGTCATCGATCGATGAGGCCGCCAAGATTGACGGCGCAGGCCACGCGCGCATCTTCTTCACGATCATCCTGCGGCTGGTCGCGCCGATCCTCGCCGTGGTCGGGCTGCTGTCGTTCATCGGAACCTCGAGCGAGTTCGTGCTCGCAAGCGTCATCCTGATCGACCCCGACAAGCAGACCCTCGCCGTCGGGCTCTACAAGTTCATCTCTGACGAGTTCTCCAAGAACTGGTCGGTCTTCGCCGCCGGGGCCGTGCTGGCCGCAATCCTGCCGGTCGCGCTGTTCCTCTCGTTGCAGCGCTACATCGTCGGTGGACTGACCGCGGGAAGCGTGAAGTAACGGATGCCGGGCCTTCGTGCCCGCGGTCGTGGGGTCCTCGCGGCCCTCACCGCCGCGGTGCTTCTGCTCGCCGGGTGCACGCAAGCCTCGATCGAGGTTCCCGAGCCCGCGGCGCCGGATGTCGGCATCCAGCTGTTCCAACTCCCGTGGACCTCCGTCGCGCAGGAGTGCGAATCGACCCTGGCGCCCGCGGGGATCGCGTGGGTGCTGCTCTCGCCGGCCCAAGAGCACATCGACGTGGATGAGTGGTGGGCCTCCTACCAGCCGGTCAGCTACCAGATCGAGTCGCGCCTGGGCACCCGAGCCGAGTTCGCCGACATGATGCAGCGGTGCACCGCTGCGGGTGTCGAGGTGATCGCGGATGCCGTCATCAACCACATGACGGGGCAGGACGCGCCGGGCATCGGATATGCCGGCAGCTCCTACGCGCACTACGAGTACCCCGGCATCTACGACGAGTCGGACTTTCACCACTGCGGGCTCACCGCAGGCGACGACATCCAGCTTTATAAGAACCGCGAGCAGGTGCAGACCTGCGAGCTCGTAAACCTCGCCGATCTCGACACGGCGAACCCCGACGTGCAGGCGACCATCGTCGCCTACCTCGACGACCTGCTCTCGCTCGGAGTCTCGGGCTTTCGCATCGATGCTGCCAAGCACATTCCCGCAGACGATGTCGAAGCGATCGTGTCGCAGCTGCCCGAGGGCACGAGGATCATGAGCGAGGTCATCCGCGGGGCGGGCGAGCCTATTGCCCCCGAGGAGTACTCGGCTTTCGGTGAGGTCTTCGAGTTCACCTACGCCCGCGAGCTGACGCCGCCGCTCGAAAACGGTGTGTTCGCCGATCCGGTGCTCAGCGACGATCGGCCCCAGCAGGTGCCCTCGGATGCGGCGATCGTCTTCGTCGACAACCACGACACCGAGCGCGGCGAAGCGAACGTGACGGCGAGGGACCCCGAGCTGTACGTGATCGCCAACGCACTGATGCTCGCCGACGACTACGGCACTCCGGTGCTCTTCTCCGGGTACGCCTTCAGCGACCGCGACGCGGGGGCGCCGACGGATGCCGACGGTCGCGTCCTCGACGCCACGTGCGTCAACGCGAGCGGCCCGGCCGAGGACCTCGCCGACGGCGACCGGACCTGCGTCCAGAGCTGGCCCGCCATCGCCGGGATGCTCGAGTTCCGTGCGATGGCCGCCGGCACGCCCCGGATGCCGGGAGTCGACGAGGGGGATGCCTACGGGTTCGAGCGGGAGGGCCGCGGCGTGGTCGCCGTGAACGTCGGCGACGACGTGCAGCGCCTGGAGGTTCCCACCACGATGCCCGACGGTGCGTATTGTGATGTCGTCTCCGGGGTGCCGGAGCAGCCGGCGACGGCGGATGCGCCGGACGTGAGTATGCCGTCTCGAATGGCGTCGCCACGTTCGACCTGGACCCGCACGCCGCTGCCGCCATCCATCTCGGCTCGAGACGGTGACCGCCAGATCCGACTCCACAACTGAACAACAACCTGAGGGCTCTGTCATGGCCGCGGCCGTGCAACCACGATTCCCCGACCGACGGCGCGTGCGCCGACCCTTCGAAACGGACCGATCATGACCCTGCCTGCCCTCCTCCCGCACCACGACGGATCCCCCTGCACGTCTCCACGCAGACGCCCGGACTCGGCGAGGTGGTGCGCGTCCGCCTCCGTGTTCCCGCCTCCTACCCGCCGCTGCGGGCCGTCCGGACCCTGTCGAACCCCGATCACGAACCGGCCTGGACCGAGGCGACCGAGATCGGGAGCGCCGACGGCTGGACGTGGTGGGAAGCGCCGATCGTCGTCCGCAACCGCCGGCACGGGTACCGGTGGCTTCTCGTGCACGAGTCCGGTCGCGTCCACTGGCTCAACCAAGCCGGTCTGTCAGACCTCGAAACCCGCGACGCCGACGACTTCGCCCTGGTCGCCCACCCAGCACCGCCCGCGTGGATGTACGACGCGGTCATGTACCAGGTGTTTCCCGACCGGTTCGCTCGCTCCGCAACCGCGGACCAGCACCCCACTCCCGATTGGGCCATTCCCGCCGCGTGGGACGAGGCCGTCGACCCCGTGATGCCGGGGCGCTCGCAGCAGTTCTACGGCGGCGACCTCGACGGCATCCGTGAGCACCTCGACCACCTCGTGGGCCTCGGCGTGAACCTGCTCTACCTCACCCCTTCTTCCCCGCTGCCTCGAACCATCGCTACGACGCGTCGAGCTTCACGAGCGTCGATCCGCTGCTGGGTGGCGATGAGGCCCTCGTACGGCTGGTCGAGGCTGCGCATGACCGCGGCATCCGTGTCATCGGTGACCTCACCACCAACCACTCCGGCGATCGTCACGAGTGGTTCCAGGCGGCCCTGGGTAATCCCGAAGCGCCCGAGGGCGAGTTCTACTACTTCACGGATGCCGGGCACACCCGCTACGAGTCCTGGCTCGGCACCCCGACCCTGCCGAAGTTCAATTGGGCATCCGCGGAGCTGCGTCGCCGGTTCGTCGAGGGAGGCGATTCGGTCGTCGCGCAGTGGCTGAAGCCGCCGTTCTCGCTGGACGGCTGGCGCATCGATGTCGCGAACATGACGGGACGCCTCGGTGACGTCGACCTGAACGCCGAGGTGCGACAGATCACCCGTCAGACGATGATCGAGGCCAACCCTGACACCGTCCTCATCGCCGAGATCACCAACGACGCGTCGAGCGATCTCACCGGCGACGGCTGGCACGGCGCCATGACCTACCCCTCGTTCGCGCGGCCCCTGTGGGCGTGGCTGTGCGAACCGACCGGCGAGCCCTACTACTCCGGCGAGGGGGAGAAGCGGACCGAGCCGTGGTTCTTCGGGCAGCCGATCGGCGGCATCCCGCGGTACGACGCGACGCAGTTCGTCGGGGCGGTCACTCGCTTCACGGCGGGCATTCCGTGGCGCGTGCGGCTGGGAAACATGCAGACCCTCGACAGCCATGACACCGCGCGGTTCGCGACCAACGCGCCGGCAGAGGTCATCCCGCTAGCCGTGGGCCTGTCGATGACACTGCCCGGGATGCCGGTGCTGTTCGCCGGTGATGAGTTCGGCCTCGTCGGTGCGGACGGCGAGGCGAGCCGCACCCCGATGCCGTGGGGCACCGAGACAGATCCCGCCGTCGCCGCGCGCTTGGGGCTCTACCGGGAGCTGATCGCGCTTCGGCGCCAGCATCCTGCGCTCGCGACAGGCGGTTTGCGGTGGGTTCACGTCGACGAGAACACCGTCGTGTTCGTGCGCGAGAGCGCAGACGAGTCGGTCCTCGTGCTCGTGACCACGACGGATGCCGACCTCACGCTTCCCTCCGCCGCCGTGCTCGGCGCCGACCGGGCGATCGCGCTCGTCGGGGATGCGACGCTCGCGGCAGCGTCGGACGGTGCCGTCCTCATCGCGGCTGAGGGCCCGGCGTTCGCTGCCTGGGTGCTGCCAGGCGTCAGTGCTCCGACGGGAGACAGTGAGGCTCCGGCTTCATAGGATGTCGGGAGGAGGTGGCATGCGCCCGCTCACCGAAGAGGAACTTCGTGCATCGTTTGTCAACGCGGCACCCGATGAGCTTCGCGTCATCGAGGTTCCGCTGAGTGCTCGAACGACCGACTGGTACCACTTCGACTTTCTCGCCTGGCGCGACCCCGAGTTCCGGGGCCGCGGATACCTGGTGGCCGAGGTCGAGGGAGAGCCGCGGGGAGTCGTGCTCCGGGCATCCGAGAGCTCGTCGCGCTCGCGGGCGGCGATGTGCAACCTGTGCCACACGATGCAGCCCGGCAATCAGGTCTCACTCTTCACCGCACGTCGCGCCGGCGATGCCGGAGCCCACGGTGACAGCGTCGGCACCTACATCTGCAGCGACCTCTCCTGCCATGACAACGTTCGCCTTGCCGCCCCGCTCGCGCCCAGCGAGGTGCGCGGCAGCGTCGACCTGAAGATCGATGGGACACGGCGCCGCACCGAGGCTTTCGTTGCGCGCGTCCTCGAGAACGGAGAAGCCCCGGCATGAGTTCGGTGGTGGTGATTGGCGACGCGCTGATCGATGAACTACGCGATGACACCGGCGTTCGCGAATTCGTGGGCGGCGCTGCACTGAACGTGGCGGTCGGGCTGTCACGTCTCGGCGTGCCGACGACGTTGATCGCGATGGTCGGCGACGACGACGCCGGTGCGAAGATCCGTGCCTACCTCGCCGACTACGGTGTGAAGCTGCTGGCGTCCCCCTCCGCGCTCGGCAGTTCGCGAGCCGTGAGCGTGCGCGTCGATGGCGAACCGACCTATGTCTTCAACGAGGCTGCGCAGGCGCGGCGGCTGGAGTTCGACCCCGCCCAGCGGGCAGCGATCGCGGATGCCGACCGCATCGTCGTCAGCTGCTATCCGTTCGATGACGTCGAGCAGACGGCACAGCTCATCGATGCCGTCGGCGAGGCATCCTCGCGGCTGGTCATCGACCCCAACCCCCGCACGGGCATGATGACGGACCTGGATGAGTTTCGACGCGGCTTCGAGGCACTGGCACGCGGTGCCGGTGCGGTGAAGATCGGTGATGACGACGCAACGCTGCTCTACACGTCGGACCTGGATGCCGCGGCGGCGCGGATGCGGGAGCTCGGCGTGCCGACGGTGCTGGCAACGCGCGGCTCTGCGGGAGCAACACTGATCACCGACCCGGCGTCGGTGACCAAGCCCGTCTCGTCGCTGCCGGGAGACGTCATCGACACGATGGGCGCCGGGGATGCATCCCTCGCCGCGCTCGTGGCGGGCATGGTGCAGCGCGATCCGACGACCGCCGACGAGTGGGCCGACGTCCTCGGCACTGCGATGGACATCGCCGCAGCAACGTGCCGCTTCCACGGCGCGCTGCTGCGCACCCCGGACGCGCTCACCGGCGGCGACATGGACCGCATCGGCACCTGAGGCCTGCTCCCAGCCCGCTCGGGCTCGGAGCGTCGGGCGGCGTGGGCCCACCCGGCGGCTCGAACCCGCAGTGCTCAGAAATGTTTAAGGGCCCCCGCTTCGCGAGAGCCCTTGAACATTTTGTGGCAGGTGAGGGATTCGTCCCCACCGCCCCTCCACGCGCTGCTGCGCAGCGCGCGGAGCCTCGGGCGGCGTGGGCCCACCCGGGGGTTCGAACCCGTAGTGCTCGATCAACGAATAACGGGCCCCGCTTTCGCGAGACCCGTTATTCGTTGAGTGGCAGGTGAGGGATTCGAACCCCCGAAGGCTATGCCGGCTGATTTACAGTCAGATCCCTTTGGCCGCTTGGGTAACCTGCCGAATGCGCACCCGCCCAGCTTGTACAGTCGACCGGAGGCGCGACTAGCAATATTACAGCGAGTGACGGGCTGTCAGAAATCGCCTCCTCCTACCCGCGCGCCGCGGCCAGATCGTCCACAATCGGGGCGAACCGGGGGGTTTGGATCTAAGGCTCGCGTGCGAGGATGACAGCGACATCGATCCTCGGGAGGATTCATGACCACCCCGTCGTCCGACGCACCCACACCGCACGTCCCGTCGCCCCCTCCGGCTGCCGGAACGGACGAACAGTCCTTCGCGACGCGGTCCCCCTACGCGCGCGCAGCGATCTGGGTTGCGATCGGTGCGCTCGTCGCCGCAGCCCTCATCTGCGTCGTCTGGGTCCTCGTCGGTCCGCAGACCGGCTCGATTGTCCGTGCGTTCATCACCGTGCTGCTGTTCGCCGGTTTCGCGGGGATCGCCATCATGGAAGCGCGGCTTGCCCCGCGCCGTCCTGCGTGGTTCGCCATCGCCAGCATCGCCACGTGGGTTGTCGCGCTCCTGGCCGGCATCATCTTGATCTGGATGCCCGAGCCCTGGTCGTTCTACGGGTGGGATTTCGTCGGACCCGGACGGTTCCTCCGCTTCCTCCTGGTCGTCCTCGTGCTCCAGCTCGCCCTCCTGCATGCCCGGTTCTTCCTTCGGGCTGCCCTGCGGCACGTCACGCCCATCAACCGCATCCTCGCCCCCGTCACGGTGGGGCTGGTCGCGCTCCTCGCACTGCTCCTGCTACTGCCGCTGATCTTCAGCGACTGGATCTTCTTCGCGGAGTTCTACTGGCGGATCGTCGTTGCCGTCGTCATCCTGGCCGCCGTCGGCACGGCGCTCGTACCCCTCGTGAATCTGCTGTTCGCGCCCCGTCCCGTCGGTGTGGCCCCGGTCGCCACGACGTCGGCGCCCTCCGCACCCGCTGCCAGCGCTGAACAAGACCTGCTCCCGTGGCCGATGTACATCGACGGCGTGACACCCCTGCCGATGCTGCCCGATGGCTCGCCGGACTGGAACGCGTACTACACGGGTCACCCCACGCCCGGCGCGCAGATCTTCGCTCCGGTGTCGCCGCCGCCCGCCCCGGCTGCGCCTGCTCCGGCCGCGCCTGGAAGTGCTGCCGGAGCCCCCGACGCTGCACCGCCCGCACCTGCGAGTGCTGAAGCTGCGCCCGAGGCACCGGCCACGGTCGAGCCGGACGTGAGCGCCGACCCCGCAGTCGAGTCGTCCCCGGAGAGCGACGCTGACGATCCCGCGGAGCCGCCGCGCCAGTCGTGATCGGACGCTAGCGTGAAGGGGTGACTGACGCCGACCCGCGAGAACTCGAGAACATCGCCATCGACCTTGCCCGCGAGGCAGGGCAGCTGGCGCGCGAGCGTCGCAGCGCGGGCGTCTCGATCGCGGCTACCAAGTCCGCGCTCGCAGACATCGTCACCGAGGCTGACCGCGAGGTCGAGGCCCTCATCCGCTCCAGGCTCCGCGAGCTTCGACCGACGGACGGTTTTCTCGGTGAAGAATCGGATGCCGACCCCGGAAGCAGCGGCACCACCTGGGTCGTGGATCCGATCGATGGGACGGTCAACTACGCCTACGGCATCCCGTTCTATGCCGTGAGCATTGCGGCCGTGCAGGGAACGTCCGACCCGCAGACGTGGACCGCGCTGGCCGGCGCCGTGTATGTGCCGTCGCTGGACGAGATGTTCCATGCGGCCCAGGGCGCGGGGGCCTGGCTCGGCGACCGGCGACTTCACGTCGAGGCTGAGGTCTCCGCCGCGGGTGCGCTGCTGGCAACCGGCTTCGGATACGACCCCGCCACCCACGCGGGTGACCTGGGTCGGGTTGCCCGCGTCATGCCGATAGCCCGAGACATCAGACGGATGGGCGCAGCATCCATCGACCTGTGCTCGGTGGCCGCCGGCCGCGTCGACGGCTACTTCGAGCGAGGGCTCAAACCCTGGGATCACGCCGCCGCGGCGCTCATCGTGACAGAAGCCGGCGGACGCTTCGCACTTCTGCCCGCGGATGACACCGGTCGCGTTCTGGTGATCGCCGCGGTCCCCGGCGTCTTCGATCGACTGTTGACCCTCGCGCAACCCTGACAACGGATCTGCGGATACCACTGTGGAATCCGCAGAATGGGGATCGTCCATGGCTTTCTCAGGCGCGACCAGGTAGCGTTTACCGTATCGTTACCTTCTTTGCGCATCCGGGAAACCGGGGCAGAGCAGGCTGAGTACCCTTCGAACACCCGTGTCGTACCCGACGACCGAGAGCGAGATCCGTGACCCCCGATACCCCTGCGCCTGACGCAGCGCCAACGCGCCGCTCCAGTCGCACGACTCCCACGCCTGTGCAGGCGTCGGAGTCATCGGGTTCTTCTCGAGCGGAGTTGCGCCGCGGTCGTCGCCTCGACAACCCGGTGTCTGCCCCCGTGACGACAGGCCCGCACGACGCTGAGGTTTCGGCCGGTGAGCTCGCTCCGCGGCCGGCAGGGCTACGGTCACGCCTCCACAATGTGCCGCTCACGGATACCGAAGCCGAGGCGCTCTCGGGAGCGGGAATCGACTCTGCCCGGCAGCCCGACCAGACCGTCGTCGCCGCAGAGGGCGTCGCCACCGAAGTCCCCTTGACCCGTCGCGCCCGCCGTGCCGGTACCGCGCCCGCCGCCCCGGCATCCGAGGCCGCCCCGGCACCCGAGCCTGTTGTGGCGGACCAGGTGCTTGGGTTCGTCTCGGTCGACGAGGCTCCCCACAACGACGCGGCGGCGATCGCGCCGACGGATGATGTCGATGAGACTCCCGTCGAAGATGTCGCTCCCGTGGCAGACGCCCCGGAGCCACCCGCCGCGGAGGAGTCACCCCGCGCGGAGGAACTGCCTGTCGCGGATGAGCCGCAGATGCCGGCGAGCGAGTCCGCGCGTGACCTGTTTGAGGAAGTCGTCCGCACCTTCGGAGTGACGGGGGAGACCGCGACACTCGCTCGGGAAACATCCACCACGGCGGATGCGCCGGCAGACGCCGAGGCGCAGCCCGCGGCATCCGAGCACGTTGCTCGCCGTCGCCCCCGCACCGGGTCCGTGCGCAAGTTCGCTGCCACGTCCTTCTCGGTCGGAGTCATGGGAATCGTCGGCTTGCTCGCCGTGGGAATGACGACGCCCGTCGAGGCCGTCGCAGCCGTCGGCGGGGGCGAGGGGCCCACCGCGTCGATCGTCGCGCTCGGCGATGTTGAGCCGACCGCCTCGCCCGAGGAAGACATTCAGGCCTACGTTGCGCCGGCGGAGGCAGCCACAGCGACTCTGAGCCGCGAGGAAGGCTATTCGGCTGTCTCGATGGCCGAGCTGGCTGTCGAAGCGGGCGTGCGCGAGGTCGCGTCGACCTACGTCAACAACGCCTCGGCAGCCGTGCAATACCCCTTCGCGGTCGGTGTGCCGATCAGTTCTCCCTACGGGATGCGGTGGGGCCGGATGCACGAGGGTGTTGACTTCGCACCCGGTGGCCAGGGCGCTGAGATTCACGCAGTGGCCGACGGGATCGTCCGCATCGCGACCGAGGCTGGCGGCGCCTACGGCGTACATGTCGTGATCGACAGCATCGTGGACGGCGAACTGGTTTCGACGAACTACGCGCACATGCAGTACGGCTCGCTCCGGGTCCAGGCGGGGCAGGTCATCAAGCTCGGTGACGTCGTTGGAACTGTGGGGACGACGGGCCACTCCACCGGCCCTCACCTGCACTTCGAGGTGTTGCTGAATGGCAAGACTCCGACGGAGCCGATGGCCTGGTTGGCAGCCCACAACGTTCCCTCGACGGTCGTCACGGTGCCCGAGGCGCCGGTCACTGTCGACCAGTGATCACGGCCGCTGTCGATTCTCTCGGATCACAGCGCTCTGATATTCTCTTCTAGTTGCCCGCACGTCGGGCTTCGCCCCGATAGCTCAGTGGCAGAGCACTTCCATGGTAAGGAAGGGGTCGTCAGTTCAATCCTGACTCGGGGCTCGCAGCATCCATATCGTGACCGACGGATGCCGTGCGGCAGGGTAGCTCAGTTGGTGAGAGCGCACGACTCATAATCGTGAGGTCGCGGGTTCAAGCCCCGCTCCTGCTACGACGAAAGAGGCCCCTCGTGGGCCTCTTTCGTCGTTCCGGGGTGGGTGGGTGAAGCCGTCACCCGCGGGTGGGCCCACGCCGCCCGTGGCTCCGCGCGCTGCGGAGCGGCGCGTGGACTGGCGGTGGGGACAAGCCCCGCTCCTGCTACAGATCAAGACCCCCGGATTCCCGGGGCTTTGTCGTATCCGGATAGGGCCGCTCGATCGGCGATGACGCGGGTTGTGCCGGTTGAGACGTCGAGAACAGCCACGCTGGCCCGTCGCGGCCCCGTCGAGGTACACTTGAAGCACGGCGGGCAGTAGCCCTCGGAGCCTGGCAGTCTTCCGGACGGTATGACGAGCCAGGCTCACGTGTTTCTACAGCCGGGTGACTCGGGACTCAACGATCGCATTGACGCGACGGATCCAGTCGCCGCCGTTCGAGTAGCACCAGGCGACGGCATCACTCGCCCAGAGCAGCGGATGCTCGTGCGGCGCGACATGCCGGTACTGCATATCTGGTGATCCTGCGCGGCGGATCACATCGGCGATCAGTCGGCGGTCGGCACGCTCGAGGGACTCGTCTCGTTCGATGATCAGCTGTGCCACACCAGTGCGGGCGGCTTCCTCAGCGAGTGCGCCGAGGGACAGTGGCCGCGCTTCCTTGTCTGACCGCTCCTTGACAACCCACACGGACACGCGTACCTCGAGAGCGCAAATGCGCGAGAGGATCTGGCGGCGTCGACTGTCGCTCTCACTCTTGAAGTGGATGCGTCGCTGACCCGGCTTGAGGAGATCGCGCAGCGCCCGTTCGGATGCCTGAACGTCACCGATTGCAGTGGCAGTAGCAACGATGTAGTAGCCGCGGGCCTTCGACTCATCGACGTATACGCGGTCAGCGGGCTGGAAGGTCACTTCTCCACCGTAGGCGGGACCGCAGACTCATCCCGGAAGCCAAGCAACGCCGCTGCAGCAAAAGACCCGCGTTTCAGGTACAAATGCTGTTTCAAGCGGGCCACCTGCGATATAGAGGAGGACCGCGGCCATGCCCTGCTGCTCATCGAGAGTGGAGTGATTGACTCGGCCGGAGACTGGCTGGGATCCGCCGCGTGGTCTGCGCTCGATGCCGAGCCGCACGAAGTTCTGTCTGACGTTGTTGTAGCTGGCGTCGAGGTAGCTGGCGATGGCGGCGATCGAGAAGCCGTACCGGTAGAGGGCGGCGGCTTGCTCGACGTGTTCCGGGGCGAGTGGCTGGCGGCGCATCTCGACACCTCGGTCGCGGAGTAGTCGAAGCAATCCGCCCTTCGAGATGCCGTACTCGGCGCACAGTGATGGAGTCGTCGCTCCGGCTCTGCACTTCTCCGCGATCTCGGCGCAGGTTTCCGGGCTCAGGCGCCGCGAGAGGCGGTGTGGTGGCGGTGGTGGCTTCGCTGCTGGATCTGGCATTCGTGCTGCGGCTGCCGCCAGCTTGCTGAGTTCCGTCGCCTGCGGCGGGAGAAGAAGTGAATTGTTGGAGTAGCCGTTTAACGGCTCTACGAAGAAAGAGGCCCCGCTGAGGGCCTCTTTCTTCGTTCCGGGGCGGGTGGTTGGAGCGGTCACGCGCGGGTGGGCCCACGCCGCCGGAGGCTCCGCGCGCTGCGAAGCGGCGCGTGGAGGGGCGGTGGGGACAAGCCCCGCTCCTGCTACGACGAACGAAAACACCCTGCGACACCGGAGATCGATGGCGCGGGGTGTTCCGTCGGGGTCAGCGGCCCTGCGGGGTGCGGCGCTCGGCGCTGACCATCCAGGCGAACTGTTCCATCTGGCCAAGAACCTCGTGCAGGATGTCGGCACTGGTGGGGTCTTCGTCATCGACCTCGTCGTGCACCTCACGGCAAGTCGCGACTACGGCCTCGAGGCGTTCGGTGATCAGGTCGACGACCTCGTCCGTGTCGACCTCGCCGTGCGGGAACTCGGGAAGTGACGTGGTCTCGGCGATCGTGTCGCTGCGGCCGTCGGGCAGAGCGTGGAGCGCACGCATCCGCTCGGCGACGACATCCGAGAGGCTGCGAGCGGCGTCGATGATCTCGTCGAGCTGCAGGTGGGTGTCGCGGAAGTTCCGTCCCACGACGTTCCAATGCGCCTGCTTGCCCTGAAGTGACAGCTCGAGAAGGTCGACGAGCACCCGCTGCAGGCTCTCGCTCAGCTGCTTCGAGGCGTGGAATCCGCTCTCCGCGTTCTGCTCGTTGGTGAGCTTGGCCCCAGCGCCGCCCTTCGCTGCCTTGCGGGCGTTGCGGGGCGCTCCGGAGGCGGAGCTCTTCGTCTTCGTCAGTGTGTCGGACTGCGTTGCCATCGGTGTTCCTTTCGACGTTGCGTCGGACGGCACTGTAATCGTCCGCCTCCGCCGCCGCCCGCCCTTGTCAGCTGCGCCGACGGGTGCTACTGAAGGCACCTGTGCGGCAAGCAGGGTGCGCTCTAGACTGCGCTCGTGACCGAATCCGTTTCGCCCGCATCGCCGCCCGCGCCAGCCACCCGCCGCATCCCCATCCTCGGGATCATCGCGTTCGCCGTGGCCATGGTCGCTCTCCTGCCCTCCCTCGGAGTCTTCCTGTACGGATTCCTGCCCGACATGTCGGCGGCCTGGTGGCTGCTGATCCTCACCTTGCCGTTCGCCATCCTCGTCGGGGCGATCGCGCTGGTGCTCGGGATCATCGCGCTGATCCTCGACATCCGTGCGCGGCGGGTGCTCGCGTGGTCGATCGTGTCCGTCATCCTCTCCCTGATCCTTGTCGTCGCGCCGCTGTGGCTGATCACGGGCGGCTTCACCGCCGGCGATTACCTCGCGAGCTACTGACCGCTGCGCCCTCGCGCATAGGCTGAAGGCGACCCCTGAACGACGAGGAACGAGAGCGGATGTCGGCGATTGCCCCCGGCTGGTACGACGACGGCCACGGCGCCCTGAGATGGTGGGACGGCCAGCAGTGGACCGAGCACGTGCAGCCGCATCCGAACGGCATGCCCGATCCGTGGCAACGTCCCCGCTCGACGCCCGTGCCCGAACGGTCCCAGCAGTCACCTGACGCGACCGGCGAGCCCGCTCCGCCCGACGGTGCTCCCGCGCCCGGCGGTGCCCCGTCGGGGATCTTCGTTGCCGCTACCGCGCCCCAGCGCAGCCAGACCTGGATCGTGTGGGTCATCGTCGGAGTGGTGATGCTCGTCGTCGTCGCGCTCGCCGCCATCTTCATCCCGCTGGCGATCCTCGGCTTCGGAAGGGTCGATGCCGCGGCCGTCGTCGAGCCGACGAACGACGCCGAGCGCGGCGCCGTCGACGCCGTCTACGAGTTCGACGAAGCGTGGCAAACCGCAGACTGCGACCTCTTCCTCGGCGTCACGACCGAGCGCCTGCGCGAGATCGTGCAGATCAAGGACTGCGGCACGTTCACGGGTCAATCCGACGCCTTCACCGAGTGGTACTCGGACTACGAGATCGTCGTGACCGACATCCGTGGCCCGGGATATGAGTACACGGTCGCCACGCAAGAGAGCTACATCGCCCACTTCGACCAGGCGGGCGAGCCGATCGAACCGGGCGTGCGGGAGGTCGTCGAGTACGAGTACACGCTGGTCCCGGATGACGACGGCTGGGCCGTCTACGACCTCGTCAGCGTCGAGTAACGCCGCCCCTGCTGGCGCCAGAGCGACCACGCCAGACGAGTAGGCTGGCACGGCCGGCGTTCCGGCGCCGACGAAAGCGAGCACATGACCACGACACCTCAGCCGCGCACCGCGCGCTTCTACATCGTCGCGATTGTGGTGGGCTTGGCTGCGGGCCTCTTGTCGGGTTTGTTCGGTGTCGGCGGCGGAACGGTCATCGTACCGGCGCTCGTCTTCTTCCTGGGCTTCAACCAGCGCCTTGCGGCGGGCACCTCGCTCGCGGCGATCGTTCCCACGGCGACGGTCGGCGTCATCTCCTACGCGACCACCGGTTCGGTGTCGTGGATCGCCGCGCTCATCCTTGCGGCTGGAGCGATCGTCGGTGCGCAGATCGGTACGTGGCTGCTTCAGCGCCTGCCGCTGCCGGTGCTGCGCTGGGGCTTCGTCGGGTTCCTCGTGCTGGTGATCATCAGCCTCTACCTCGTGATTCCGTCGCGGGATGCCGAGATTGAGTTCACGATCCTCTCCACGATCGGTCTGGTCATCCTCGGCCTCATCACCGGCATCCTGGCGGGGCTCCTCGGTGTGGGCGGCGGGATCGTGGTCGTGCCCGTCCTCATCATCCTGTTCGGGGCGAGCGACCTCGAAGCCAAGGGCACGTCGCTGCTGATGATGATCCCGACGGCAGTGTCGGGCACCGTGGGAAACCTCCGCCGCAAGAACGTGGATCTGAAAGCGGCGATTGCCATCGGCCTTGCGGCGTGTACGACGACGGCGCTGGGGCGTGGATCGCGACGCTCGTCGACCCGTTCGTCGGCAACGTCCTGTTCTCGATCTTCGTCGCCTTCATCGCCATCCAGATGGCGCTGCGGGCGATCCGCGCCCAGCGGTCGGGTTCCTGACTCTCGCCACGGCCTCATGATGGGGGAGTGGATTCTCTCTCTCCCGACGATGTCCTGCCCGCCGCGCGTATCGTGCTGCCCTGGCGTCCAGCGCCCTCACGACTCGACGCGTTCGAGCGCGTCACCGCCTGGTACCGCGAGAATCTCCCCGAACTGCCGCTGACCACGGTCGACACGGGAGATGTACCGTTCGTGCTTGCCGCATGCCGGAACCGGGCGATGGCGGAGGCGGAGCCCGACGAGGTCGTCGTCATCGGCGATGCCGACACGATCCCCGAGGTTGGGCCGGTGCGTGAGGCGATCAGGGGCGCCGCCACGAGCGGTGTCGTCCACCTGCCGTACACGGAGTACCGGTGGCTTGGCGCCACGGGGTCAGCCGACTACGCGCGGGGCGTCCCGCTCGTCGACTGCACTGTCGAGCAGTTCGTTTCGGGGGCGTGTTCGGGCGTGTACATCGCGACGCCGCGCACCTGGAAGCGGCACGGCGGACAGGATGCCGGGTTCCGCGGGTGGGGGTTCGAGGACGCTGCCTGGAACCTTGCCCATCAGACCCTGCTCGGCGAGCCGCCGCGCCGTCACGAGGGTCGCGTCTACGCGCTTCACCACGTCGGCGAGGTTCGTGCGGGTGAGGGATACGAGGCCAATGCTGCGCGGATGCAGCAATACCGTGACGCCGCGGGCGACCGCACTGCCATGGCGGCGCTTATCGGTCTCTCTGGCTAGGGGCTGAGCCTAGGCCGGTCCAGCGCCGGTGAGTGCCCGGTAGGCCCGCTCGGGGCCGGGGTCGGTGCGCTGGTCGGCGCTGATCGCTGACAGGGTGCCTCGGCCCGTCCAGGCCGGATCGAGGAGCTCCGAAAGTGCCCGGGCGAGATCCTCGACGCCCGCCGCATTCGGGTCGAGCGCGCGTCCCGCATTCTCGCGCTCGATCGCTGCCGCCCCCGCGAACTGGTCGGTCGAGAACGGCAGCACGAGCAGGGGCACGCCCGCTCCGACGGCTTCGGTCACGGAGTTGTTGCCGCCGTGGGTGACGGCGGCGGTGGCGTGATCGAGCAGCCGCACCTGCGGCAGGTACTCGCGGACCAGCCAGCTCTGCGGGAGCGGCCCCAGCTCGGCCGCGTCCGTGGCGCCGGTCGAGATGGCGGCGCGGATGCCGATGCGGCGAAGTGCCTCGGCGACGCGTGCGAGCACGTCACCGCGAACGGACAGGAAGCTGCCGAAGCTCACATAGACGAACGGCTCGCCCGCAGCGAGCCACGCGGCTACCTCATCGTCTTCCGGTTCGGCGCGTCGGGTAGAACCGAGGAACACGTGCGGCGGAAGCACGCGTCCGTCGGTTCGGGCGAGCTCACCGGGATAGTTGTAGAGCACGCGCTCGCCGTGGGCCGCGAACGCGTCCTCGACGCCGGGCGCGTTCGAGTCGAGACGGGCGGCGACCTCGTTCCACTGCGCCGTGAATCTCTCGGAGACTTCGACGCAGACATCCCGCAGCGCCCGCTGTTCGTCCGTCGTCGGGGCGAAGGCGGCCGGCCACGCGGGCGGGAAGCCGTACACCTCGCCGGCCACCGGCAGGGCGCTCGGGTGGCCGAGCACGACATCGCCATACGAGATCCCAGCGGTGTGGAGCGCGAGCCGTGCGCTGAAGGCGAGGTGATCGACCAGGATCGCGTCGGGTGCGACATCCTCGATCACCGCGAGGGTCGCGCACGCACGATCCTCGGGCTGCCACATGAGGTCGGTCAGTCGTTCCCGGGCCTGATAGAGAAGCGTCGGGATCATGCCGTGGCGTGTCGCGTCGAAGAAGCCTTCCAGCGACGCCGCTTCCTCGGCCTGCTGCTGCGCCGTGCGGATGATGCCCGCATTCGCGCCGCGACCGAGGGGCAGATCGACCCGCCGGTACCCGAAGCGTTGCACGATGGGGTCCGTCGCAGGGCCCGTCGCCACGACAACCTCCTCGCCGCGCTCGCGCCACGCGGTTGCGAGGGTTGCCAGGGGGAGCAGGTGCGATGCGTAGTCGGGACTGATGACGAGCAGTGTCATGCCGCGCCCGCCGCCCGCACGAGTTCCGCTTCCTGCTCGGCGACCCGCCGATAGACCGGCGCGAGGGCTGCAGCCATCGCCTGGATCGTGAAGCGCTCGGCGACCATCGCCCGGGCTCGCTCAGCGATCGCCGGGTCTGCCAGCGCCGCTCGGTCGAGCGCTCGGTGTGTCGCCTCCTCCAGCGCCTGGGTGTCCCACGTGGCGGTGAGAAAGCCGGTGTCCTGATCGGCGACGTAGGTCGCCGGTCCGCCGCCATCGGGCGCGACGACGACGAGCCCGGTCGCGAGCGCCTCCAAGAGGGCAATCCCGAACTCTTCTTTGATGCTCGCGCACACGTAGACTCCGCAGCCCGCGACACTGCCGGGGATGCCGAGCCGTGCCGCCGCCACCCAGCGTGCGGCGACGTCATTCGGACGGTGTCCGGCGAGGATGAGGCCGCGTGCTGCGCGCTCGGTGGCAGGGACCGCCAGCTCGAGGCGATCCATCTGCTCCCGCTCATCCAGCGACGGGTTGTCGAGATCGCCGCCGATGATCAGCAGATTCGCGCGCTCGCTGAGGCTGCTGCCAGCCCACGTCTCGGCGAGGGTTGCCATCCCTTTCACGCGGTGCATGCGACCGACGCTGACAATCAGCGGCAGATCGCGGCGATCGGGGGCCAATTCGCCGACGAGCTCGACGAGCTCGACCAGCGCGGGATCGGCATCCGTCGCGCCGCCGGAAACGAGCGCGACCGATCGATCGACGACCTCCAGATCCACGCCCTCGGCGACGATCGTGTGCCGGTCGGGGACACTGTCGATGTCGATGCCCACGAGCGCGCGTATGTCGTCGGCGAGATTCGGGCGAGGAAACAGCACGCTGTGCGAGGCGGACCCCGCGAGCGAACGCACCAGGCTCGTGCGGAACCAGAAGTGCTCGGCGAGGTCGGTCTCACCGAAGTTCTCGCGCGTGAGCGTGCCGGCCCGGTCCAGCGACTGGATGACGCCGTGCGGATCGGGCGCGAGCGTGAAGACCGTCGGGATGCCGAGCTCGCGCGCGACGTCGGCAGCGGCGAGCGATCCGACATCTGCCATCCGCAGGTGCAGCACGTCGATGTGGCCGGCAGAGCGAAGCAGCCGACGGATGCCGCGCCGCGCCCGGACGCGCAACGGCCACGCTGCGGCCGACGGCATGGGACGCTCCGCGAGCGGAACATGCCCGTAGAGGTGCCCGCTCTCCAACGATGCGACATCGAGCAGGTCCGATGTGGCCTGCGCGATCGACCCCCGAGAGAGGGTGAGGACGCGTTCCACGACACCATGCTCGTGGGTCAGCGCGTCACCCAAGCGCACCAGCAGGGTAGCAATTCCGCCGTTGTCGCCCGAGCCCGCGGCGCTGAGCGACGGGTCGATGTCGGCGTGCAGGAACAGCTGCGCGATAGTGAGACCGCTGGGGGCCTCACCGGGAGCGGGTACCCGAGCCGGCTCCAGGTCAATGACCGCGAGGCGCGCGTGGTCCGAGAGGTCTCCACCGGCGGCGACGAGGTCCTCAAGCATCCGCCGTACGCCCGGCTCACCTGCGCGTTGACCCAGGGCAGCGACCGCAGCCTCGCGAACACCGGGATGCTCCGCGCCGTCACGAGCGATCGTCAGGAGCGTTCGCGTCGCGGAGGACTGGCGCACGAGGCCCAGCGTCTCGACCAGCCGTGCCCGGCCCGCGGCATCCGTCGCGCCTGCCGAGACCGCCAGCACCGACTCGAGGGCGACTGCCAGCACATCGCCCGCGGCCACCGACCACTTCTCGAGCGTGTGCTGCGCCAGCATCCCCGTGAACCCACCGCGCCGGACCAGGGCGATCAAGCGCGCGATCGCAGAGAACCGTGGCAGCCCCTGGCCGAGCGCCCACGCCGCGTGTTCGTGGATGAAGGGTCGGGGGTCGTCCAGAAGCGAGACCAGACGCGACGCGGCCTGTTCGTCGAACATCTCTGACAGGGCGTGCACCGCGGCAATCGCCGCGATATCGTCACCACCCGCCAGCGCTGCCGACAGCACGCGCAGGGTGCGCACCCCGGGATCGCGGCCCGCCTCGAAGGCGAGATCGTCGGCGGCGCGCAGCGCTTCGACGATCGTTGAAGCACCGGTGCCCCGGTCCATCGCTGCTTGAATCCCCATGGCGGACCTCTCTTGACCTGTCCCGGCACCGCCACCCGGACACCGTGATCGTACTGCCGTCGGGCGACCGTTGTGACTCGTCGCCCGTAGGGTTGACAACGCCACCGATCCGTGGCGTCTTCCCCCATCCGTGCAGTGCAGGAGATAGCGGTGTCCGTTCTCATCATCGGTGACGTTGGCGTGCTCGACGGCATGTTCCACATCGGCGACGAGGCGATGTTCGAGGTCGCCGTGGACGAGCTCGTCCAGCGCGGCCTCGCACCGGTTGGCGTGAGCTCGAATCCGACCGAAACCGCGGCGCGTTACGGCATCCCCGCGGTGGGGCGCCTCGGGTTCGCGGGGCTCGATCGCGCCCAGTCCGCCCGGCGCGCCGAGCACCTGCTCGCGGTCGGCGCAGGAATGGCCGAGCTCGAACCCGATGACCCGGCGCGGGAGGTTCTCGCGGCCCTGGACGGTGCGCGGATGCTCGTCAACGCCGGCGGCGGCAATCTCGCGACACGCTGGCACAGCCATGTGTTCGAGCGGAGCACCCTGGCGCGTCTAGCCCGGCTGAGAGGCCTGCCCGTCGTCGTCACGGGCCAGACGCTCGGCCCCGACCTCGATCTGCCCGACGACCAGATCGTGGCACGGATGCTGCGCGAGGCAGCCCTCGTGGGCGTCCGCGAGCCCGACACGGCAGCCCTGGTGGCGTCCTGGGGGCTGGCGGCGACACTCACCGTCGACGACGCGTCGTTCCTGGGTTTCGGGGAGGGCGATGCCGCAGGCGCAGAGGCGGCTCGTGCAGGAGTCGTTGTGAGCCTGTCAGGGTGGTTCGCAGGAAGGCCCGCTGACGAGGTCGAGCAGCACATCGCCGCGCTCGCGGATGCTGCGGCACGAACCGTCGGACCGGTGGCATTTCACGCACACTTCGGGCCGCTCGATCCCGCCGCACCGGCACGGGGCGACGCCGCGCTTCACGAGAGGATCCGGCAGCGGATGTCGGAGCCCTCGACCGTCATCCCGACCGGCACCTCCCGCGATGCGGCAGCGCTCGTGCGCGGGGCCGACCTGCTCATCACTGGCCGCTACCACCCCGCCGTCTTCGCGGCGCCGGCCGGCACTCCCGTGCTCGCGCTCTCGGCCGACCGCTACACCCGTATCAAGCTCGGCGGAGCCCTGGGGCACTGGGGTCAGACCGGCGTTCTCGATCTCGACGATCTGCCCGAGGCCCCCCAGCGGCTCACGACGCTTCTGGCCGACTCCACCGCCATCCGCGACGAGGCGGCAGCCCGCGGGCCCCGGCTGCGGGCAGCATCGCGCGCGTGGTGGGACCGAGTGGCGGCCTCCGCCCACAACTGACCTGTCGGCAGAAGACCTCCATCCCGGGACGGTCCGCCCTCGCTCGGTAGGATGGACTGGTGCCTGTGAACCCTGAACTGGTCGGGCGGGAGTTCCCGCCGACCGCCCCGTATCTGGTGGGACGCGAGAAGGTCCGGGAGTTCGCGCGAGCCGTGTTCGCTGGCGACCCTCAGCACACCGACCCCGACGCCGCGCGCGCCCTCGGGTACGCCGATGTCGTGGCCCCGCCGACCTTCGCGATGGTTATTCAAGACCTCACGCTGCAGCAGCTTCTCGCCGAGCCCGACTCCGGAATCGAGCTGCACCGACTCATCCACGCTGAGCAGCGCTTCGCCTACGCGCGTCCGATCGTCGCGGGCGACAAACTGGTCGCGACACTCGCGATCACGCAGGTGCGTCCGTTCGGCAAGGGCGCGATGGTCACGAGCGAGGCCACCATCACGGATGCCGATGACGCGCACGTCGTCACGGCGACCTCCGTGCTGCTGGTGGGAGGAGACGAGGAATGAGCGCGCACACCATCGACTCGGCCGAGCTCGCCGTGGGTGACATCGTCGCCGAGCGCACGGTGCACCTGACCCGTGAGTCTCTCGTGCGCTACGCGGGAGCATCCGGGGACTTCAATCCGATCCACTACCGCGATGACGTTGCGGCGTCGGTCGGGCTTCCCGGCGTTCTCGCGCACGGGATGCTCACGATGGGCCTGGCCGTCGAGACCGTCGTGCCCTGGCTCGGCGATGCCGGCCGCATCCTCGACTACGGTGTGCGCTTCACGCGGCCCGTGGTCGTCGACCCGGATGCCGGCGCCGACGTGGGCATCCGAGCGAAGGTGATCACGATCGACGACGACGCGATCACGATCGAGTTGAGCGTGACCGCCGCGGACACGGCAGTGCTGGGCAAGGCACGCCTGCGCGCCCGCCGAGGCTGATGCCCGAGGTCACGCCCAGGCCCCTGTCGAGCCTGACAACGCTTCGCACCGGCGGTGAACCCGCGCGGATGTGGGACGCGCACGATCGCGATGACCTCATCGCGGCGCTTCGTGCGGTCTGGGCAACGGGCGAGCCCTGGTTCGTCCTCGGGGGCGGGTCGAACCTTCTCGTCGGAGACGAGCCGTTTGAGGGCGCCGTGATCCGCATCCTGACCCGCGGCATCGAGCGGCTCCCCGCCCCGGCGCCGCAGGTTGCGCGCCTGCGCGTCCAAGCCGGCCACGACTGGGACGAGCTCGTCGCGTACACCGTGGCCGAGGGCCTCTCGGGCATCGCTGCGATGTCGGGCATTCCCGGAACCGTGGGTGCCGCACCCGTTCAGAACATCGGCGCCTACGGTCAGGAGATCGTGCAGACGCTCGTCGAGGTCGAACTGATCGATGAGAGCACCGGCGAGGTCTCGACCGTTCCCGCCGCCGACCTCGGCCTCGGCTTCCGCACGTCCGTCCTCAAGCATCACCACGGCTCCGAGCCGATCCGCCGTGCCGTCATCCTCTCTGTCACGCTCGACCTGCTCGAGGTAGGCCCGGCGCCGCGGCGGCTGCGCGGTGCACAGTTGCGGCAGGCGCTCGGCCTCGGTGACGAGGACGCTGTCACGTTGCAGTGGGTACGCGATCACGTCCTGGCGACCCGGGCCCGCAAAGGCATGGTGCTCGACGACGCCGATCCCGACACGTACAGTGCGGGCTCGTTCTTCCAGAACGCCGTGGTCTCGGCATCCGTCGCTCGAACGCTACCGCCGGAGTGCCCGCGGTGGCCCGTGCGGCCCGACGGGCTCGACGTGCCTGCCGATCCGGTGCGGATCATCCCGCTCGAGTCCTTCGACGGATATATCCCGCCCGCCGACACAACCGAGCCGGATGTCAAGGTCAGCGCCGCATGGCTCATCGAGCACTCCGGCATCCGCAAGGGCTTCCATCTGCCGCGCTCGCGTGCCGCACTCTCCAGCAAGCACGCGCTCGCTCTCACCAACCACGCCGGCGCGACAGCCGCCGAGATCGCCGAGCTCGCGCGCTTCATTCAGGGCCGGGTGCAGGCCGAGTTCGGGCTCATCCTGCAGCCTGAACCCGTGCTCGTCGACGTCGATCTCTAGGCCTGCCCGGCTGCTCCTCGCCCGGGAGCTTTCGACGCAACGCCGTGTCGGTGCCGTCGCAACGGCGCATCGATTCTCTGACACCCCGGTGTATGGCGCCTCTGCCCGGGGTGTCGGGCAAAGGATGCGCCGTTACGCCCACGCAGGCGGGCCGGCGGGAGCGGCCGCTGCCTAGGAGAACAGATCCTGCATCCGGCGCAGGCCCTCGAGGAGGGCGTCGTCGCCGAGCGCGTACGACATCCGCAGGTAGCCGCTCGGACCGAAAGCCTCGCCGGGCACGACAGCGACTTCGATCTGGTCGAGGACGAGGTCGGCCAGTTCGAGCGACGTCTCCACGCGGATGCCGCGCCACTCGCGTCCGAGCAGGCCGCGCACGTCCGGGTACGCGTAGAACGCCCCAAGCGGAGTCGGAACTGTCACGCCGGGAATCTTCGCGAGTTCCGCAACGATGACGCGACGGCGGCGGTCGAAGGCTTCGCGCATCCGCTCGGCCTCGTCCTGCGGCCCGGTGAGCGCCGCGATCGCGGCCCGCTGCGCAATGTTGTTGACGTTGCTCGTCAGGTGCGACTGCAGGTTCGCGGCGAGCTTCATGGCATCGGCGGGACCGACCATCCAGCCCACGCGCCACCCCGTCATGGCGTACGTCTTGGCAACGCCGTTGACGAGGATCGTCTGCTGCGCGAGCTCGGGGACGGCCTCGACGATCGAGACCGCACGGGCGCCGTCGTAGACGAGGTGCTGGTAGATCTCATCCGTGATGACCCAGATCCCGTGGGCGAGGGCCCACTCACCGATCGCGCGGGTCTCTTCCTCCGTATAGACCGAGCCGGTCGGGTTCGACGGCGACACGAAGACCAGGGTGGTCGTCCGGTCGGTGCGCGCGGCCTCGAGCTGTTCGACGGTGACCTTGTAGTCCTGGTCAGCCCCGGCGAACACCTCGACCGGGATGCCGTCGGCGAGCTGAATCGCTTCGGGATATGTGGTCCAGTACGGCGCCGGCAGGAGCACCTCGTCGCCCGGGTTCACAACGGTCTGGAAGGCCTGGTAGACCGCCTGCTTGCCGCCGTTGGTGACGATCACCTGCGAGGGCGCAACCTCCAGCGCTGAGTCGCGCCGGGTCTTGTCTGCGATCGCCTGACGCAGGTCCGGGAGGCCCGCGGCGGGCGTGTACCGGAAGTTCTTGGGGTCGTGGAGCGCGTCGGCAGCGGCATCCACGACGAACTGCGGCGTCGGGAAGTCCGGCTCGCCCGCGGCGTAGCTGATGACGGGCCGCCCCGCGGCCTGAAGCGCCTTCGCCTTCGCATCGACTTTCAGGGTCGCGGACTCGGCGATGGCGGATAGTTTGCGAGACAGGGGAGTGCGGTCGGTCACGAGAACACATCGTAGTCGGGGGTCGTGATCCTCGCCCGAGTGTGCGCCGTGTTCCATCCGGGGGTCTGCAGGCATCCACCGAATGGGGGATGCCGGCCCCGCCCAATGGCCGCTGGTGCGGGAGTGGTTGACACGGAACGCTGGAGGCATGGAAAACGATGCGGTGCGGGTGCGGAACCTGCGCAAGACCTACGGATCACGAGCAGCCGTCGATGACGTCTCGTTCGAGATCTCGGCGGGAGAGACGTTCGCTCTGCTCGGTCCCAACGGGGCTGGTAAGTCGACGACCGTCGAGATTCTCGAGGGATACCGGCGACGCACGAGCGGCGAGGTCGACGTTCTCGGCGTCGACCCCAACCACGGCGGCCTGGATTGGAAGTCCCGACTCGGCATCGTGCTGCAGTCCACGGGTAACGCTGCCACGTTCACGGTGCGGGAGCAGCTGCGCCAGTTCGCGGGCTACTACCCGCGTGCCCGTGACGTCGAAGAGGTCATCGCCGCCGTCGGCCTGCAAGAGAAGGCGAACACACGCATCGCGAAGCTCTCGGGCGGCCAGCAGCGCCGCGTCGATGTCGCTCTCGGGATCATCGGTTCGCCCGAGCTGCTCTTTCTCGATGAGCCCACGACCGGGTTCGACCCGCAAGCACGCCGCGAATTCTGGGCCCTCATCAAGCGTCTTCAGAACGACGGCACAACCATCCTGCTCACCACGCACTACCTCGATGAGGCCGCTCAGTTGGCCGATCGTGTCGCGGTGATCGACCGTGGGCGGCTGCAGGCGATCGGCCCCGTCGCGACGTTCGGGGGAGACCAGGCGCGCATGCCGGTGGTCTCCTGGACCGAGGCTGGCACGCGCTACCAGGAGCGGGTCGCGCGACCGGCAGAATTCGTTCGCGCACTGGTCGAGCGTCTCGGCGGCGAGCCGGAGGACGTGGAGATCCGCCGTCCGAGCTTGGAAGACATTTACCTGGAGATGGTCACCGAGGCTGCAGACGAGTCCGTCGTGCCCAGCGCGGCGGCAACAGACACGGAGGTATCGGCATGAGCACTGTGGTTATGGCCCGTCGCGGAGCGCCGGCGAACCTCATCACGCAAGGAGTCCGGCGCGTCGGCTACGAGATTCGCGGGTACACACGGTCGTTCGAGACCGTCTTCTTCACGTTCCTGTTTCCGATCCTCATGCTCGGACTCTTCAGCGTCGTCTTCGGCGGTGACGGAGCGACCAGCTATGGGCCGGGACTCCCCGCGATCCCCGCTGTGCAGATGTACCTGCCGGGGCTGCTGGCCGCGGGCGTGCTGCTCTCGGGGCTCCAGAATCTCGCGATCGACATTGCGCTGGAACGCCACGACGGCACCCTCAAGCGCCTCGGCGGAACACCCCTGGCGCCGGTCAGCTACTTCATCGGCAAGATCGGCCAGGTTCTTGCGACGGCCATCGCTCAGGTCATCGCGCTCCTGCTCTTCGCCGTGTTCGTACTGGGGGCGACTCTGCCCGACACCGTGGATGCGTGGATGACGTTCGCCTGGGTGTTCCTCCTCGGGCTGTCCACGTCGGCGCTGCTGGGCATCGCGATCTCGGCGATCCCGCGGTCAACGCGTGGCGCCTCGGCGGTCGTCATCCCGGTGGTCCTCATCCTGCAGTTCATCTCCGGTGTGTACATGTTCTTCTGGCTGCTGCCCGAGTGGCTGCAGAACGTCGCGAATCTGCTCCCGCTCGCGTGGATGGCCAAGGGTATGCGTGCCGTGTTCCTCCCGCCCGAGTACGCCGCGCTCGAGCAGAACGGGCAGTGGGATCTGGGGATGACGGCGATCGTGCTGGCGATCTGGCTCGTGGTTGGACTCGTGCTCAGTCGCGTCACCTTCCGCTGGATTCGCCGCGACGCGTAGCCTGACAACGGTCAACCGGATCAGGGAGAGAGCGCGGCGATGACCGAGAAAAAGTGGTGGGATCTTGCCGTTCCCCTCTTCTCGGCTCTCATCGCCGCGCTCGTGGTCTTTGCGATCGACGGTGTCGGGAGCCCCGATGGTGTTATCGCCGCCGGGAGCGCCGCCGTCTTCGTCGTCGCCTACTTCCTCTGGGGGCGCGCTCTCCTCGCCACGTTCTCTCGGCCACGTGCGATCGCCTTTTTCGCGACAATGACGGTGAGCTTGGCAGTAGCCGTGGCGGCGTCGCCCTTCATGGCGATCATGCAAACGCTCGCGTACCCGCTGGCGTGGGTGACAACCCGCAGCCGCCGAGGAGGAATCGCGGGTTCGGTCCTCATCGGAGCCAGCGTGTTCATTGGGTTCGCAGCGCCCGCGGGGTTCGATGCGGGAGGACTTCTATCGGGCCTGGTCTCCGGCGGACTCTCCGTGATCTTCGCGTGCGCCCTGGGACTGTGGATCACGAGCATCGCCGAGTACGGCGCGGAACGAGCGCAGCTGCTGACCGAGCTCACCGCCGCGCAAGGCGAACTCGCCACGCTGAACCACGAGCGCGGGGTCGCGGCCGAGCGCGAGCGCGTTTCCCGAGACATCCACGACACCCTTGCTCAAACACTCGCGGGGCTGGTCCTGCTCAGTGAGCGCGCCAGCAGACAGTCGCGTGAAGGTGATGTGGTTGCCGCGACCGCGAGTATCGCCACCGTCGAGCAGACCGCTCGCGAGGCTCTGGCAGAAGCGCGGGCTCTCGTCGCGCAGACAGCTGCCGTTCCCGCCGACGATGCGCTCGCCGCAGCGATCGAACGGCTTGCGGAGAGGTTCCGGCGCGAGGCCGATTTGGTGATCACTCTCGAGATTTCA